>NZ_CP143423.1:2622453-2938697 GCF_014337925.2 Roseobacter fucihabitans | reverse complement strand
ATACGCAAGCTATTCTGGCTGATGCGGCTTTGAATGGAGAGAACTTCGTTGCGGGTATCGACGACAAGGTGGGCGTCATTATCGAACCCAATCCTGAGACCCCTGAAAATTCACAGCCTTTCATCATCGGAATTGATTTTGAGACTTTTGATTGCTTGTGCTAAAGGCTAACGAAATTGCTGGTGCCTAAGAATTGGGCATCATGCGGCAGGCGGGTTTTCCGCTGGCTGTCTGAACCAAGCTATTAAGTCCAGACAGTTTAACGATGATACGTGTTCGACAAGGAGAACCATTATGAAAACGGTACTTTTCTCAGCATCAGCGCTAATTGCGATGGCTGGTATGGCTATGGCAAACGGAAATCCCGGTGACTTCGGTGGGCAGGCGACACCTGTCCCTGAAATCAGCGCACTGGAAGGCACCGCAGCTCTGGCCGCTGTAGCTGCCGTTGTGCTGATCGCTTGGGAACGTCGCCGTCGCGCGGCTTAAACTGGACGACTGAAATTAGCAGGCCCGCCCATTTGAATGGGCGGGCCTGCTTCCTTTGTAGGTCTTTGTATTAACGAGCTTGATTGTACCATGATTGCAGCTGACTCTCCGCCATCATCTATGCGTGCCCGCCGCGGTCCACTGATCGTCGCCGGTTTATTATTGGTAATCGAGTTGATGGCGATCGGACTTATCTTCAAACACAGTATCTCATTCAATTGCCTGGAGAACTGGCCACCGCGCGCCTGCGCAAATGCCAGTGGGACATTGGTCGCGCTTTATTGCATGCTGGCCGGTCTGTTCCTGTTCAGCATGCTCCGTCCTGCGTCACTTGGTATCCTTTTCAGCCATGCTGGAGATCGAATCTGGCCGCTGGGTATCAACCTTCTGGGCGTCTTGGTCGCGCTGATCCCGGTCAGTTTTCTGCAAGACGGGGCCGGCACCGAGGTTATCGTTCCCGCCTTCGTTTTCTGGAGTCTCGGCATGGGGCTGCTGCTGACAGGCCTGGCACTCTACCTCGCGACGCACCTGCGCTGGCATCGGTTTCTGAAAGAATATGGTCTAACGCTGATCCCGATGCTGGTCGCCGCCGCCGCCGCTCCAACGCTTGCCATCCAGATCCGCCCGTTGTGGCATAATCTTGACGCGATCTCACAGATCACCTTTGACGCGGTTGCTTTCGTTGTCCGCGCCTTAGGGTATCAAGTTGATACGCCTCCCGGAACCAAGGTCATCGGATCGGGTGATTTCTACATCAATGTCGCCCCGCAATGCTCGGGCATCGAGGGCTTTGTGCTCGTCACCGTCTTTGTGTCTCTGTATCTGTTGCTTTTCCGGGCGGATCTGCGGTTTCCATGGGCCCTGATACTGTTCCCAGCCGGGCTTGCCGCCTCCGCTGCCTTTAATGTGCTGCGGATCGCGATCCTGTTGATTATCGGACTGGAAGGAAACCCGGAACTCGCCGTGGGCGGTTTCCACTCTCACGCTGGCTGGCTGATGTTCACGCTTGTCGCTCTGGGCATTATCGCATTGGCTCAGACATTCCCCGCATTCCAAAAAGCAGGATCACAGTCCCAAACGTATGGAAATGCCCCCCAAGCGCAACCGGCCTTTCTGGACGACCCAATCGTTGCCCATATCCTGCCTTTTGTTGTCTTCATGTTCAGCGCGCTTCTTGCACAGGTTTTTTCCAACAGTCCCGGTGTGGTCTATCCATTGCGAGTGTTGGCGATGGCAGCTGCCCTGATCTTGTTCCTGCAGGTCTATCGGCGTCTGAGCTGGCATGTGGATGGCGTAGCCTTTGCCGCAGGTCTGGCCATCGGGATCATGTGGGTCGTCATTCCAGTTCCCCCATCCGATGCGGCACCCTATGGGAGCCTGACGGGCGGCCTGTTGCTGGGGTGGTTCGTCCTTCGTGGCATCGGGACGATCGTTCTTGTGCCGGTGATCGAAGAGCTGTTTTTCAGAGGCTACCTTGAAAATCGCCTGCGTCTTGGTACCGGCGCGGGGTGGCGTGTTCTGGCGGCGGTGATCACTGCTGCCCTCTTTGCAGCGCTCCATGACCGTTGGGCCGAGGCATTTGCAGCTGGCCTCATCTTCTCGTGGGTCATGTCCAGACGCGGCTCGGTGGTAGATGCCATTCTTGCCCATGCCGCCGCCAATGCTTTAGTTTACTCTGTGGCGCTGATCACCGGCAATCTAGCGATCATCTGATGCCTCTCAAAGGATCAACGGGCCGTTCCAGCGCCGATCCAGGTACCCCAACATAGGGGTCAGTTACGGATAGGGGCGGAATCCTGCGCTAAGGAATTTTGGTTTCTTTTTGCGATATCGAAAACGGTATTTTTTGAGATGCCCAGATCACGTGCGATCCATCGGTAAGAACGGCCTTCTTTGATAAGGGCCATGACTTTGGGCGCGAGGCGGTCTGCCGCCCCTAGCTACCGACTTTGTCCCCGGTTACGGGATTGGGCCTTTCCCTGTCCCTCGCGGCGTTGCTCTTTGAACATCTCGCGATCCCGCTCATGCACTGTGTGATGCGCCTGCCGGGCGAGCTCAGACAGGCCCAGCATGTCCTTGGGGCGGAAGTTTTGAGTGTCCTGCAGATTGCCGTCGCCGTCCTTGTAGGTGCGGGCCACGGTCACGGAATGGTAGGCACCTTTTTCGCCCTCGTTGCGCCAGATGGCTGCTTTGAGGGTCCCTTCGCGCAGGGTCTCTTCGGGACGGTGAGTGGCTTTGGTGTCATCAGACATGGAATGGTCTCCTTTGTGCGGTTGTCCGTTCTCCCATGACAATTCCAAAGACGCGAGTGTGCGGCTTTGGATGCCAGAGGCCTCCTGCAATCCATCCGCTGCTTTGCCAGCGAGGGCCGCGCCGTGAACGGTGACGCCTTTTTTGCGCCAGGCATCGGTTGCGGTTTCCAGCATGGTGCTTTTGCCCGCACCTGCGAGGCCTTCCACATTGGCGAGCCGTTCTGGCCCGGTCACATGACGAACAGCGGCCTCTTGCTCTGCGCTAAGCGCCCAGCCAAAAGCACGGCGCATTTCTCGGGTCTTGGCTGCTAAAGCAGTGGTAATGTGCGATGACATCACCGGAGACGTCTTGTCTGCACGGAGTGCAGCCGCAGATTGATGCAATTGTGTCTCGGCTTTTTGATAGTCAATCGTCGTATAGACAGGGTGTTTGTCGCTCGACAGGCGAACGGCCTCGGATGACTTTAGTGCCCCGTCGGCAAGTTTGCTCAAGGTCTGCGGATCGTCGATCCACTGCGACAGCGCGCGCAACGTGTCCGTCCGCGTAAAAGCCGCACGTGTTTTGGACAGCTCGTCTAAAATCAGTGTTGGGTGTGCAATCAAACGCTCTCTTGTCAGCCCTGTTGGCTCGGCCTTGATCTCCAGACGTTGCTGCGTGGGCTTATGAGCAGGTGCGGGCATGAGTGCCCGGCGCTCGGTAAGGTGGCGATCAATCAAATCCTGTTGTGCCAGTTGCGCCGCTGCCTGCGTCGCAGCCGCTTGCCGCGCACAGCGGTCGACATGGGCGTCAAAGCGCCCCGTCATTTTCATGAAAGCGATCTGCAACCCCTTGGGCTGCTGCGCCACCCGCGTGGCTTCATCCAGCTTTTGCTGCGAAACAAGGTCGGCCCGTTCGCCACGTTGCTGCGCGACCAACGCGGCAAGCACTTTGATCTTTGAATCGGTTTGAGGTCGGGGAGCCTGCGCGGGCAATGCCTGTGCCAACGCCCGCGCCGCATCCACCGCAGGCAATTGCTCAATGTCTGTGATCTTCTGCGCCAGCGCCCTTGGCTTGACGCCACACCACCGTGATAGCGACCAGACCTTGCCATCGGCATCAACCGCGACAAGCCCCCGCCGATTGCCCCGGGCGAGGGCATAGGCAAGCTGGTTGAGATTGCTCGCAATCCGCGATTGCCCCAGCAGGGCCAGTGCCTCCGCTGCGGCCTTCTTATCCTCAACCACGTCCTTTGGCCGCCGCTTGCGCTTCGCCGCCTCGGCCCCAAACATACAAGCGCGCACATAGGCGCTCAACGTCATGCCCGCTGCCAATTCTTCTAGCCGTTGACGCTCTTCTGGCGTGAGCCGCAAGGTAAGGGGCGAGCGATCACGACGATTGCCTGTCGTTGCAGCGACAGCAGCAACTTCATTAAAGCCCACCGTTGCCTGTCCAGCCTCTCTGTCGACACCAGCGCTCATGGTTCAAGCTCCGGCAGATCAGTCGCAAGAGGCGCTAATTTATGCCCATCCGCATCAGCTGACGCTGCATCGGCAAAGGCAGCTAACGTGTGGATAACTTCCGGCCCAGACTTGAGAACCTCACTCCAGTTCTCTAATTCTTCAAGAACCAAAGCGCACTCGGAGGATTCTAGGTTGTTCCCCTCCGGTGCACCATATTTCATCGTAATAATTTGAATTTAAACGGTAAAATTTAACGAGGTTCGATTGTTGCGGGATTGCGCACCAATTCCCGCAACAATTCTGAAATTTCCTGCTGAAAACATCTGGCTGGACGACGCCTTGAAAACCCGCGCTTGAATGCTGACATCCAAGTAATAGATTTTAAAGAATTATCGGTGACTGATTTAGAAACTAAGCTCAGACAATGGGCGAGGCCGCCAAGCGAAGCTCAGGAAAAGCGATGTACAAACGCAGAAGTCATGATCTGAAAGGCAGTGGCGTCTAGCGTCCATGATACCCGGCGCTATTGCTTCATCATCCGCAGGCGACTGCCGCAGTATGTCGATGATTGTCAGCTTCAACTCATTGCGCCCGAATAGCTGCTTGTACTTCCCGCATGGGGCTATGGCTTTGGGGTCGTCCTGATAATTACACAGCACCAGCGCGCGGTCTATGGCGTCCAGATCGGTCTTGAGGGCATCAGCGGCCTTCTGCGCGACCTTGTGCTCGCCACGCTTTTTGATAAGTCCGTGTATCGTGTTTTGCATGCTCGCATTATGGATTCGTAGCCTTTTTTATAAGATATGTTGTTGGTGCGTTTGATATATAAGGCCGGATATTTCAAGCAATCCTGATCAGTTCGAATCCTTGCTCGCCACTGCGGCGCAAGACGAACTTACCATGTTAAAGCAGAAATATCTAAAAACCTTCATCACAGCCAAACGGGGCGTTCGAAAAAGATACAAAGAGATTTTTAGTCGCGAGTACGTCTACCGTTTTGCCGTCTTTATGGCTTGCCACCATAATAAATTGATAGAGGTTAAGCAAAAGACCCGTCAGTTCTCCGATGGAGGCGCGGTTCTGACGTTTGACGATGGGCTGTATTCCCGTCTCTTCTCGTCTTCCCTAGAGCAGGCGAATATCATTGAGGAAGACATATTAGCCGTTCTGGAAACGACCCCGTTGCAGGCGGTTTAAAGCGTTTTGCGTTTGATGTGAATTGAACGGGGATTCACAAGATGTCATTTGTCCGATTCACTTTCTTTGGGAGGTGGATTATGGGCAAGCCTTACTCTTTGGATTTTCGGGGACGAATTTGTGCGTATGTAGCCGGGGGGGCATTCGGCGCGTACTGCGAGGCGTGTATCCATGAAGACCGGATGACCAATATCCATTTTCCAGGACAGTTCCAAAGACGCAAGGGTGCGGTTTGCAATACCAGACGCGGTTTCCAATTCCTCAGCGGCTTTTCCGGCAAGTGACGCGCGATGGAAAGTCACGCCTTGCCGCGCCCATCCGTTGTCCCTGGCGTCGGTTTGCCTATCGCGTCTGTTTGCATTCCGTGCAAAAAAACATGCGGAAAAAATGCGACCAGCTTTGCATTTGTGCCGCGGGTTTGCGCTTTGCGTTTCGGTTGATGCGTTTCATCAGATGTTGCAAATCCGTCAACCGTTTCTGCGCGCCGCTCCCACCCGCTTCGCTTTGAACGGCCAGGATTTTTTTCTGCGTGTGGAGGGCAGACTCGATCATCTCGATGTCATCGGCCGTCAGGTCCAGACTGTGCAGATTATTTAACATTTGAATCGCATCCTTTTTACTCTCTTCATTATATGGGGGACAAATAGGGATACGCCAATTATCACGGATCAGATTTCCGTGATGTATCCTACGGGGTCACAGTTGCGTGAGGCGTGTTAACAAGATGCTGTCTTGCGGCGGTTTTTACGGCCCGCGTCAAAGGGTCCAATGCGGCGGACATCAATCGGCTCGTTTGCCAATAAAGGCTCACATCCAATGGCTCATCGTCAATCACCGGCACAAGTGTGCCGCGCTGCAGGTGATGTTGGACCAAGGGCAAGGGGTTGAGCCCCCATCCCAGCCCCGCAAGGGTCGCGTCAATGAAAGCCTGTGTCGAGCGCAGCTGATGCGCGGGGGGGGAGAGCTTTTCACCCGTGATCTGGGTCATCCAGCGGTGTTGCAGCCGGTCCTTGGCGTTGAATGTCAGCAGTGGCGCATGCTTCAGATGCTCCGCCGTGACGCCCGAACTGAACCAACGCGCCATGAAATCGGGGCTGGCGGTCGCCACGTAGCGCAAGGCCCCCAGCGCCTGGCAATTACAACCCGAAACCGCCGTCGCTTGTCCGGTGAGTGCCGCGCTGACCGCGCCGCGCAAGAGCCAGTCCCAGGAGGTATCCTGATCGTCAATCACCAGTTCAAACAGCATGCCCGGCGCATCGGCCAGCGCAGTGATGAACCATGTCGCGAGGCTGTCAGCGTTTACAGCGACCCGGACGCGGGGCGCGGACGTTCGCGCAGCGGGGGCGATATCGCTCAGGACGTGCGATTCCAGCAATGCGACATCATCGGCATGGCGCGCGAGCCTGGTCCCGGATGCCGTGGGGCGGCAGGGGTGCGCACGATAAATCAAAGCCGTGCCCATTTGTTCTTCCAAAGCCTTGATGCGCTGTGAAATTGCCGAAGGGGTCACGTGCAGATGTGCCGCAGCAGCGTCAAAGCTGCCATGGCGTACGATTGCCGCGAGCGCGGCCAGTTGATGGGGGTCAATCGACATTAATCTGGCTAAACCCAGCTTAGCTTTCTTAATTTGATTAATCCGGGAGCGGCAATTAGTCAACGCAGATCACGACTAAGGAACCTCTGCATGTTTGACGCCTTTCTTCCCGGATTTCTGCTGAGCCTGTCGCTCATTCTGGCCATCGGTGCGCAAAACGCCTTTGTTCTGCGCCAGGGGTTGCGGCGTGAACATGTGTTTTGGGTCTGCCTGACCTGCGGTCTGTCTGATGCGGTTCTGATCATGGGCGGTGTGGCGGGTTTTGGCGCTTTGGCTCAGAAATTGCCCTGGTTCGAAGCGGTTATGCGCTACGGTGGTGCGGCCTTCCTGTTGTGGTATGGCTGGCGCAATGCGCGTGCGGCCTGGGTGGGCGGGCATGCCCTGCACGCGCAGGGGCAGGGCGGCAAGCCCCTCATGCCCACGCTGCTGACGCTTTCGGCGCTGACCTGGCTGAATCCGCATGTTTATCTCGATACCTTCGTGTTGATCGGCTCTGTTTCCGCGCAATATGAGGACCGGCATATTTTTGGCGCAGGTGCGGTTCTGGCCAGCATCAGCTTCTTTTTCGCCCTCGGGTATGGTGCGCGTATCCTTGCCCCGTTGTTTGCGCGGCCCGTAAGCTGGCGTATCCTCGACGGGCTGATCGCGCTGACGATGTGGGCCATCGCCGCGGGGTTATTATGGGTATGACCCCTTGCGGTCCGGCATAAAACGCGCTGTCTATGGCGTATGGTCACCCGCACGCCTTCCCGCCCGATTGCCGGCATCTTCTGGATGCTGATGACGGGCCTGTGTTTCGTCGCCGTAACCGCCTTGGTGAAATATATCGGGCCGCGTTTGCCCCCGGTTGAGATGGCTTTTCTGCGCTATCTGCTCGGGCTGGTGTTTCTGCTCCCGGTGCTCGGATCGTTGCGCGCGGCGCATCTGACAAGGCGGCAATGGGGGTTTTTCACGCTGCGCGGGGTTGTGCATGGCTGCGGCGTGATGCTGTGGTTTTACGCGATGGTGCGCATCCCCATCGCGGACGTAACGGCGATGAATTACCTCGCACCGGTCTATGTGACCATTGGGGCGGCGCTGTTTCTGGGCGAAAAACTGGCGTTTCGCCGTATCCTGGCGGTGGTTGTGGCGCTGATCGGCGCGTTGATCATCCTGCGTCCGGGGTTTCGCGAAATCAGCAGCGGCCATGTGGCCATGCTGGGCGCGGCGGTCGTTTTTGGCGGCTCTTACCTGACAGCCAAGGTCATGGCGGATGAGGTCAAACCCTCCGTCGTGGTGGCGATGTTGTCGATATTCGTCACAATTGTGCTGGCCCCCTTTGCCATCGCGGTCTGGGTGACGCCGAGTTTTGGGGATCTGGTTTTACTCTTCGGCGTGGCCTGTTTCGCGGTGGCGGGGCATTATACGATGACACTGGCCTTTGCCGCTGCCCCGTTGACTGTCACGCAGCCCGTGACCTTCACGCAACTGGTCTGGGCAGTCTTACTCGGGTATCTCTTCTTTGATGAAGCCGTTGATATCTGGGTGGTCTTGGGCGGCGTGGTGATCCTGGCCTCGGTTGTTTTCATCACCTGGCGCGAGGCTGTGTTGAAACGGGGCCAGACCACCCCCTTGGTACATGAAACCAAGGTATGATTTTTATTGATTGACTGATCAATAAAAAACCCGCTAGCTGACCCCCTTGATCGCAAAAGGGGAGTCGTATGCCAAAAATCGGAATGGAACCGATCCGCCGGTCGGAGTTGGTGGATGCCACCATCGCGGAACTGGCCTCCAAGGGGTCGATGGATATCACCGTCGGACAGATCGCCAAACGTGCAGGCATGTCCACGGCACTGGCGCATCATTATTTCGGCGGCAAGGATCAGATTTTTCTGGCCGCCATGCGCCAGATCCTGCGCGATTTCGGGGTCGAAGTGCGCCGCGGCCTGACGGGTGCGACGCACCCCAAGGCGCGCGCTGTTGCCGTGATCGAGGCGAGTTTTTCACCAACCTGCTTTTCACCCGATACCGTGAGCGCCTGGATGACGCTTTATGCGCAGGCCCAGACAAACCGCGAGATGCTACGACTGTTACGGCTGTACCAACGACGGCTGAAATCCAATCTCAGCCATGCGCTGCGCCCTCTGGCGGACCGACCCGAAGCCATCGCCGAAACCCTGGCTGCGTTGATCGACGGTCTTTATCTGCGCGCCGCCCTGTCGCGCTCCCAAACACCCGATGCGGCACGCACCACCGCCCTTGATACCCTGAACATCCTGCTGGAGAGCCGCAGATGAGCCGTCCCAATATCCTGATCCTGATGGTGGACCAATTGAATGGCACGCTGTTCCCGGATGGCCCGGCGGATTGGCTGCACGCGCCCCACCTCAAGAAACTGGCGGCACGCTCCACCCGGTTCAAAAATGCCTATACCGCCTCGCCGCTCTGCGCGCCGGGGCGTGCGGCTTTCATGTCCGGGCAATTGCCTTCGGCCACCGGCGTTTATGACAATGCCGCCGAATTCCCGTCCTCCGTTCCGACCTATGCGCATCATCTGCGCCGTGCGGGCTATCAGACCTGCCTGTCGGGCAAGATGCATTTTGTGGGCCCGGATCAATTGCACGGGTTCGAAGAACGCCTGACCACCGATATTTACCCCGCCGATTTCGGCTGGACGCCGGATTACCGAAAGCCCGGCGAGCGGATTGACTGGTGGTATCACAATATGGGCTCGGTGACCGGGGCAGGCGTGGCCGAGATTTCCAACCAGATGGAATATGACGATGAAGTCGCCTTCAACGCGACGCGCAAACTTTACGATCTGTCACGCGGCGGTGATGCACGGCCCTGGTGCCTGACGGTCAGTTTCACCCATCCGCATGACCCCTATGTCGCGCGCAAGAAATACTGGGACCTCTACGCGGATTGCGAACACCTGCTGCCGGAGGTGCCAGCATTCGCCTACACCGATCAGGACCCGCACAGCAAACGCATTTTCGACGCCAATGACTGGCGTAGCTTCGACATCACAGAGACCGACATCCGCCGTTCCCGGCAGGCCTTTTTCGCAAATATCAGCTATCTGGACGATAAGGTTGGCGAAATAATGCAGACGCTCGAAGACACCCGGCAAGAGGCGATTATCCTCTTTGTCTCCGATCACGGGGACATGCTGGGCGAGCGCGGCTTGTGGTTCAAGATGTCCTTCTTTGAGGGATCTGCGCGCGTGCCACTGATGATCTGTGCACCGCAGATGGCGCCGGGCCTGCACACCACACCGGTCTCCAATATCGACGTTTGCCCGACGCTTTGCGATCTGGCGGGTGTGTCGATGGAGGAGGTCGTCGAATGGACCACGGGCACGTCCTTGGTGGCGATGGGCCAGGGTGTCGCGCGTACCGAACCTGTCGCGATGGAATATGCAGCGGAGGCCACCTACGCGCCGATGGTGTCGCTGCGCTACGGCAAATGGAAATACAACCGATGCGCGTTGGACCCGGATCAACTCTTTAATCTGGAGGCCGACCCGCATGAGTTGCACAACCTCGCCGATGTAGCCGAACACCAGGGAACCCTGAACCAGCTGAGGGCAAAATCCGAAGCGCGCTGGGACCTCGAAGCCTTTGACGCGGATGTACGCAAAAGCCAGGCGCGCCGCTGGGTGGTTTACGATGCGCTACGACAGGGCGGCTACTACCCTTGGGATTATCAGCCCCTGCGTGATGCCTCAGAGCAATACATGCGCAACCACATGGACCTCAACGTGCTCGAAGACAGCAAACGCTTCCCGCGCGCTGAGTGAGCCTTCTTCATTGTTCCCAAAATATGCCCGCCGGAGGCGATTATGACCTATCCAACACAACCCACCGCAAGCCATTTCATCAATGGTGCCTATGTCGAAGACACCTCCGGCACGCCCATTCCGGTGATCTATCCCGCCACGGGCGAGGTCATCGCGACCGTCCATGCGGCCACGCCCGAAATCATTGATCAGGCCTTGTCTTGCGCGTGCGCCGCACAGGCTGAATGGGCGGCGATGAGTGGCACCGAACGCGGCCGGATCCTGCGCCGCGCTGCGGATATCATACGTGAGCGCAACCATGAGCTGTCCATCCTGGAAACCTATGACACCGGCAAGCCCTATCAGGAAACCAGCGTTGCGGATGCCACGAGCGGGGCGGATGCGTTGGAGTATTTTGGCGGGATGGCGGCGACCCTGACGGGTGAGCATATCCAATTGGGCGAGGATTGGGTCTATACGCGCCGCGAGCCACTGGGTGTTTGTGTCGGGATCGGCGCGTGGAATTACCCGACACAAATCGCCTGCTGGAAGGGCGCGCCCGCGCTGGCCTGCGGGAATACGATGGTGTTTAAACCCTCCGAAACCACGCCACTTTGCGCTCTGAAGATCGCCGAGATCCTGCATGAGGCCGGGCTGCCAGCGGGCGTTTATAACGTCATTCAAGGCATGGGAGAGGTGGGTGGTGCGCTGGTCAGCGACCCACGCGTGGATAAGGTCTCGCTCACCGGATCGGTGCCGACGGGGCGCAAGGTTTACGCGGCGGCGGCGGCGGGCATCAAGCACGTGACGATGGAATTGGGCGGTAAATCCCCGATCCTCGTGTTCGAGGATGCGGATATCGAAAACGCGGTGAGCGGCGCAATTCTGGGGAATTTCTACTCGTCCGGTCAGGTTTGTTCCAACGGGACAAGGGTTTTTGTGCATGCTGATATCAAGGAGGCGTTTTTGAAGCGCTTGAGTGAACGTCTGGCGGGAGCGGTGATTGGTGATCCGATGCAGCCCGAGACGAGTTTCGGCCCGATGGTGTCGCAGCGGCAGATGGATATCGTTCTGGGCTATATCGAGAAAGGCAAGGCGGAAGGCGCGCGGTTGGTCTATGGCGGCGCGCGGGTCGATCATGAAGGGTTTTTCCTGCAACCGACCGTGTTTGCCGACGTCACAGATGACATGATGATCGCGCGCGAAGAGATTTTCGGTCCCGTCATGGCGGTGCTGGATTTCACCGAGGAGGCCGACGTGATGGCGCGGGCCAATGACACGGAATTTGGTCTGGCGGCGGGTGTTTTCACGCGGGATCTGAGCCGTGCGCATCGCGTGGCGGCGGGGTTTGAGGCGGGGACCTGCTATATCAACACCTATAACGACGCGCCCGTCGAGGCCCCCTTTGGGGGCTCCAAAGCCTCCGGTGTGGGGCGTGAGAATTCCAAGGCGGCGATCGCGCATTACAGCCAGTTGAAGTCGGTCTATGTGCGCATGGGCGATCTGGAAGCGCCTTTTTAACAGATGTGATCCAAAGGAGCGCTGACGCGCACGCCATGTTTTATGCGCGTGCCGCGCGGTGCCATCCGGATAGGTGAGAGATATGATGCAAGCGGATTTTGTGATTGTGGGCGCAGGCAGTGCCGGATGTGCGATGGCGTACCGATTGGCGGAGGCCGGCTCCTCGGTGATCGTCATCGAGCATGGCGGGAGCGATGTGGGACCGTTCATCCAGATGCCGGCGGCGCTTTCCTATCCGATGAATATGAAGCGGTATGACTGGGGGTTTTCTTCCGAGCCCGAGCCGCATTTGAACAACCGCCGGTTGGCTTGTCCGCGCGGTAAGGTGATAGGCGGCTCCTCCAGCATCAACGGCATGGTTTATGTGCGCGGCCATGCGATGGATTTTGATCATTGGGAAGAGCAGGGGGCGCAGGGTTGGGGCTACGGCGATGTTTTGCCCTATTACAAGCGCATGGAAAGCTGGCACCACAACGGGCATGGCGGGGATCCAGCGTGGCGCGGCTCGGACGGGCCGCTGCATGTCAGCCGGGGACCGCGCCAGAACCCGCTCTATGAGGCATTTGTTAAGGCCGGACGGCAGGCGGGGTATCAGACGACCGAAGATTACAACGGCCAGAAACAGGAAGGGTTCGGGCCGATGGAGCAGACGGTCTGGCAGGGGCGGCGCTGGTCGGCGGCCAATGCTTATCTGCGCCCGGCTTTGAAGTATCAGAACTGCACGCTGGTCAATGGGTTGGCGCAGCGTGTCATCATTGAGGACGGGCGCGCGAGGGGTGTCGAAATCCGGCGTGGTGGCGGTTTGGAAGTAATCAAAGCGAACCGCGAGGTGGTTTTGGCGGCCTCTTCGATCAATTCGCCCAAGTTGCTGATGTTGTCGGGGATCGGTCCGGGCGCGCATCTGGCCGAGCATGGTATTGACGTTGTCGCGGATCGCGCGGGGGTCGGGCAGAACCTTCAGGATCATCTGGAGCTCTATATTCAGATGGCCTCCAGCCAGCCGATCACGCTTTACAAACACTGGAACCCGATTTCAAAGGCCTTGATCGGGGCGCAATGGTTGTTCACCAAGACCGGCATGGGCGCGTCCAATCAGTTTGAAAGCAGCGCCTTCATTCGCTCGCAAGCCGGTGTGCCCTACCCGGACATCCAATATCATTTCCTGCCGATTGCCGTGCGATATGATGGTCAGGTCGCGGCGGAAGGTCATGGGTTTCAGGCTCATGTCGGGCCGATGCGCTCCCCCTCGCGCGGGGCCGTCACGCTTGCATCGGCTGATCCGGCGGAGGCACCGCGCATCTTTTTCAACTATATGTCGAGCGATCAGGATTGGACGGATTTCCGGCGCTGCATCCGCCTGACCCGCGAGATTTTTGCGCAGGAGGCGTTCAAGCCTTTTGTCAAAAGTGAAATACAACCGGGTGCGTCGGTGCAATCGGATGACGCGCTGGATGATTTCATCCGCGAACACGCCGAAAGCGCCTATCACCCCTGCGGCACCTGCCGGATGGGGCACCTGGATGATGCGGGTGCCGTCGTGGACCCGCAAGCCCGCGTGATCGGGGTCGACGGGCTGCGCGTGGCTGACAGCAGCATTTTTCCGCGGATCACGAATGGCAACCTCAATGCGCCTTCTATCATGGTGGGTGAAAAAATATCCGATCACCTGTTGGGACGCGATCCGCTGGCACGCTCCAATGATGCGCCCTGGCTGCATCCGGATTGGGAAACCTCCCAGCGTTAACCGTCAATTAACCTAGGTTAATGGATTTGTCTTGTTTCGCGGTTAGGTCGTGGGCATATCCATCCTATGCGTGGTTTTTTATTTTGTTTGATCCTGGGTGCTGTGACATTGCCCGATGCGTCGCTGGCGACACCAAATCCGTCCGGCGTGGTGCGCGTGATTGACGGGGATACGATCGATGTCGGGGATAGGCGCGTCCGCATCCATGGCATCGATGCACCCGAAGCGCGACAGACCTGTCGGACCGAGCAAGGGATGACCTGGAACTGCGGGACCTGGGTGACAGAGCAGGTGAGCCAGCTTTATGAAGGCAGGCAGGCCACTTGCGAGACGGTAACAATGGATCGCTACAACCGAATCGTGGCGCGGTGCCAGGTGCGTGGCCAAGACATTGGGTATGAAATCGTGAGCGCCGGGCTGGCCTTTGCCTATCGTAAATATGCGCGCGACTATGTTCTGGCGGAAAAGGCGGCGGCGGTGCGCGATGTCGGCTTGCACGCAAGCCATGTACAGAACCCATCGCAATTTCGTCAAACCCGCGCAGTGGGGCGCATCCCGCCGGATCGGGCCTGTCCTATCAAGGGCAATGTGTCACGCAAAGGCGTTCGGATTTTTCACATGCCCGGTCAGCGGGATTATGAACGCACCGGGATCAGACCCGAGACCGGTGAACGCTGGTTTTGCACCCCCGAGCAGGCACGTCGCGCCGGATGGCGGCAGGCAAAACGTTAATCCACCTGATACGGCAGCACATCGCGTAGGTTCGGATCAACCCGCAGTTTGCGCTCCAAAGGGGGCACTGCGCGCTGATGACAACGCGCCCGTTCACAGATCCGACATGAAATGCCGATCGGCTCAAAGGCACTGTCACGATTGAGATCCATCCCGTCGGCATAAACCAGATCGCGCGCATGGCGAATTTCACACCCCAAGGCAATCGCATAGCGCCGGACCGGCGCGCCGAACCGACCCGCCGATTTGGACACATCACGCGCCAGATTGATGTAGCGGACACCATCGGGGGTTTCGGCAAGCTGGCGCAGGAAGCGCCCGGGCAGCTCAAACGCCCGGTGCACGTTCCAGAGCGGGCAGGCCCCGCCAAATCGCGCAAATTGCAGGCGCGTGGCGGAATGGCGTTTGGTAATCGTACCGGCCTGATCGACCCGGACAAAGAAGAACGGGATCCCCTTGGCACCGGGGCGTTGCAGCGTGGAGAGCCTATGCGCCACCTGCTCAATGGAGGCCCCAAAGTGTCCGGCCAGCGCTTCGACGTCGTGCCGACAGGCGCGGGCTTCCTGTTGAAAGCTGTCATAGGGCATCAGCGCGGCACCCGCGAAGTAATTGGCCAAACCGATCTTGGCAATCGCGCGGGCCTCTAGAGTGTGGAACCGCGCCAGATCAAGCGTGGCTTCCAGCAGCGCGTCCTGTTTGACCAACGCAACCTGCAACAGCAATTGAAAGGTCTGGGTCTCGGGTGGCGCGCGGCGCGACAGGGACAGCGATTTGGTTGCCGGATCATAGCAACGCAGCTGGTCGGTGTCCGCAAACTCCACGGTGACGCCCGCATTACCGAGCGCAGAAACCGCAGCGACCCTGATGTTGCGATGGCCGCCTTCCTTACTGGCAAAATGTTCGGCCGCACGGTCCACGGCGTCGATGTAATTATCGCAATAGTGAAAGAAATCGCGCACCTCTTCCCAGGGGCTGGGCGTGGCGCGGGCATCTTCGCGTCCCAAAGCCTCATCCAGCGAGGCAAGCCGTTCCTGCATTTGACGATAGCTGCGGTGCAATTCCAGGAAAGCATGCGCAAAACTGGGTGCGTTGGAGGCGGCCAATCGAAGATCGGCAATCGGTGGCAAGGTATCGGCGAAAAGCGGGTCGGCGAGCGCCTCGCGCATGTCACTGACCAGGCGTTCGCTGTCACCCGCGCTCAGCTCGGTCACATCCAGACCAAACTCCTGCGCCAAGGCCAGCACCACGGTCGTGGAAACGGGCCGGTTGTTGTTTTCCATCTGGTTCAGGTAGGGTAACGATACGCCTAATTTGGCGGCAAAGTCCTTTTGCGTATGACCAAGCCTGGTACGCAACTCGCGCAGTTTTGCACCTGCATAGAGTTTCTGTGTGGCCATCCCGCAGGCACCCCTTCATGGCAATTTGCAAATATGCAGATTCGTTTGCAGCGACTTTGCAAACCTTTTGAGGCAAGTTGCAATGATGACGGTTAACAGATGGTTTAATACCTCAAAAAAAACGGTGATACCAAGATCAGAGGTCCATTGATTTGGTTTGAGGCCATGGGGTTGAAAACGGACCAGATTGGCATGCTGCAATCAAGTTGGAATATCCCTCCTGGCGGTGGTTCAATCCAGAGCGCGAGCAGGTCGCAACGTACCCGCACACTCACCAAACCCGATTTTATATCCGTCACCGATGGCCCTGCCGCGCAGGGTGAGGGTGTCGCCATCCTCCAGGAAACTCCGGGTTTCGCCGGTGTCCAGTATCAAGGGTTCCTTGCCAGCCCAGCTGAGTTCCAGCAAGCTGCCACGGTTGCCCTTTTCGGGCCCGGAAATCGTACCGGACCCCAGAAGGTCGCCCACACGCATCGGGCAGCCGCTTGTCGTATGATGGGCCAATTGCTGGGCCGCGGAATAATACATGACATTGTAATTTGTGCGCGACAGGTTGGTCTCACTCTTGCCTTCGGGCGCAAGACCAACCTCCAGATCAATGTCGTATAGCATCGGACCGGGCTCAGTCAGATAAGGCAGCAGCTCCTTTTCGCGCGGCGGGGTCGAGGCACGGAACGGCTCAAGGGCAGCTTTGGTCACGATCCACGGGCTGATAGTGGTCGCGGTCGCTTTGGATTGGAACGGCCCCAGCGGTTGGTATTCCCAGGCCTGAATGTCGCGCGCAGACCAGTCGTTCAGCAAGACATAGCCAAAGATCATGTCGTCGGCTTCTTGTACGCCCACGCGGCCTTTGGACGGGGTGCCGACAATGGCCCCCATCTCAAGTTCCAGATCAAAACGCTTGGACGCCTCAAAAACCGGCATGTCCATGTCCGGCGATTTCATCTGGCCGATGGGGCGGGTGATGTCGGTGCCGCTGACCACAACGGATGACGCACGGCCGTTGTAGCCGATCGGGATATGCAGCCAGTTGGGCGGCAGGGCGTTGGCCGGATCGCGGAACAGCGAACCGACATTGAACGCGTGATGGCGGCCTGCGTAAAAGTCGGTGAATTCCGTCACGGTGAAGGGCATCTCAAGCGTGGCATCGGCCATCGCAACCAGATGCGTTTCAAGATCGGATTGCTGCGATGCACCCTCAGACAGCGCCTTTGTCAGATGGTTACGGAAGCTGGCCCAGACGCCCTCGCCAAGGGCCATGAAGTCGTTCCATGTGCCACGGGCAAAGACGCCGTTTTCGGGCAAGTCAAGCAGACCGGCCTGTTCAAGTGCGGTCACCTCAAGGATGCGGTCTCCAATCGCGACACCCGCATGCAGGTCGCCGCCGCCGATGCGGAAGGCACCATAAGGCAGGTTGTTGAGTGGGAAGTCGGTATCGGGCGAATTTGCGCTTTCGACCCAGGAGCGGAGGAGCTGTGTCATGATGTATCCTTCAAGTGGCGTCTGGCTGGTTTTCAGGGCGCGCGGTGTCAAAGGCCGGCAGGTTCAGGGCCTGTTCTTCGATCTGAAGCAGGCGGGCGAAGGGCGTCATGTCAACGCCCCGGCGATGTGCATTATAAAGCTGGGCGACGAGGCAGATGTCGCAAAACAACGGTGTGTCCGAGAAACTGTAGGCGGGGCCATCAGCCAGTAGCGCCTGATAAGCGTGGAAGCCATCAGTCATCAATGGCGCATCCATTCAATACCTTGATTGGCGGTCAAGCCGTATTCGGACTTCAGGCGGCTCACGCCCTTAAAGTTATTCAACGGATAGATGTCGAGCGCGATGACCTGCGCTGCGGCCCGCACCTTGGCCCGCAGGGCCGGGTCCTCCGGCAGCAGGGCCGGATCAGGGGCGATATGATCCAGATAGTCGAGGGTCGCCAGCGATTGCGTCAGCACAGTGCCGTCCTCCAGCACCAGCGTTGGCACGCCCTAGGGTTTTTGGCGGTATAGTCCGGTGTGCGTTTTGCACCCGCGACAAGGTCCACCGGGACCGTCTCGTAAGACAGCCCCTTGAGGTTCAACGCCACGCGCACCCGGTAGGATATGGTGGATCGCCAGTAGGAATAGAGCGTCAGCATCCCGGTTACTTCTTGCCCGGTGTGCCGTCGAATTTCTTCTCGATGTCCGCCCAGCAGTCGATGTAACCTTCCTGAAGCGGCGCCTCCTTGCCCGCGAATTGCGTCAATTGCTGCGGGAATCGCGTCTCAAACATGAAGGACATGGTGTTGTCCAGCTTGTCAGGGCCAAGATTGGCGTTGGAGGCCTTCTCGAACGCCTCACGATCCGGCCCATGGGGCAGCATCATGTTGTGCAGGCTCACGCCGCCGGGGATAAAGCCCTGTGGTTTGGCGTCATATTCGCCGTAAATATTGCCCATCATCTCGGACATGATGTTCTTGTGATACCAGGGCGGGCGGAAGGTATCCTCCATCACCATCCAGCGCTCGCGGAACAGCACGAAATCGATATTCGCGGTGCCGGGCTGGCCGGAGGGGGCCGTCAGCACGGTAAAGATCGACGGGTCCGGGTGATCAAACAGGATCGCACCGACCGGGCAGTAATTGCGCAAATCGTATTTATAGGGCGCATAGTTGCCGTGCCAGGCGACCACGTCCAGCGGGCTCTGGGCGATCTTGGTGGTATGAAACTGGCCGCACCATTTCACGGTGACGGTGGAGGGCACTTCGCGGTCCTCAAACGCGGCCACGGGTGCCTTGAAGTCGCGCGGGTTGGCCATGCAGTTCGCGCCAATCGGGCCACGCCCCGGCAGGTCGAATTTCTGGCCGTAATTCTCACATACAAAGCCACGTGCGGGCCCATCAAGCAATTCGACCCGGTACACAAGGCCCCGCGGGATGATGGCGATTTCCTTGGGCTCCAGATCAATGATGCCCAACTCCGTGGCGAAGCGCAGGCGGCCTTCCTGAGGCACCACCAGCATTTCGCTATCGGCAGAGTAGAAATACGCGTCCTGCATGGATTCGGTCACCAGATAGACGTGGCTCGCCATACCCACCTGGGTGGTCACATCCCCCGCCGTCGTCATGGTGCGCATGCCCGTCAACCACGTGAGCGGTTCACCCGGCTGCGGGATCGGATCCCAGCGGTATTGGCCCAGAGAGGTCACATCCGGGTGGATGTCCGGCGCCGACCGGAAATATGGCAGTTCGATTTTCTCATAGCGGTGACTGTGTTTGACCGATGGGCGGATGCGGTAACACCACGTCCGTTCAGGGCGCACATCGGTGAAGGCGGTGCCCGAAAGCTGTTCGCCGTAAAGACCATAGTTGCATCTCTGCGGGCTGTTCATGCCTTGGGGCAGAGCACCGGGCAGGGCCTCGGTTTCGAAATCATTGCCAAACCCAGGCATATATCCGGGCGTGGTTGTGGTGCCGTCAGCTTGAACCAGGGGGCTGATATCTGCGTCTTTCATCCTGCGTCTCCTTGCATTGAGAAACTTGGGTCCTGGCCGCCGGTATCAGGTATTGGCAGCGCTTTGCCAGAGGCGAGACAAATCGTTTCACTTGCAACGAATACTCCTTTGTGAAAAACTGTGTCAAGGTCATTTCATATGCAACGAAATACAGGAGATCGGGTTACATGGCTTCAGGCGGTTTCACCCTGTCCGACTTCTTGCCATACAAGCTGTCGGTGCTCTCGTCTCGCGTCACCAAGATGCTCTCGAACGTTTACGGTGAAAAATATGGCCTTTCGACGCCTGAATGGCGGGTGTTGGTGCATGTTGCACGCCGCGAAAAGATGTCCGTGCGTGAAATCCATGACAGCGTGTATTTGGAAAAACCGAGTGTGAGCCGTGCTGTCACCAAGCTCGAAAAGGCAGGTTTTCTGGCAAAAACGACCTGTGACAAGGACCATCGCCTGGTCGAAATCGAACTGACCGAGGCAGGGCTTGACGTTTTCAACGGGATCGTTCCTGAGGCGTTATCCTTTGAAGCTGCGCTGCTGGGCGCATTTTCAGACACAGAACGCGATCAACTGGACGCTTTGTTGGAACGGCTGCATGATGTGCTGGACATGCATCCGGGGGCCACACGGCGTCCGCAGGTGGACAAAGAAGGCCCAACCGCCCGTCCAAATGGCGCAGGTTAGCGGCGGGCGCGCAAGCTGTTCGAAGTTATAAGATACGACAGCACTGAGGGCGTAAAAATGACGGATCCGACAGGCAAAACCGCTGTCATCACCGGCTTGGGACAGGCTAAGGGACGCGCGCGCCTGAGGGGACCGATGTCCGTCGCACCGCCCACTGTCCGGGGCCCTTGGGTGCGACGCAAAATCCCGACACCGCCCGTTTGTGCGGAATGACCCAAGAGGCGGTCAAACGCGATGTGGGCGCCGCGGCGCAAGGGAAGCAGACATGCCCGACCGGTAAACAATGGGCGTTGTTCTTTTGTGCTGATGCGGCGGAAAACCCCTCTGGGACCACGGCACCGGTTGATGGCGGCTAGATGGTGCCATAAAGGTGGGCAAGCGCGTTTCCGCTGCCGAGGCCGCCGCCCTGATCAAGGATGGCGATACGCTCACAACGTCGGGCTTTGTCGGCATTGGCGTGCCGGATGAGCTTTTGGCGGCGGTTGAGGCGCGGTTTATCGAAACAGGACATCCGCGTGGCCTGTCTTTGGTCTTTGCCGCAGGGCAGGGCGATGGCAAAGAGCGTGGCCTGAACCGGTTGGGCCATGATGGGTTGTTGAAACGGGTTGTGGGCGGCCACTTGGGGCTGATCCCGAGGGTTGCGACGTTAGCGACCGAGGGCAAGATCGAAGGCTGGAACCTGCCGCAAGGCGTAATCTGCCAGCTTTACCGCGACATCGCTGCGGGCAAGCCGGGGATGTTGTCCAAAGTAGGTTTGGAGACGTTTGTCGATCCGCGTCAGGGCGGTGGTGCGATAAACGATATTTCAACCGAGCCCCAAGTTGAGTTGATGGAGATCAACGGTGAAGAGGTCCTGTTTTACCCGTCCCAGAAATTGACAGTGGCCTTGTTGCGCGGCACCACGGCCGATGAGGCAGGCAATGTCACGATGGAGCGCGAAGCTCCGACCATCGACAATCTGGCGCAGGCCATGGCGGTGCATAATGCCGGTGGCGTGGTCATCGTGCAGGTCGAACGTATGGCCCGCGCGATGTGCATATTCCGGGCATTCTTGTGGACGCCGTGGTTGTGGCCAAGCCAGAGAACCACCTGCAAACCTACAGCACCGCTTTCAGTCAGGCTTTCACCAACCGCATGCGACCGCCGGTCGGTGAAACCCCCACGCTACAGTTGGATGTGCGCAAGGTGATCGCACGGCGGTGCGCCTTTGAGTTGGCGGTCAATGGTGTGGCCAATCTTGGCATCGGCATGCCCGAAGAGGTCGCATCGGTTGCAGCCGAGGAAGGTCTGCTGGAGCATTTGACGCTGACGGCCGGACCCGGCGTGATCGGGGAGCAACCGGCCTCGGGGCTCGATTTTGGCGCAGCGGTCAACACCGATGCAGTCATCCCGCAGAACAACCAGTTCGATTTCTACGATGGGGGCGGTCTTGATATGGCCTGCCTTGGCCTGGCGCAGGCGGATGCGGCGGGCAACGTCAATGTGCCGCAGTTCGGGCCTCGGCTTGCCGGGGCGGGTGGGTTCATCAACATCAGCCAGACCGCGCGCGGTGGTGTTTGCGGGCACCTTCACGGCGCGGGGGTTGGATGTGCAGATCAGCGAAGACGGCGTGGAAATCCGCCAGGAGGGGCAGACGCGAAAGCTCCTTGAACATGTCGAGCAGGTGTCCTTTTCTGGCGTGCGTGCTGCCCGCTTGGGGCAACCGGTTCTGTATGTAACCGAGCGCTGTGTGTTCGAATTGACCCAAAAGGGGCTGAAACTGATCGAAATTGCGCCTGGAATCGATCTGGAACGCGATATTCTCGCCCTTATGGACCACCACCCCATCGTGGAGGAGCTGCGCCCGATGGATGCGCGTATTTTTCGTAACATCGAGATAGATCTGCGCCGGAACCTGTTGCATCTGGATCTGCTCGAACGCGTTGCGATCGAAAGTAAATCGGGGCAATTATTCCTTAATTTCGAGAAGATGCGCATCCGCACGCAAGCAGAGATCGACCGCGTCAAGGGCGCTGTGGCCGCGACCTGCGCGGCCTATGGAAAGCCCGTCGATGTGATTGTGAACTATGACGTTTTGCGCATTGACGCGGCGCTTGGAAGTAACGGGGCCGAGATGGTGGCGGGTTTTGACTAAAGATTTTTACCGCAATGTCTCGCGTTATTCGGGATCCGCCTTTATGCGGTTGAAAATCGGCGAAGTGCTCCCCGTCGCGCGCACCCATATTTTTGAAAGCCGCGCGCAAGCGCAGTCCTATCTTGATAAGGAACGCAAATGACCGTGATGGCCGCTTATTCTGGCCGGTCGCCAGAAATATAACGTTTTCCTTGAAAGGAAAGGGCAGGCCAGCGATTTAGCTTAGCGCAAGGGGGCTTGCATGGTGATGCGACGTTCGCGCCGATACACCATCAGGATTGACACCACTGCGGCCGAAGAAGTTGCCAGCATAATATAGAGCAGAGGAAACGCCCCCGTTTCTGCGCTCAGCGTGGCACCGGCCAGAATGCTGAGGGCTGCACCGCCACCGATCATGATGGCCCCGCCCAGACCAGAGGCCGACCCCGCAAGATGAGGGCGTACGGACAACATGCCGGCGGTGGCATTGGGGATCACCAGGCCATTGCCCAGACCCACAAAGGTCATCAAACCGAAGAAACTCAACGCGCTGCCGTGGCCTGCGACAAAGATCATCAGCGACAGCAATACGCCCCCCGCATTGATCAGGCTGCCAATCAGGACCAGCTTGTTGAGACCTACGCGTTGCGCGAGCATGCCGGTGAACATATTACCAAAGAAATACCCTAAAGCGGGTGCGCCAAAGTAGATGCCGACCCAGAAGGGCGACAGGCCAAAGACCACGGAACCAACAAACGGCCCGCCGCCCAGATAGGCGAAAAACGCCCCCGAACAGAAGCCCGCGGCGAGCGAGTACCCCCAAAACCGGGGGGATGTGAGGAGTTCCGGGTACTCACCAAATTGCTGAAGCAGTGACTTGCCGCTTTTCGTTGCGGTTTCGCCAAGATCCGCCCAGGCCAGCCAGAGCGTCAGGCCGCCGAGGATGAACAGCGCCCAGAAATTCGCGTGCCAGCCATAAAACTCATCCAGCACACCGCCGAACATCGGGCTGACCATCGGGACGATGGCCATACCCATGGTGACATAGCCGATCATCGAGGCGGCCTGATCCTGATCAAACATATCGCGCACCGCGGCGCGGCTCAGCACCATGGCGCTGGCGATGACCGCCTGGCTGATGCGGAAGGCGAGAAAGATTTCCGCCGTGGGCGCAAAAATGCACCCGATCGTCGCCGCCATGAAGATGATCAACCCCCATAGGATCACCGGGCGGCGCCCGTATTTATCCGAAATCGGTCCGATCAGGATTTGCAGGCCTGCGCTGACACCCAGGTAGAGGCCAACGGAAAGTTGCATTGTGCTGTAATCAGTCTGGAAATACGCGGTCATGTTCGGCAGGCTGGGCAGGAACATATTCATCACCATCGCCGACATCCCGGCCAATAGGATCAAGGTCACGATATGGGGTGGTGTTTTCCTGTCCAGAAAGCGAATGATGGGGGGCTTTTTCATCGACCAAACCTAGGCCGGAGCTTTTTTGTTGTCCATGCATAGCTGCTATGCACAAAATGAAGTTTGCTGATTTGCATTATTCAATTGATATTGTGAATAAGATTTGCAAATTTGCTAAAATCCCCTTCGATCCAGCGACACTTGGCGATAGGGTGCGCGCAATCAACGTAACGGGGTCGTCATGAAAGATATTCTGCAACAGCTGGAAGAGCGCCGGGAAACCGCCCGCATGGGAGGCGGTCAAAAGCGGATCGACGCGCAGCACGGGCGCGGTAAACTCACGGCGCGCGAGCGGGTTGAATTGCTGCTCGATGAGGGCAGCTTTGAGGAATTCGACATGTTCGTCACGCATCGCTGTACCGATTTCGGCATGGAGCAGCAAAAGCCTGCGGGTGACGGGGTCGTTGCGGGCTGGGGCACCATCAACGGGCGTCTGGTCTATGTGTTCAGCCAGGATTTTACTGTATTGGGCGGGTCGGTCTCCGCAACCCACGCGCGCAAGATTTGCAAGATCATGGATATGGCCGTACAAAACGGTGCGCCGGTTATCGGCATCAACGATTCCGGTGGCGCGCGCATTCAGGAAGGCGTGGATTCGCTGGCAGGCTACGGCGATGTCTTCCAACGCAACATCACGGCCTCCGGCGTGGTGCCACAGATCAGCGTGATCATGGGCCCCTGTGCGGGCGGCGCGGTCTATTCGCCAGCCATGACCGATTTCATCTTCATGGTGAAAGACAGTTCCTACATGTTCGTCACCGGTCCCGATGTGGTCAAGACCGTGACCAACGAACAGGTCAGCGCGGAAGAACTGGGCGGGGCCTCGACCCATACGCGCAAAAGCTCCGTGGCCGATGCAGCCTTTGAGAATGACGTGGAGGCACTGGCAGAGGTGCGCCGTCTGGTGGATTTCCTGCCCTCCAACAACCGCGAAAAACCGCCCGTGCGCCCGTTCTTTGATGATCCGAACCGCGTTGAGGCCTCGCTGGACACCTTGGTGCCGGAAAACCCCAACACGCCCTATGACATGAAGGAATTGATCCTCAAGCTGGGCGATGAGGGTGATTTTTACGAAATTCAGGCGGAGTTCGCCAAGAATATCATCACCGGTTTCATCCGTCTGGAGGGGCGGACGGTGGGCGTGGTGGCCAATCAGCCGATGGTGTTGGCCGGGTGTCTGGACATTGACAGCTCGCGCAAGGCGGCGCGGTTTGTGCGGTTCTGCGATGCCTTTGAGATCCCGATCCTGACGCTGGTGGATGTGCCGGGTTTCCTGCCGGGCACCAGCCAGGAATATGGCGGCGTGATCAAACACGGGGCGAAACTGCTCTTTGCTTATGGCGAGGCGACGGTGCCAATGGTGACGGTGATAACGCGCAAAGCCTACGGCGGTGCCTATGTGGTGATGGCCTCCAAACACCTGCGCGCCGATTTCAATTATGCCTGGCCGACGGCCGAGGTCGCCGTCATGGGGGCCAAGGGCGCGACTGAGATCATCCATCGTGCCGATCTGGGTGATGCGGAAAAAATCGCCAAGCATACGGCCGATTACGAGACGCGTTTTGCAAACCCCTTCGTGGCCTCCGAGCGCGGGTTCGTGGATGAGGTGATCATGCCACGTACCACGCGCAAACGCATCGCGCGCGCCTTTGCGTCCTTGCGTAACAAGCAGTCGCAAATGCCGTGGAAGAAACACGACAATATTCCGTTGTGAGTATGACTAAAGATGAATCAAACTACGTTGAGGCTTTGAAGGAAGTATCCTCGCAGTCCAAGTCCTCGATCGGAGTGTGCGCCTTACCTTTGGGCATACTTTTGGCGCAACTCAGATTTTTAGCTCAGGTTGAGAGTGTCTGGCTTTCGTTATGGACATCGATTGCTGCTATCGCTCTTTTCTGTGGAGTTTTAATTGCTTGGTATATGTCCGTATTCATTCAATGCACATTGGCAATGGAAATTTATCGCAAGAATGGCAATACAACCGTAAAAGGACAGCACTACTTGGCCTTCCTTAAACGACTAACTAAACAGGATGAGTTGCCTTTTACAGAGCAGGGTATGGTCGCGATATCTGAACCACTTGTCTTGCCTTTTTGGACGTTCACAATCGTCGGTTATGTCTCACTTCTGGTGCTATTGTTGAGTATTGTGTGGGGCGTCTTCGCATGACCCGCATTTGGAAAAATCAGGCCTTCACCATCGCCCATGCAGATGATGGCAAGTTCGCGGGCGCGGGGCTGCGGCCGTTCTTTGAATATCGCGATCTCGGGATCAGCGCCGCGACCAAAGGGGCCTATGGCGCGCATGTCATTCGTGCGGTGCCTGGGATGGAAAGCCCAGCAACCTGGCACAGCCATGATCTGGAGTTCCAGATGGTTTACATCACCCAAGGCTGGGTTGTGTTCGAATATGAGGGCACCGGTAAGCACATGCTGCGCGCGGGGTCCTGTGTGTTGCAACCGCCCGGTATCAAGCACCGCGAAGTGCGCCATTCGGATGATCTGGAGTTGCTCGAGATCATTTCGCCTGCGGCGTTTGAGACACGCGATGAGGCAGCACCTTGAGTGTGTTGCTGGCCAGCGTGTTTGCCCTGGGGCTTGCAGTCCCGGTGCTGGATGTCCCGTCGGGACAGCCGGTGGAACTGTTCGATGTGCTGATCGACGAGGTGAATGCCGAAACCTGGCTGCGGTTTCGCTTTCTCGCACCCGAGATTGCACGTGATACCGGGAGCATCAGTTTCGTACAGGCGGAGCCGGATCTTGAGTATCTCTGCGCCAAGGTCGCATTGCCCTATATGATGGAATTTGACCTTGCCCCTGAAATCGTCGCCGTAATGATCCTGGATCAACCCATGGGATTCGGCGTCTCCGATCCCGACGTCACGCAGTTTGTCGATCTGTTCCGGGTGAGTTCGGGTGCCTGCGTCTGGGAGGGGTTGTGATGCGGCATGGCTTTGCCCCCCGCTCCAAGCCGATGCGTCTGATGCGCGCCTGCGCGGGGTCATTTGCAATGAATGGGGTCGGATCATGCTGAAACACCGCGGCTTTCCGGGGCGGCTGCCCGGTACGGATTTTCAATTCACCTTGCGCCGGTTCAATCCGCGTGGCGTCACGCCCCTTACCGAACGCGCGCGCCGCAGTGATCGCAAACCCGCCGATCGGCGCGCGGATGCCGCGTTCTTCAAGGCCCTGTGGGAGCATTTCGGCGCAGAGCCTTTTGCGCGTGGCAATCTGGATGCGGGACGCTTGTCCTGGATGTTCGGGCGCGAGGTGGTCCCGGCCACGGACCCGTTTGATCCGGCGGATTACGACGCGATGCTGGTCATTGATGAACGCATCGCGCGTCAATCTTTTCCTGAGGCGTTTGAGGAATGATCGGCGTGTTCTTGCCTGTAAAAAGGTCCGATGGGCAATCATTCGCCCATAGCGGGAATTATATCAGGAAAAAGCTCGCCAATTCAACTCCAGCGAGTAATCTGGAAGACGCGGCACTGCGCGAATATCCCCGTGCCATTGCTGTGTACACTATTCGTACCCCTTCCCCTGGCGGGCAGTCTGGCGTGAAAGCGCACCGGCTGCCCGCCTTTTTACGTTTGCCGCGTGCACGCGCCGGATCACGTCGCGCGCGCGATGCCAAAAGACACCAAGACATTCAAAAGGACACCACATGTTTAACAAGATCCTGATCGCCAATCGGGGCGAAATCGCCTGCCGTGTCATCAAAACCGCGCGCAAGATGGGCATTAAAACCGTCGCGATTTATTCGGATGCGGATCGGCAGGCGTTGCACGTGCAAATGGCGGATGAGGCGGTGAACATCGGCCCGCCCCCGGCCAATCAGTCCTATATCGTGATCGACAATGTCATGGCGGCAATCAAAGCCTCCGGGGCGCAGGCCGTGCATCCGGGCTATGGGTTCCTCTCTGAGAACGCCAAATTCGCCGATGCGCTGGCAAAGGCGGGCGTGGCTTTCGTTGGCCCACCCAAGGGCGCGATCGAAAAGATGGGGGATAAAATCACCTCCAAGAAGATCGCGCAGGAAGCCGGTGTCTCCACCGTGCCCGGCTATATGGGTATCATTGAAGATGCGGATGAGGCGGTCAAGATTTCGGGCGAAATCGGATACCCCGTGATGCTCAAGGCCTCGGCGGGGGGCGGCGGCAAGGGCATGCGGATCGCCTGGAATGACGCGGAGGCGCGCGAGGGGTTTCAATCCTCCAAGAACGAGGCGGCCAATTCATTTGGCGATGACCGGATTTTCATCGAGAAATTCGTCACGCAGCCGCGCCACATCGAAATTCAGGTCCTCTGTGATGCCCACGGCAATGGGATCTATCTGGGTGAGCGTGAATGTTCGATCCAGCGGCGCAACCAAAAGGTTGTGGAAGAAGCCCCCAGCCCGTTTCTGGACGAGGCCACGCGCAAGGCGATGGGTGAACAGGCGGTCTCACTGGCGCAGGCGGTGGGATATACATCCGCCGGGACGGTCGAATTCATCGTAGATGGCGACAAGAACTTCTACTTCCTCGAGATGAACACGCGGCTTCAGGTGGAACATCCCGTCACCGAATTGATCACCGACGTCGATCTGGTCGAACAGATGATTCGCGTGGCAAATGGTGAAAAACTGACACTCAAACAATCGGATGTGAAACTGAACGGTTGGGCGATTGAAAACCGGCTTTACGCCGAGGACCCCTATCGCGGGTTCCTACCCTCTATCGGGCGGTTGACGCGCTATCGCCCGCCTGCGGAGGTGCGCGAGCCCGATCACGTGGTGCGCAATGACACCGGCGTCTATGAGGGCGGCGAGATCAGCATGTATTACGATCCGATGATCGCGAAGCTGTGCACCTGGGCCCCCACGCGGGGCGAAGCGATTGAGCGGATGCGCGTCGCGCTCGATAGTTTCGAGGTTGAGGGGATCGGGCATAACCTTCCGTTCCTGTCCGCCGTGATGGATCATCCGAAATTCATCTCGGGCGATATGACCACCGCCTTCATCGCCGAGGAATACCCCGATGGGTTTGAAGGCGTAGAACTGCCGGAGGCTGAATTGCACCGGATCGCGGCGGCCTGTGCGGCCATGCACCGGGTTGCCGAGATTCGCCGCGCGCGCGTGTCGGGCCGAATGGATAACCACGAGCGCAAGGTTGGCAGCGACTGGAACGTGACGTTGCAGGGGCAATCCTATGACGTGACGACCGATGCGGATCAGGGCGGGTCAACCGTGCAGTTCGAGGATGGCACAACGCTGCGTGTCAGCGGCGATTGGACGCCCGGTGACAAGCTGGCGAAAATGACGGTTGCTGATGCCCCGCTGATCCTGAAGGTTGGCAAGATCAGCGGTGGTTTCCGGATCCGCACGCGTGGCGCGGATATGAAGGTGCATGTGCGCACGCCGCGCCAGGCGGAATTGGCCCGCAAGATGCCCGAAAAACTGCCCCCCGATACGTCAAGAATGTTGCTCTGCCCGATGCCCGGTCTGGTGGTGAAACTGGATGTGGCCGTGGGCGATGAGGTCCAGGATGGTCAGGCGCTCTGCACCATTGAGGCGATGAAGATGGAGAACATCCTGCGTGCCGAACGCAAGGGCATTGTCTCCAAAATCAACGCCGCCGCCGGGGACAGCCTGGCTGTGGATGACGTGATCATGGAGTTTGAATGACGCCGCGGCGGATCATATCTGTTGGTACGGGGTCCGCGCGTTACTGCTGCTCTGCCGCGCGTTCCTTTTCCTGGCGAATTTCGCGTTGGCGCACGGGCATCTTGTCAATGCTGCGGCTGATCTCGCGCACATCCCAAGGAAATGGTTTGCGCAATTTTACGCCGCCATCCTTGCCCATAATGACCAACATAAATTCACGTGGGCGCAATTTACGGCGCAATTCTGATCGCGCCTCGGGGTTGGTATCGATGATCACAACCACGTCGCGCTCTATCAATTCGCCCGGGCGCGCGGCCAGTAATTCCATCTGTTCTATGAAAGCGTTGTTATTTTCGCTGTCAGAAAACACCACCACGGGGCGTTTTTTCCACTTAAATTGGTTCAAATCCACGTCGTCCATCTCCACAAACAGCGTTTCGGGGCCTGGAACTATGACTGTTTGCGCGGTGCTGCCAGTGGCAAAAAAGCACGCGATTACAAAGGGTAATATTGGTTTCATCGGGTCTCCTGTTAGGGGTAATATAGGCGTGCTAACGCGATATGCGATGGGAAATACGTGCAAATTTACCATTAAATCCACAGCAAGGGATTTAGGGTAGTGATCACGTTCATCCCCGTTACCGGGCCGATCGGGGCGGCCGCCATGAGATGGGTCAACTGCGTTATGAAAGTCGTTCTTCATATCGGTGCGCACCTTACCGGCACATCGACGTTTCAGGACTACATGCACCGGCATGTCGCGCCTTTGCAAGAGGCGGGCGTGCGCTATTGGGGACCGCAGCAGACACGGGGCGGGTTGTTTCGTGGCTTGTTCCCTGAGCCGCTGAACGCTCTTGTGCGCGATGCGCGCCGTCGCGCAGAGGGGCGTGTGAAATTACGGCTGCGCGCCGTTGAGGCAAGTGGTGCGCAGACATTGATTGTAAGCGATGCCAATATGGCGGGACCGCTGGGTGACATGATCGATGACAATCGTCTATATGGTGGTATCGCCGGGCGCATGGCGCGGTTTGCGCGCGCATTTGAAGGGTATCCCACAACAGTCGTTTTCAGCCCGCGCAGTCTGGAGCGGTATTGGAGTTCGGCGCTGTCGCATGGTGTGGCCTGTGGCCATACCATCCCGGACCGCGATAAGTTGCGCGCGATCGCGCAGAGTTTGCGGGGATGGCGCGAGGTGATCACTGATCTTGCCCGCGCGCTTCCCGGCGTTGAGATAAGGGTGATGCCGTTTGAGAATTTCATTGGCCGCTCGGAGGTTTTCCTGGCGCGCGCTGCGGATGTGGATGCGCCAAAGGACATGGATCGCGCCTGGTTGAATCCGGCACCAAACCTTGCCGCCCTGCGCCGGGCTTTGATTGCTCGCGGCATTGCGGGGGCCGTGCTGCCCTTTGGCATGGACCGGTGGAACCCGTTCACGCCTGAGGAGAACGCGGCGCTGCGCGAAACATATGCGGATGATATGATGTGGCTGGTCGCGGGTGCGGATGGGCTGGCTACACTGACAGAGGATCAAGCCCGGACAAGAGCAGGAACAACCCTGCCAGCCGGTGCACAGACACAAGGACATGCAGATGAGCACGAAGAAAGACAAGTGGCGCGACCTGGCTGAGGCTGAACTGCGCGGTAAATCTCTGGACGATCTGACCTGGCAGACCCTGGAGGGGATTGCCGTGCAACCGCTCTATACGGCTGAGGACGCTGAGGACCTGTCGCATATGGGCTCGATCCCCGGCGAGGCACCCTACACGCGCGGGGTCAAGGCCACAATGTATGCCGGGCGCCCCTGGACGATCCGCCAATACGCAGGTTTTTCCACTGCCGAGGAAAGCAACGCCTTTTACCGCCGTGCGCTGGCCGCCGGACAGCAGGGGGTTTCCGTCGCCTTTGATCTGGCCACCCACCGCGGCTATGACAGCGACCATCCGCGCGTGGAGGGGGACGTGGGCAAGGCGGGCGTGGCCATCGACAGCGTGGAGGATATGAAAATTCTCTTTGATGGCATCCCGCTCGATCAGGTGTCGGTCTCCATGACCATGAACGGCGCGGTGATCCCGATCCTGGCGAGCTTCATCGTCGCCGGACAAGAGCAGGGGCATGATCAATCCGTCCTGTCCGGCACCATCCAGAACGACATTCTCAAAGAGTTCATGGTGCGAAATACCTATGTTTACCCGCCCGAACCCTCGATGCGGCTGGTGGCGGATATCATCGAATATACCTCTGATCACATGCCGAAATTCAACTCGATTTCGATCTCGGGCTACCACATGCAGGAGGCCGGTGCGAACCTTGTGCAGGAACTGGCCTTCACCCTCGCGGATGGGCGCGAATATGTGCGCACGGCTATCGCGCGGGGCATGGATGTGGATAAATTCGCCGGGCGATTGTCGTTCTTTTTCGCCATTGGCATGAATTTTTTTATGGAAGCGGCCAAGCTGCGCGCCGCGCGTCTGCTCTGGAGCCGGATCATGGAGGAGTTTGAGCCCAAGAACCCCAAGTCCTCGATGCTGCGCACCCATTGCCAGACCTCCGGCGTCAGTCTTCAGGAACAGGACCCTTATAACAACGTGATCCGCACCGCCTATGAGGCGATGAGCGCGGTTCTGGGCGGCACGCAGTCCCTGCATACCAACGCGCTGGATGAGGCGATTGCCTTGCCGACGGAAAATTCCAGCCGGATCGCGCGCAATACACAGTTGATCTTGCAGGAAGAAACCGGCATCACCAATGTGATCGATCCGCTTGCCGGCTCCTATTACGTGGAGAAACTGACGGCGGATATGGCGGATGCGGCCTGGAAGATCATTCAGGAAGTCGAGGAAATGGGCGGCATGACCAAGGCCGTTGCCTCCGGCATGCCAAAGCTGCGGATCGAAGAAGCCGCCGCGACACGGCAAGCGGGCATTGATCGCGGCACCGAAGTTATTGTGGGCGTGAATAAATATCGTCGTGAGACCGAAGACTCCATTGATATTCTGGACATCGACAATGCCGCTGTGCGCGACAGCCAGATCGCGCGTCTAGAGAAGATCAGAGCGACGCGGGACGAGGCCGTTTGTGAACATGCGCTTGCGGAAATGTCGCGCCGCGCGGCAGAGGGGGGCAACCTGCTGGAAGCCGCCATTGAAGCGGCGCGTGCGCGCGCCACCGTTGGAGAAATGAGCATGGCGATGGAAGAAATCTTTGGCCGCCACCGCGCAGAGGTCAAAACGCTCGCCGGTGTTTACGGGGCGGCTTACGCAGGCGACGAGGGGTTTGCGGCGATCCAGAAATCGGTAGAGGATTTTGCGCAATCCGAGGGGCGCAGGCCGCGCATGCTGGTGGTCAAGATGGGACAGGATGGTCATGATCGCGGGGCCAAGGTTATTGCGACGGCCTTTGCCGACATCGGTTTTGACGTGGACGTCGGGCCGCTGTTTCAGACGCCGCAGGAGGCCGCACAGGATGCGGTGGACAATGATGTCCATGTGATCGGCATAAGCTCACAAGCCGCCGGGCATAAAACCCTCGCCCCCAAGCTCGTGCAGGCGCTGAAAGAAGCAGGCGCGGAGGATATTCTGGTGATTTGCGGTGGTGTCATTCCACAACAGGATTACAAATTTCTATATGACGCGGGCGTAAAGGCGATTTTCGGCCCCGGCACCAACATTCCCAAGGCGGCGCAGGATATCTTGAAGCTGATCCGGTCGGCCCGGTCCTGAACGGCGGCGCGTTCGCGCGCCGCGAACGTCGCAATCTGGCGTGCGGGGTGGGTGTTGGTGTCGCGCGGCAAAGCGTTTTGCCTTGTCCTTTGGGGCAGGATCGCTCGCTTATTGGACCGGCACCAAACCGGGCTGGACGCTGGTATGCTTATAAACCCTTGTGCCGTCGTGGATCTGATACCAACCTCTGCCCGCGCGCGCGGCGCGAACAGTTTGGCGCAGGCCCGCAAAAGAAAGGCAAGATATGGAACTTGATCACATCGCGGTGGCCGGTGCCACGCTGGAAGAGGCCACCGCGCATGTCGAAAGCGCGCTTGGGGTCGCAATGCAACCGGGCGGTCAGCATGATGTTTTCTTCACGCATAATGCGCTGTTGGGTCTGGAAGACGGGCTCTATCTGGAAGCCATCGCCATTGATCCGACGGCGGCGGTGCCGGAACGCGCGCGTTGGTTCGATCTCGACCGATTTGCGGGGCCACCGCGCCTGAGCAATTGGATTTGCCGCAGCGCAGATATAATAACGGCCTGCGCAGAGTTGCCCGTGGATATGGGCACGCCCGTCGCCTTGCAACGCTCAGATTTACGGTGGCGCATGGCCGTTCCGCTGGATGGTATCCTGCCGTTTGACAATTGCGCGCCCGCGCTCATTCAATGGGACACGCCGCAACACCCGGCGCGCCGTCTGGCCTGCTCCGGTGTGCGACTGCGACGGCTGACAATTTCGCATCCCGAGGCCGATCGGGTGCAACAGCTGTTTGCGCCGAGGCTCGGGGATGATCGCTTGCGCTTCGAAACCGGGCCTGCCGCTCTCGGGGCCGTGTTCGACACACCCCATGGAGAGCGCATTATGGCATGAGGCTGCGCAGCGCGACAGGAGCGGATGCGGTGGAGATCGCGGCGCTATGGAACAGGATGATCCGCGATACCTTGTCGACATTTACGACGCTCGAAAAATCCCCCGCCGACATCGAGGAGATGATAGAGGCGCGCGCAGGTGCCGTTCTTATCGCCTTGCAGCAGGATGAATTTGCCGGTTTTGCCACCTATGGACCCTTTCGGGCAGGCCCCGATTACGCTGCAACCGTCGAGCATACCATTCTGGTTTCCCCACAGCATCAGGGCGCGGGCGTCGGGCGTCATTTGTTGGAGGCGTTACAAGCAAATGCGCGCGCGCAAGGGGTGCATGTGATGGTGGCAGGGATCAGCCACACCAACATCGCGGCTCAAAAATTCCACCGCAAAATGGGCTACGATGAAGTCGGGCGCATGGCACAGGTTGGCTTCAAGAACGCACAGTGGCTTGATCTTGTCCTGATGCAGAAAATACTCTGAGGTGACGCTTGCCCCCTGACATGGGCAGCGCTTGCAGATAGAGTTCACCCATGTCGATCTGGACTCGTATCTCTGACGCCTTATCGGCCCTCACCGCAGGTGAAGGCCTGGCGCAGGTGTTTGACCGCTTGCGCAGCCCGCCCGAACGCTCGGTTGCCTTTGCGATTGCGATCATCGCGCTGGGCGCCAAAATGGCCAAGGCGGATGGGCAGGTGACACGCGATGAGGTGACAGCGTTTCGCGAGGTCTTTCATATCGCGGCGCAGGATGAGGCCGGTGCGGCGCGGGTCTTCAACCTCGCTCGCCAGGATGTGACGGGGTATGAGGAATACGCCGCGCGGATCGCCACCATGTTTGCAGGCGCGCCGGAAACGCTGCGCGATTTGCTTGAGGGCTTGTTTCATATTGCGATGGCGGATGGGTTTTATCACCCCAACGAGGATGCCTTTCTGGAGCGCGTCAGCGAGATTTTCGAATTGCCGCCTGCTGATTTCAAGGCGCTGCGCATGCGGTTCGTACCTGATGCGTTGAAGGACCCCTATACGGTTCTGGGGGTGACGCCTGACATGAACAAAGCGGCGATTCGCAAAATCTGGCGCAGGCTGGTGCGCGAAAACCATCCCGATGTGGTGATGGCGCGCGGTGTACCCGAAGAGGCGATGCAACTGGCGCAAAAGCGGATGGCAGATATCAATCGCGCCTGGGAAGAGATTTCGGCGACAGCGCAGTGATGCAATGATTTGCGTCCAAGGGCCGTGTCAAAATATGAACCGTGACTGATCTCGGGGCCTCAAAACAGCGGATTTAGGGCGGTTCTTTCGGATCAAGTGACAGTGGTTCGCGCCGGTCTGGGTGATGGTTCAAGATTCTGCGCGCATCTTGGCCAGCATAAATATCCGATCTCGAAGAATCGCGTGCTTTGAGGTATCCTGGTTCTATGAAAAATCTGCTGATTGCTCTTTTTGCTGTGTTGGTCCTGTCCCACCCCCTGCGGGCGCAGGAGGAAGATGCGCCTTCCATTATGGAACGCGGCGCGCAGCAGTTCCTTGAAGGGTTGCTTCTGGAGATGGAACCCGCCTTTGAAGGCATGCGTGGTTTCATGCAGGAGATGGGCCCGGCGCTCAGCGAGCTGATGGGCCAGATCGAGGATTGGTCGGTCTATGAAGCGCCCGAAATACTTGAGAATGGGGATATCATCATCCGCCGCAAACCTCAGGACATCCCGCCCGAAGAGACGCCGCCGCAGATCGAACTCTAGGCGCGCGTGAGGCGGGCTTTTTTCACCTGCACCTCTGCGCCGAGCGAAGACGCCAGTGACATCAGCCGCGCCTGTGCCACCTCGCCAAAGAGCGGTACCATGTCGGGTGTCAGACGCAGGTGCAGTTGTTTTTTCTTGGGAAACTAGCGCAGTGTCCCGCGTTCTGCGTCTTGCGTCATCCACAGCATCGCGCCGAAGCGCATGGCCTTGCCCAAAATTTCGGCATCCAACTGGGTCTTTTCGTCGATCAGCCCGTAAAGATCCTCAAACCGGGTCCCTTGGCGTTTGTTTGAATAGCGGTGCAGCAGAGCGAGCCCCAGATACACCCGTTCCGAGTGTTTCAACCCGCCCAGATTGGCCCGCGTGGCATTGTCAAAGCAGGTTTCCGCGCGATAATCGGGATGCGCGCGCCAGCTGACGTCATGCAAAAGGCAGGCGGCCTTGATTAGGCGGCGTCGCGCGATAGGGGCGGATTTGAAGATTGGGTGGATGAAGGCGTAAAGCGATTTGCCAAAGCCCGGCATTCGCGCGTCCTTGGCTTCGGCAAACCGGCAGGCCTCGATCAACGGGTCACGGTCGCGCAGGCGTTGCGGCATTTGCTCATAAAGCATGCCTTCGCGGATGCCATAGCTCGAAATCGCGATGTCCTTGGGGCGGAAGGTTTTGACCAACCTGCTCAGCACTTCGGTGGCCAGAGGAACAAGGCTCATCCGCGCCGATGAGATGCCGCAGGCATTGCGCAGGACTTCGATATCGGCGTTCTGGATATAGGCCACGGTTTCGCTGACGCTGCGCGCGGTCATGCGATATTCATGCAAGACATGGAGCGGATAGCTCCGCCGGTACATGTCAACGCGGGCAATCGCGCGCCAGGACCCCCCGACGAGAAACAAGCGGTCACGCTGTGCGCCCATTGCCGCCTGAAGCTCGGCCATGGTCTGCTTGATATGGGCGTCGCGCCCCTTTTTACCGCCCTTGATTTCGCGCAGCTTGAGCGGGCCAAGCGAGGAGGTCTCGCGCCGTCCCACACGGCCCTCGGATATTTCGGCCAGCTCCATGGAGGAGCCACCGATATCACAGACCAGGCCGTATGATCCGGGCCAGCCCAGCAGGACACCCTGGGCCGAGAGGCGCGCCTCTTCCTTGCCGTCAATCGCCCAGATACGCAGCCCGGTTTGGCGTTTCACCTCGGCCTGGAAATCGGCACCATCGCTGGCATCGCGCACCGCTGCCGTGGCCACCACGGTTAATTCCGCCAGCCCCATGCCCTGCGCGAGATGTTGAAAACGGCGCAGCGCGTTGAGCGCGCGTATGCGTCCTTCGGGGTTCAAGACACCGCTCTCGGACAGGCCCGCCCCGAGGGCGCACATGATCTTTTCGTTATAGAAATATGCGGGCGAGCGTGCGGCCCCGTCAAAAACCACCAAGCGGACAGAGTTGGAGCCCACATCGACGACGCCGACCCGCGAAAGTGCGCGTGCGCGCGGGTCCTCAAAGAGAGGTCGCCCGAAAAGACCCATGTCAGGGGAATTCTCCGGCGGGGTGGCGGACGCGGAAAGGTCGGTCGTTTCGGTCATATGGCCCCCGGTGTTCGTTGGGGCACCCTGTTCAATAATGACGCGCGGGTCAATATTCACGGTGCCAATTAACGACCGGCAAAGCGCGGTTAATCCTCGGTGTGGGTCAGTTTGGGCACATCCGACGCACCGGCGCTGCCGCGCCCGGACAGCGATGGGTTTTCCATGAAAAACCGGTGGCAGTTAAACGCAAAGGCCCCTTCGGGAACCGGGGGGCGGTCAAAATTGCCATCTGGCCCCATGACCCAGCTTTGCGCCACATCCGCAAGGTTTGCGGCCATGATCTGGCTGACGATCTGGGCCTTGACAGTGGCGTTTTCGATCTCCACCAGCGTTTCGACGCGGCGGTTCAGGTTACGCCCCATCCAATCGGCCGAGGAGATGAACACCCGCGCCTTTTTATGCGGCAGCCCAAAACCGTTGCCGAAACACACGATGCGTGAATGCTCCAGGAACCGCCCCACAATGGATTTGACGCGGATGTTCTCGCTCAGACCCTTGACGCCGGGGCGCAGTCCGCAAATGCCGCGGATCACCAGGCTGATCTTCACGCCTGCATCGCTTGCGGCATAAAGCGCGTCGATCACTTCGCTGTCGATCAGCGAGTTCATCTTGGCCCAGATCACGGCGGGTTTGCCCGCGCGCGCATGGTCTGCCTCCGCCGCGATCAATTCGAGCAATCGTGGTTTCAGAGTCGTCGGAGAGATCGCCAGATTGTCCAGAGAATCCGGCAGCGCATAGCCAGACAGATAGTTGAACACTTTGGTCGCATCGCGCCCCAGCCGTTGATCGCAGGTAAAGAGCGACAGATCGGTATAAATCCGCGCCGTGATGGGATGGTAATTGCCGGTGCCGTAATGCGTGTAGGTCACCAGCTGATTGCCCTCGCGCCGCACCACGGTGGAGATTTTCGCGTGGGTTTTGAGGTCCAGAAACCCGTACACCACATGCGCGCCCGCGCGTTCCAGCCTGCGGGACTGGCGGATGTTGGCGGCCTCATCGAAACGGGCCTTTAATTCGACAAGTGCGGTGACGGATTTGCCATCCTCGGCAGCCTCACAGAGGGCCTCCACGATCGGGCTGTCGCGCGACGTGCGATAGAGCGTCTGTTTGATCGCGACAACCTGCGGGTCGCGCGCGGCCTGTTGCAGGAAACGGACCACCATGTCGAAGGTTTCATAGGGGTGGTGCAGCAGCATGTCCTTGTTGCGGATCGCGGCCAGCATATCGCCATCGTGATCGGTGACGCGTTCAGGGATGCGGGGCGTGAACATCGGCCACAACAGGTCCGGTCGGCTGTCGAGCACCAATTCCTTGAGGTCGGAGGCCCCGATCATGCCGTCAATGGCGATGACCTCTTCCTCATCCACGCCCAGCTCCTGCATGATTACCGATTTGAGCTTTTCGGGTGCACCGGTGGAATGGGTCAGGCGCACGACCTCGCCGCGACGGCGCCGTTTCAGCGCAACCTCGAATTCGCGCACCAAGTCTTCGGCTTCCTCTTCGACCTCAAGGTCGCTGTCGCGCAACACGCGAAACTCGAAATGCGCCTTGAGCTTATAGCCCGGAAACAGGCCCGCGATGTTCAACACCAGCAGTTCCTCGAGGGGCAGAAAGCGGTTTTGTCCCTCCTCGGCGGGCAGGGCGATGAAGCGGTCGATCTGCGCGGGGATCGGCAAAAGCGCCTGTAGGGGGCGTTTATCCGCCGTACGTTCCAATTGCAGCGCCAGCGCATAGCCAGTGTTGGGGATGAAGGGAAAGGGATGCGCGGGATCAATGGCAAGCGGCGACAGAACGGCAAAAACCTGCGTGAGGAAGACGTCTTCGAGATAGGTGCGATCCGCCGCCGTCAGATCGCCGTTGCGCAGCACAAAAATGCCATCCGCTTCGAGTTCCTTGAGCAGGGAGACCAGCACGCGCTGTTGCGTGTCGAGCAATTCGCGCGCGTTCTGGTCGATCAGGACAAGCTGTTCGGCAGGAGAAAGCCCATCCGCCGCAGGCGTGGTATTGCCTGCATGGGCCAATTCGCGCAAGCCCGCCACGCGCACCGTGTAGAATTCATCGAGGTTGGTTGCCGAAATCGACAGGAACCGCAGCCGTTCCAACGCCGGAACGCGCGGGTTGTCGGCTTCCTGCACCACGCGCCAGTTGAACCCCAGCCAGCTGAGTTCGCGGTTGAAAAACCGCGCGGGCCCCTGGGTGCCGAGATCGGGGATTTCGGTGGCTTCGGGGAAGTCAGAGATCAGGAAGTCCGCTTGTGTCATGCAGGCCTTTTACGATGTGTTATGTAAGGGTTATGTGACAACTATCGCGCGCCTGGGTCCTCTTTGTCCAGCAGGGTGGCGGCGAAGGATCTGGAAAGCGGGCGTTTTTGTGCCAGCGAGGCGGCGTCAAGACGTTCCACGATGGCACCGGCGGCGGCAAAAGAACGATCCATGCGGCGGATCAGATAGGGGATCAGGTCCGTTTTGGGCGTCAATTGACGATCCGCAAAGAGCTTTGCCAGCACCGCCGCCAGCAGCGCATCATCCGGCACCTGCACCGAGACGGCCGGGGCGGCGGTGATCCGGCTTGCCAGATCGGGCAGGGTAAGACCCCAGTCGCGCGCCACACTGCGCCCGGTCAACAAGAGCGCATGCCCCTCTGCCAGCACCAGATTATAGAGGTGAAACAGCGCGGTTTGCGCCTCGGGGTCCCCCGCGATCAGGGGGACGTCCTCCAGGGCGACACTGCCCTGCGCGAGGTTCGGCACCGCATCCTCGCGCAGCGCGGTGGCCGGGAGGATTTTCGCGTCGCGCTGTGCCGCCCAGATATGGGCGAGATGCGTCTTGCCAGACCCGTCAGGCCCACTCAGAACCAGTTTATCGGTAGCAGGGTCCTCGATCATCGCGAGTGCCACGGCATTTGAGGGGGCCACCAGAAAATCCGCGCGCCGCAGCGCCGCAACCCGTGGCAGATCGAAACCCAGCTGTTCAGGCATATCAGGGCTCGTCGCGCCCGGAGAGGCCCCGATAAAGCAACGAAATCTTATATTGCTCCACGCCAAAGCGCGCAATCACACCAATGGCGGCGGCGACCGGCACCGCGACCAACATTCCGACAAACCCGAACAATGCCCCAAAAACCGACAAGGCGAGAATAAGCCAGACCGGGTGCAGCCCGACCGAGCTTCCCACGAGCTTGGGCGTCAGGATATTGCCCTCGATCACCTGTCCGATGGCAAAAATACCGGCCACCAGCCCGATTGACACCCAATCCCCCCAGAATTGGAACAGCGCCAGACCGATGGCCAGCGCGCCCCCGATCAGGGCCCCGAGGTAGGGGATGAAGGTCACAAGCCCGGCAATAAACCCCACGACCAGCCCGAATTGCAGCCCCACCACCATCAGGGCCACGGCGTAATAGGTCCCCAGGATCAGGCAAACCGTGCCCATGCCGCGAATGAAGGAGGAGAGCGTCGCGTCAATCTCGCGCGCCAGACGGCGAATGGTTTCGGCGTGATCACGCGGCAACAGATCGTCAATGCGCGCCACCATGCGGTCCCAATCCAGCAGCAGATAGACCGACACCACCGGCACGATCACAATCAGGACAACCACGTTGAGAATGGAGGCGACCGATCCCAGAGCGGTTTCGAGCAGTTCGGCACCGCGACTTTTGATGGTCTCCCCGACGGTATCGATGGATTGGCGCAGCGTGGAGCCCGCATCCAGCAGCGAGGGAAAACGTTCCGTGAGAAATGCGCCAATGCTTCTGGTGTATTCAGGGGCGGCGTTGAACAGGGCCAGCGCCTGATTGGTCAGGGTCGGAATGACCAGAAGCGCCATGGTCACGAAGATGAAAAGGCCCGCAACCGTGATCATGCCCGTCGCCGCGATGCGGCTCAGCCCCAACCGCTCGAGCCGATCCGCCACAGGGTCCAGAAAATAGGCGATGGCACCGCCCAGGATGAACGGCATCAGTACGTTGCCCAATGACCACAGGATCACGAGGAAAACCGCCGTTGAGATCCCCCAATAAATCACTTGTTTCTGGACGGGCAGGGCCATGAAAACTCCAAAGGTTACTCTGTATTGACATCGCCCATGCCGGGAGGTGTTTCAAGCAATTAAGGGGGCGATCCACTGGAAAAGGCGTTCTTGCTTGCGTTTTCGCGGTCTCTTGCCACGTTCTGGCACCATGCGGGTCGCGGCGCGCGGGCGGATGTCGCATGCTGGTTGGGATACGTTTTGCGCACCGATCATGGTGCAAGCGCATTGGCTTTTTTCGAAACGGCGCGGCCATGCACAGCGCAAGGCGTCAAGCTGCTCCTGCACGGCCCGCCGTTGCGGGGGCTTTCGGTGTCCCCCAAGGCGATTGCCAAATCTGCGCATACCGTCCCTGTGCTGCGGGGCGGTTTCACGATTGCGGGTGCGCGGTCTTTGGCCTAATCAGGACGTGATTTTCATTTGAGAGGACGTCCCATGCGCCTGACCCGTTATTTCATGCCTGTGCTGCGCGAAAACCCTGCCGAGGCTCAGATCGTAAGCCACCGGCTGATGTTGCGCGCGGGCATGATCAAACAGAATGCGGCCGGGATATATTCGTGGTTGCCGCTGGGGTTCAAGGTGCTGCGCAAGCTGGAAAACATCGTGCATGAAGAGCAGGCCCGCGCGGGTCACATCGCGATGTTGATGCCGACCCTGCAATCGGCGGATCTGTGGCGCGAGAGCGGGCGTTATGACGCCTATGGCCCCGAAATGCTGCGTGTGCGCGACCGGCAGGACCGCGACATGCTTTATGGTCCCACCAATGAGGAAATGATCACCGATATTTTCCGCAGCCACGTGGGGAGCTACAAGGACCTGCCGCTGACACTCTACCACATCCAGTGGAAATTCCGCGACGAGATGCGCCCGCGTTTCGGCGTGATGCGGGGGCGTGAATTCTTCATGAAGGACGGGTATAATTTTGACCTGACCAAGGAGGACGCGCTGCACGCCTACAACCGTCACCTCGTGACATATTTGCGCACCTATGAGCGGATGGGCTTGCAAGCGATCCCGATGCGCGCGGATTCCGGCCCCATCGGCGGGGACAACACGCATGAATTCCTGGTGCTGGCCGACACCGGTGAATCGGAGGTGTTCTATGACAGCGCCGTGACCGATCTGAGCTTTGGGGATCGTGACATCGATTACAACAGCGTCGAGCAATGCGCCGGTGTGCTGGAAGAGTTCACCTCGAAATACGCGCGCACCGATGAAACTCACGATCAGGCGCTATTTGAGCAGGTTCCCGAGGAACGTCGTCGCACGGCGCGCGGCATCGAGGTGGGGCAGATTTTCTATTTCGGCACCAAATATTCCGAGGCCATGGGCGCCACCGTGCAGGGTCCCGATGGCAAACCCACGCCGGTCCATATGGGCAGCCACGGCATTGGTGTCAGCCGTCTGGTGGGCGCGATCATAGAGGCGAGCCACGACGATAAGGGGATCATCTGGCCCGAAGGTGTGACGCCGTTTCATTGCGGTATTGTGAACCTCAAGCAGGGTGACGCCGAAGCGGATGCGGCCTGCGAAAGCCTCTATGCCAAACTGACAGCACTTGGGCTGGAGCCGCTTTATGATGATCGCGATGAGCGGGCGGGCGGTAAATTCGCCACGATGGATTTGATCGGTCTGCCCTGGCGCATCACCGTTGGGCCGCGCGGGCTCAAGCGCGGGTTGGTCGAGTTGACCAGCCGCCGTACGGGCGAAAACGAAGAGATCCCACCCGAACAGGCGATCAAGAAAATCGCCGAAATATATGGCGGGCATCATACCGGCGAGCATGTGCAGATGATGGGCAAGCGGTCGTTCCACACCTATATCTGAGGCTTTGCCGCCCTGTGATATTCTGTTACGCTCGGTGTCGTGCTTTCTGGGGGAGAGCAGGAGCAAGCGATGATCCTTCGCGCCGTGACATTGGCGGCGGGGCTGGCAGGTGGCTTTGGAGCCGCCCAATTCCCCGCTTATTCCCAACAGTACATGCAGCGCCTTGGCGGGGCCGTTGACGCCTTGCAACAGGTCGTGAGCGATTTTGATACCTCTGCCAAAGCCGAAGGTCTGACGCGGGGTGGCGCCCTCTCGCAGATGCAGGGCAGCGCTTTTGTGGAGCGCCGCCGCGCAGATATGACCCGCACCATCGACCGTTACGACAGGCTGCGCGCGGACCTTGCCGTTTTGCAAGGGCAGGGGCCGTTCATGCGGGCCTATCACGGCGCACGTTTTACCGATCCCGAAATCGCGGCGCGGGCCTGGCAGGCGTTTCAACCCGCGCTTCCCCTGTCCGTCACAAGCGTGATTTTCGCGGGGGTGGGGTTTGCGGTGTCGGCTGGGGGTTTGCGCGCCATTCTGGCCGTATCGCGCCTCAGGCGGCGGCGTAAACCGATGGCGGCTTGACCCGCTGATGGCAAAGCCTCAGGTTGCGCCAAATCTGACGACAGGATCTCTCATGGCCACTTCCACCGTCCCCTTTGCGCCCTTTGAATGGATGATCGCTTGGCGCTATCTGCGCGCGCGCCGTGCAGAGGGTGGGGTCAGTACCATGACCTGGATCAGCCTGATCGGCGTCATGCTGGCGGTCTTCGCACTGATCGCGACATTGTCTGTCCGGTCCGGGTTTCGCGCCGAATTTGTCGACACGATCCTCGGAGCGAATGCGCATGTGACGCTCTATTCGCTGGGGCAGATCACCGAGGACGGTCGGGTGGATCGCTCGATCACCGACTATGCAGAATTGGCGCAGCGTATTGCAACCGTTCCGGGTGTCACCCGCGCCGCGCCCCTTGTGCGGGGGCAGGTCATGGCGGCTTTTGAGGGGCGCAATGCCGGCGTCGAAGTCTTTGGCATCGCACCGGGGGACCTCGCGACATTGCCGCGCATTGCTGATCCAGAAGTCGCGCGCGGTAATATTGCTGATTTCGAAAACGGCATCGCCATCGGCTCAGGCGTGGCGCGCGAATTGGGTATCGGCATCGGCGACAAGGTGAAGCTGATTTCGCCCGATGGGGTCAAAACGGCCTTCGGCACCTCGCCGCGGATCAACGCTTATGAGGTCACCTATATCTTCACTGCCGGGCGCTATGACATCGACCGGACGCGGGCTTATTTGCCGTTTTTCGAAGCGCAATCCTTCTTTAATCGCGAAGGGATAGCGGATGAAGTTGAAGTGATGGTTGAAGATCCGGAAAACGTCCGCTCGATGACACCGACCCTGTTGGCTGCCGCAGGTGAGCGCGCCCAGGTCTGGACCTGGCAGGACGCCTCGGGCGGTTTCCTGCGCGCGCTGGAGGTGGAGGATAACGTGATGTTCATCATCCTGTCGATACTCGTTCTGATTGCCTCGATGAACATCGTCTCCGGTCTGATCATGCTGGTGAAAAACAAGGGTCGCGACATCGGGATTCTACGCACCATGGGGCTGACACAGGGCTCGATCATGCGCATCTTTTTCATCTGTGGCGCGTTTACCGGAATTCTGGGTACGCTGTTTGGCGTCATTCTGGGCACACTCTTTGCGCTTTATATTGATCCGATCTTCAGCTTTGTGAACGTCCTGATGGGCGGCGGCGTCTGGGACCCCTCCATCCGCGGCATCTATGCGCTACCGGCGCAATTGCACCTGAGGGATGTGCTCTCCGCGGTTGCGCTCTCCCTGGGCCTGTCCTTCATCGTGACGATATTTCCGGCCCGGCGCGCGGCGCGGATGAACCCTGTTGAGGCGTTGCGGTATGAGTGAGGTGATGCTGGCCTTGAGCGGGGTTGCGAAATCCTACAACCTTGGTTTGCCCGGTGAAGTTCAGGTGCTGCAAGGGATCGATTTGAGCGTGAACCGGGGCGAGGTCGTCGCATTGGTGGCGCCTTCCGGTGCGGGCAAATCGACGCTGCTGCATATTGCCGGGCTGTTGGATGGCGCGGATGCGGGCACAGTTGGTATCGCGGGTCACGACATGACCGATCTGCCTGACGCCAAGCGCACCGCCATAAGGCGCCAAGACATTGGATTCATCTATCAGTTTCACCATCTGCTGCCGGAATTCAGCGCGCTTGAGAACATAGTGCTGCCCCAACTTGCCAATGGGGTGGCCCGCAAAGCGGCGGTCTCGCGGGCGCAGGACCTTCTTGAACGTGTCGGCGTGGGGGCGCGCGCCACGCATCGACCTGCGGCCTTATCGGGGGGCGAACAGCAGCGCGTTGCCTTTTGTCGCGCGCTGGCCAATGAACCCCGGTTGTTGCTGGCCGATGAGCCGACGGGCAACCTTGATCCCGCCACCTCCGAGCAGGTGTTCGCAACGCTGATTGATCTCGTCAAGGCGACTGGCCTGTCCGCGCTGATTGCAACGCATAACATGGAGCTTGCCGCCCGGATGGATCGCCAGATTCGTCTTGAAAGCGGCAAGCTTGTCGCGCTCTGAGATCAAAGGCGCGCTTGACGAGGCGCGTGAATTGCGGACAACCTGCGGGAAATTCACCGAATGGAATATCGCCCATGGCTCTGCACACGCTGGATGAAATTGAAACACTGACTGCAAAAGCGTTGCTGGCCCACGGTGCCGCGCCCTTTGCGGCCCGCGAAGTCGCCCGTGCGGTGCGCGCGGCAGAAGGTTATGGCAACAAGATTTGCGGACTTTATTACGTGGAAAGCTACTGCCTGCAATTGCGCAGCGGGCGTGTCAAAGGGGAGGTGACGCCGGTTGTATCGACGCCGCGCCCGGCGGCTGTGCATGTCGATGCGGGTTTTGGTTTTGCACAGCCCGCCTTTGCTTACGGGCTGGCCCCTGCATTGGACTGCGCGCGCCAGTTTGGCACGGCCACGCTGGCCATTGCCCATGCCCATACCTGCACCTCTCTGGGGTATTTTACCGAACAGATAGCGCGTGCAGGATGTATCGGTATCGGGTTCACAAACGCCTCGCCCATCGTTGCAGCGCCGGGCGGCAAAAGCCGGGTGATCGGGACCAACCCGATCGCCTTTTCGGTGCCTGCAAAGGACGGTGGGCTGGCGATGCAATTTGATCAATCCACGACAGCGGTGGCGCTGGGTAAAATCACCATGGCCAAGGCGATGGGGCAGGAAATTCCTCTGGGCTGGGCGCTGGATGCTAATGGGGTTCCGACAACGGACCCGGATGCGGCTTTGTCGGGGTCTTTGGTGTCCGTGGGTGGACATAAGGGCTGGGGGTTCGGCCTTATGGCGGAAATTCTTGCGGCGGGCATGACGGGGTCGGTCTTGTCCCAAAACGTCAAGCCGTTGAAATCCCCGGACGGGCCGCCCCATGATCTGGGACAGTTTTACATTCTGATTGATCCAGGCACCTCGCCGGTTTTCGATGCGCGCCTTGCCGCGCTTGGCGCGGCGGCAAATCACGACGCGGGCGCGCGGATGCCGGGTCAACGCCGGCAGGTTTTGGAAAGCGTCGAGGTCGGAGATCAGACCTGGGACCGGTTGCGAGAGCTTGCGGGCGCGGATTAAAACGTTGCGACCTTGGCCTGACATGCAGGCCCATCAGATGTCGACGTCACAACCACCAGATTTCGGGCCGTGCAAGGTGGGTAACGTCAAATCGCATTGCTTCAGGTTTTCTGGGTCACGAAAACGCCCGCTGTCATCAGAGCGATTCCGAGCGCCCTTGTGGTGTCCATCGGCGTCACACGCGCGCCAAAGAGACCAAAATGGTCAATGGCGGCGGTGCTGATCAACTGGCCCAAAAGCACAAAGAAAACGGCGTTTCCGACGCCGAAACTAGGCGCAATATATGTGACCGTGAGCACATAAAAAGCAACGAGGACCCCAGCCAGAAAAAGATGACGGGGGGCGGATGTCACCTTGGCCAACGCCTGCGGCCCGGTCAGGAGCATCACGATCAGGCAACTTGTGAATGCAACTACAAAAAGCACGGTTGCGGCGGCTGCGGGGGATCCGATCCGCACCCCCAATGCCGCGTTCAAGGCGGCCAGAACGGGGATGCCGATACCGGCCAACAACATGATCATCGCGTAATGGGCCATTCATACATCTCCATTATAGTGTTGCGACCGAGCATGGTGGCGCGGTCCCACTTGGGCAAGCCCGATTATGCAACGGGGACGATGTGGCGTTAGAGGCGAGGATAAGTGATGTTTCGGTTGTTTCTCCTGGGGATGGTATGTGCTCTGGTGGCAGGGTGTGGCGGCATCGGGCGGAATGATCTGAGCGACGGTGCCGCGATTTATGCCTCCGAATGTGCCGTTTGCCACGGTGGCAATGCGCGGGGCGGCGGTGGCGGCGGTGTGGCCGGTTTAAGCAAGACACCTCCCGACCTCACCGGTCTGCGGCTCAGAAACGGGGGGTCATTTCCCGTCTATGAAACGCTGGAGACCGTCGAGGGTTACGCGCAAGGCGGGATGCGGGGTCGCCAGATGGCGGGCATTGGCGCGCTGCAAAGTGATCGCAAAAAACGGGCGCGCATTGACCGCCGCCGCATCAGAAGCGGCGATAGAATCATTGATATGATGGTGTTTCTGGAAAGCGTGCAGCGCCCCTGATCAACTGCAAATCCCTTTCAATTCGACGCCGTCCCATGGCAAGCGGACCGCATATTCCCGCGTCGTCGGCAGGGGGGCAACCGGCATGGCCTGTGACATCAGATCATGCAGGCGCTGCGTGCGCGGGGCCGCCGGATCAAGGGCGCGGCAACAGATGAACTCCTCCATGATGGCCCCTTGCTGCTCAAAGCCAAAATCGCTGAATTTCGGGTCGGCGTTGAGCTCAAACAGATAGGGATCACGCGCGCCATCATGTTCAAAAGCAGCGCGCCAAGGCGTGTATCCGGTCTGCTTCCTGTTCTGCCATTGCCAAACATGAAGGATTTCATGGGCAAAAAGCATGGCGGCGACAAGCCCGATTTGATCAGGGTAATCAGGCAGGTAGTCGTCCAGATACCAGTCGCGGTCAAACAGGACATGATTATAGAGCGCGACAGCGGCGGGCTTTGACGTGACGGTTTGCGTTTTGACAGGTGGCAGGATGCGTTCACGGCAGGTGGTGCGCGGGCGCGGTTTACGTTCGAATGTGACGGCGCGCGTCGGAGCCCCGTCAACCAGACGGACCTTGCTGGTATCGAGCGTATCACCGTGCAGCGTCCGGGCAAAGGCGGTTTCGGTCGGGGTCAGCCCACGCCCGCAGCCCGACATGAAAACAGCAGAAATGACCAGTCCAGTGAGGAATAAGCGCATTTTGGAAGTGGGCCTTAAACCGGTGCCGGGATCAAGATGGAAAATTGATTGCTTTGGTAAATTCACTGTCAGATCTTCGAGGCGGTTGGTGCGCCTATCGTTTACCCAGCGTAAAGGTTTACGTGGAAATCGCGGACGACCTGCGCGAAAAATTCCTATAGGACATCGCAAGATCGGCAGTCGCAGAGCGTCTTGATGGTTTCGTTTCGTACCGACGTCTACCATCCGCCGGTACGAATGGTTGGCCCGCGCAAGGTGTTGACCGCGGTCAAAAGAGAGACGCGCGATCTTGCGGGCTCAAGAGAGTTGAAGTGAAAGGCGCGACCTCTTGCCCGCCAGGCTGCGTTCGCAAAACGGGTCTTTGGTAGTCGCGAAGGTGGACGCCAGCCCCAAAACCGTGAAGGTCTTGTGTTTATCCGTGAGAATGCGTACCTCAGCACATCAAACAGAACAACAAATGGCAAACCGATGTCCGTAATTGATGAAATTAAAGAACTTGAAGCGAAGAAACAAAAGCTCCTGAGTGCTGCAAAAGCTGAGGCGCTCAAGGCCGCGCAAAAGGCGATTGGTGACCTGAAAGCGCTGGGTTTTGAGTATCATCTGGCGGAAGGGGCCAAGCCCAAACTGCCACGCACGCCGCGCAAGCCAGCATCAAAGCCGCGTCGCGGTGACACGCGCGAGAAGGTTCAGCAGCTGATCACGGATGCGGACTCTGGTCTTATGCGAAAAGAGATCATTGCGGCTTTGAACGCGACAGACAAACCTGCGCAGCAATCGATTTCCAACGCGCTGGCCGCGTTGAAAAAGGCGAAGGTCATTACATCAGAAGGCCGTGTCTATAAATTGGTCTGAAGTACCCTGATGCAGAACCCCTTTTTTTGCCAAGGCATTGGCGGCCCGCGACATCTGAATTTGTGATCTGAAAACCGGAGCGGTACGACCGATCGGTGTGGCCGATGGTCCGGCCAACCGAGTAGAACCGGCGGTGACGGGGTTCGGCGCGGCGTCGCGTGATCAAGCAGCGCGGCTGTCGTCTTCTTGAAAACAGACATTTATTACACCATCAGCTGTTTTGCGGCACGCGTAAATCCGGGGCTGGAAACATGATGCTTATTATGTAAAAAGCCGCTTCGGTTTGGAACGCACCTGGCGCGGTAGCTGTGTTGTGAGCGTCGCTTGCTTTTCAAAAACTCAAGGCGATTCATGCGCAGGGGTTTGCGCTGCGGAAGAAAAATGAAAAACAGCCTGGATCTGTCGAATGTATGAACATGGCGCTGAAAACGCTTTGAAGGGAACCCCTCTTGCACCTTTGGGGCAGGCCAAATAGAAGAGCGGAAATTTACGCGCGCGCCGGCCCGGCGCACCCTATTTACATGGAGCACACATGCAGGTCACCGAGACGCTGAACGAAGGTCTGAAACGCAGCTATGCCATCACGGTTACCGCCGCTGAGCTGGAAGCGAAGGTCAACGATAAACTGGCCGAAGCGCAGCCGGAAGTCGAAATGAAAGGTTTTCGCAAAGGTAAGGTCCCGATGGCGCTGCTGAAAAAGCAGTTCGGCCAGAAAGTCATGGGCGAAGCGATGCAGGAAAGCATCGACGGCGCGATGAGTGATCATTTCCAAGCCTCCGGCGATCGTCCGGCTTTGCAGCCTGAGGTCAAGATGACCAATGACGACTGGAAAGAGGGCGATGACGTCGAGGTGGCGATGTCCTATGAGGCATTGCCCGAGATTCCAGAGGTTGATTTCACCCAGATCAAGCTTGAAAAAATGGTTGTTAAGGCCGAAGATGAAGCGGTCGATGAGGCGCTGGGAAATCTCGCCGAGACCGCTCAGGATTTTAAAGCGCGCAAAAAGGGATCCAAAGCAAAGGACGGCGACCAGATCGTCATGGATTTCCTGGGGAAAGTGGATGGTGAGGCTTTTGATGGCGGTGCGGCGGAGGATTATCCGTTGGTGTTGGGGTCAAATTCCTTCATTCCCGGTTTTGAGGAGCAATTGGTCGGGGCCAAGGCCGGTGAGGAGAAAGCCGTTACGGTCTCCTTCCCCGACGACTATCAGGCCGAACATCTTGCGGGCAAAGAGGCTGTTTTTGACTGTACGGTCAAGGAAGTCAAAGAGCCGGTTGCTGCCGAAATCAATGACGAGCTGGCCAAGAAATTCGGCGCGGACGACCTTGCAGCCCTCAAAACCCAGATCGCAGAGCGTCTTGAAGCGGAATACGCTGGCGCGGCGCGGGCACTCATGAAACGCGGCCTGTTGGATGCGTTGGATGGTTTGGTCAGCTTTGATCTGCCACCCTCCTTGGTGGAAGCAGAAGCCAAGCAGATCGCACATCAGCTTTGGCATGAAGAAAACCCCGAGGTCGAGGGCCACGATCACCCGGAGATCGAAACCACCGACGAGCATACGACGCTCGCCACACGCCGCGTCCGTCTGGGCTTGTTGTTGGCGGAAATCGGCCAGAAAGCCAGTGTCGAAGTGACCGATGCAGAAATGACCCAGGCGATCATGAACCAGGCGCGTCAATACCCTGGTCAGGAGCGCCAGTTCTTTGAATTCGTGCAGCAAAACCAGCAGATGCAACAGCAGATGCGCGCACCGTTGTTTGAAGACAAGGTTGTCGATCATGTGTTCGAAAACGCGACGATCACGGAAAAGACCATTTCCAAGGATGAGTTGCAAAAGGCCGTGGAAGCGCTTGAAGACGCATAAGCCGCGCTCTTAGGAACTGTTAAAAGGTCGCCCCAAAGGGGGGCGGCTTTTTTTATGACAGATCGTTAGCGGAAGGCGTGATTTAGGCAGTTTGCTGCTCTTCAAGCGGTGTGTGATCGCGGGTTGCGCGGTCGGTAAACGGGCTTGCGCCTTGGCGCGTTGCATTTGGCACGCGCAGTGACGATCTCTGCCCACGCCATATTCAAGAAGATGGGCGCAATCCTGTTTCCACCAACATCCCGCGCCTTTTGGCTTCGTAATAATAGCCGCGCGCATACCACATGATGGCGCGGTCGGGATCTGCGTCAGACAAAAGCCATGCGCCGCGCAGATATTTGCCCGCATATTTCAGATTGGTTTCCGCATCTAGCAAGGCGTTAGGCTGACCTCGAAATCCCATTGTTCGGGCTGTCTGCGGCAGGACTTGCAACAAGCCGTAATAAGGGCCATTCCGCGCGCCAGGTCGATGTGCGCTTTCGCGAATGGCCAGTTTGTGGAGCAATGCGCGGGGCAGACCATAGGCGTCGGCGTATTGATTGATCAGCCTGCGTAATTCGGGCGTCTCGTTTGGGTAGAGCGGCGGATCAGGCGCGACAGGCTCGCCAGAGCCGCAAGCGGTGACAATTATCGCCGTGCTGATCGCAAGAAAGCTGCGCCGTGGTATGAGAATTGGGGGGATCGAAAAAAATGGAGCATGATACGCCACAGATTGTTTGTATTACGAAAAGCTTAACGGCTTGAGTGCCGCAGGCAAGTGTAGGGTCCGGTCTCAGCGGCAAGTAGCTGCTGAGAGCGCTCGACGCAGGTCAAGCGCGGCTCATATCGGCGTTGTTCAATGACAGGGTTGCGACCATCACGGGACGGCACATAAATTGTTCCCAAGGGTCGGGTACGAGGTCGCAATGGCATTTTCTTTTACAACACTGAGAAGTGAGCATGCGGCGGTGTGGCGGGCGTTGAAGCTGGAAGGAGTCCGGGATTTCCCGCTGGGCTTCCTGCATAGCGAAGCAGAAACGCTTGCAACACCCATCGACGGCGCAAAGGACATTCTGAACCACGGCGCGATGCGCGGCGTATTTGATGGGGAGACGCTCATCGGTTTTTGCGGTTATCGCCCGCTGCTCCCCGAGCGCATCCGTCATCGCGCTGAAATTGGACCCTTTTTTGTGACAGCCGCCTATCATGGCAAGGGCGCGGCGCAGGTTTTGATCAACGGCGTTATCCAGGAGGCGGTGGCGGCGGGTATCGAATATCTTGAACTGTTCGTGGATACTGAAAATGACCCGGCCATCCGGTTTTACGAAAGACAAGGGTTTGAAAGAACGGCCATGCATCCGGACGGTGTCAGGATTGATGGGGTGTCACGTAGCGATTATTTTTACCGCCTGCGACTTTAGCAATCAGCAGGGTTGCCCCGGATCCGCGGCATATCCCCACAAAAAATGCCGGGCGCATTTCTATGCCCGGCATTTACATGTTCAGATGGCGAAAGATCAGGCTTTGTCAGCCGTTCCTTCGGTGTCACCAGAGGTTTCGGAAATGGTGTCAGCCAGATCATCATCGTCAGACGCTGCCGCCCCGATGTCCTCAAAGAGTTCGGAGATTTCAAACTCTGCTGCGGCTTCTTCTTCGGCGGCCAGTTCCTGAATGGACTTACCGGCGGATTGAAGTTCGGCTTCCTCGGGGGAGCGCGCCACATTCAATTCGATCATCGCATCGACTTCTGGGTGCAGAACGATTTGGACACTATGAATGCCCAATTCCTTGATCGGCTCCAGAATGACCTGTTTGCGATCCACGGAGAAACCGGCTTCTGTGGCGGCTTCGGCGGCGTCGCGTGTTGTCACAGACCCGTAAAGCGCGCCGGAATCAGAAGCAGAACGAATCACGATGAACTGCTGCCCATCAAGCTTCTCGGCGAGTTTTTCCGCTTCGGCTTTGGTTTCAAGGTTGCGGGCTTCAAGCTGCGCTTTTTGCTCGTCAAAGGCCGCGATGTTGGCTTTGGAAGCGGAGAGCGCCTTGCCTTGTGGCAGCAGGAAGTTGCGCGCGTAGCCGGGTTTTACATCGACGACTTCGCCCATCTGACCGAGTTTTGCGACGCGTTCGAGTAGGATAACTTGCATGATGTTCTCCTTACTTCACAGCATAGGGCAGCAGGGCGAGGAAGCGCGCGCGTTTGATGGCACGGGCCAGTTCGCGTTGCTTCTTGGCGGAGACTGCGGTGATACGGGAGGGCACGATCTTGCCACGCTCAGAGATGTAGCGTTGCAGCAGACGTGTGTCCTTATAGTCGATTTTCGGCGCGTTATCACCCGAGAAGGGGCAGACCTTGCGACGGCGGAAAAATGGTTTAGAGGCCATGGGTTATATCCTTGTCCTAATGTTGATCAACGGCGCTCACGGCGCTCTGGGCGCTCGTCGCGTTTTTGCATCTGCACGGAGGGCAGTTCGGCGTGATCATCGACCTTGATGGTCAGAACGCGCATTACGTCGTCATGCAAACGCATCAGGCGTTCCATTTCCTGAACTGCCGGTGCCGGGGCATCCGAGCGCAGGAAAGCATAGTGGCCCTTGCGGTTTTTGTTGATCTTATAGGCCATCGTTTTGACGCCCCAATACTCGTGATCCACGAGTGCGCCGCCATTGTCGGACAGGACGGCCCCAAAATGTTCGATCAGCCCTTCGGCTTGCGTGTTGGACAGGTCCTGACGCGCGATCATAACATGCTCATACTTTGGCATGTAACTTCCTCATTTATATCAAGGCGCATTTCAAAGGGGGGCCTATTCCTTTTGCGGCCCCGCCACGAGAGACTGCGCGGTTCAATTCAAGTGCAAAAGGAAACGTCGATATACACGCTCTGATCGGTGGCGCAAGTCTGAAGGTGTTGCACCAATGCCGAAAGCCGAAATAGGCGGCGTACGATGGGGGCGGTCATAGAAGGCAGTGCGCTATGGCGTGTTTGGTGTTCATGTGCAGATGCGCTGTTAACCGCTCTAGATTTGGCGCAACTGTTCATATGCGCGCAGAAATTGTTTGGGACTACGGAATTGTTATGATCCCGAAAAACCCCACATATCAATCTATGAACAACCAACAGGAGATCACATTCATGAAATCGCTTTTCCTCGCCGCCGCTCTGACCGCTACTGCCGGGATGGCTTCAGCCGCCGCCGAAAAATACGTCCTGGACGCCAGCCACAGCCAAGTTCTGTTTAGTTACGACCACTTAGGCTTTTCCACGACCTTTGGCATGTTCTCCGGCTTTGAGGGTGAAATCATGCTGGACGCCGAAGATCCCGGCGCGTCATCGGTGAATGTTTCCATGCCGTTGATGAGCATGTTCACCGGCTGGGAAAAGCGCGAAAGTCACTTCATGTCGGAGGATTTCTTTGGTGCAGAAGAGGGTGACATGATCACTTTCACGTCAACGGGCATCGAAGTGACGGGCGATGATACGGCTCTGATCACGGGCGATTTGACCATGAACGACGTGACCAAATCCGTCGTTCTGGATGCCAAGCTGAACCAGATGGGCGTTCATCCACGGGCGGGCAAGCCCTGGGCCGGTTTTGACGCCACAACCACGGTGTTGCGCTCCGATTTCGGTGTGGGTAATTTTGCACCCTTCGTCGGTGATGAGGTCGAAGTGATGATTTCCATCGAAGCGATGAAGGCGGAATAATCCACCGCCCTTACCCCGGAAAAGGCCGCCCTGATGAGGCGGCCTTTTTCGTTGCCACCGCCCCTATTGCGATCGTGCCGCGCTCAAGGACACTTCGACCGCCACATTGAACCCAAGGGTGCCTTCGTCCTTCTGCCCGTTGCCGATGGCGAAATCACGCCGGTCCAATTGAGTGCTGCCCTGCATTGTGGCGACGCCGTCCACGATTTCGAGCGTAAAGGGCAGGTTCACGGGCATGGATTGATCTTTGATGGTGAGGCTGCCCTGTGCCTCATATCCGATGTCCGAGCGTATGATCTCGGCCTGGAAGAGCGCGATCGGGAAAGCCTCTGCGTTGAAAAAATCCGTATCCAGCGCTTGAGTTGTAACCGAGCCGAGGGTCAGCGATCCGATAGAGACCGTCACCTCGACGTTGCCCGCAACGCCCGTGGTGACGGTTTCATCAAAGCTGATCTTTGCTGTCCAATCCGCGAAACTGCCCCGCACGTCCGAGCCGAGTTGTTGGACGACGATGGCAAGCTCGCCCTCCTGCACGCTCCAATCCGATTGGACCTCCTCCAGGGATGCGGCACTCACGGCGGTGCTGTGACCCGAATAGAGGTTCAGCGCGGCGCCAACCGAAAGCGCGCCCGCCCAGATCACAACCGCGCTGAACAGGGGCAGCACGATGCGATGGCCGCCGCCGGTCCGGGGAACCCTCGGCGTGCCGGGCAACATCCGCCGCAGGGTGACGTCCTTGTCAATGAGGTGATGTTTCAAGGCTCCGGCAACATGCAGCAGGATCGAAACGACCAGAACGCGTTCGAAAACGATGTGCAACCCAGCCGCCGCATTTGCGAGGGATTCGGATTTCGGAATGAAAGGCAGGTTCTGGCCCAGCGGCCACCAGATCGGCGCGAAACCATCCGTCGCCGCATGATGTACCCATCCCGAGAGCGGCACCAGCAACAGCGAGCCATAGAGCAGCCAATGCACGGTTTCAGCCGCGAGGCTTTCGAGCTTGCGGTCGGCATGCAGCAGGCCGGGTTTGGGTTGGCTGATCGCCCAGAGGATTCGCGCCAGCGCGGTAAAGAAGACCGTGACGCCCAATGTTTTATGAAGCGAGAACAGCCAGGCTTTGCGCGCTAACTGTTGGGAGGTGTCATAGGGCAGATCATTGGCATAGATGCCCAGCGGGATCAGCGTCAGGATCAGTAGCGCGGTCAGCCAGTGAAAGGTTTTGGTGATCGCGCCGTAATGCGTGGCGGAATTGGACAGGGGCATCGCAGGTCTCCGGGAGTCGCAAGTGTTAGTCTGAACCTAACCGCAATTGCGGCAACGGCAATGGCAGGACGTGCACAGCCTTCGCGCGCAGATGCGTGGCTTGCAAGCCCTAGGCGGCCAGGAATTGCGCTCGGCCCCGTTGCCACGCCCGATTGTGCGGGCTAAGCCGGAAACAACAAACCACAGGGGAGGCGATTTCATGAGCATCGCATTTGTTTTTCCAGGGCAGGGCGCGCAGACCATTGGGATGGGGCGGGCGTTGGCCGAGGCCTATCCGGCGGCGCGCGCGGTTTTTGAAGAGGTCGACGCTGCGCTCGGAGAGAAGTTGAGCGCGCTGATCTGGGAGGGGGATATTCAAACACTGACCCTGACGGAAAATGCGCAGCCCGCTTTGATGGCAACGTCGATCGCGGCCCTGCGGGCGTTGGAAGCCGAAGGCGCGACCCTCGATAAGGCGCAATTTGTGGCCGGGCATTCGCTGGGTGAATATTCCGCATTGGCCGCAGCGGGGACGTTCAGCCTGGGCGATACGGCGCGTCTGTTGCGCGTGCGGGGACAGGCGATGCAGCATGCCGTTCCAGTGGGCGTGGGCGCGATGGCGGCGATTTTGGGGCTGGATTACGCGGCGGCCACGGATGTGGCGGCGCGCGCGGCTGAGGGGCAGGTGTGCCAGGTTGCCAATGAAAATGACCCCGCGCAGAATGTCGTTTCCGGTGACAGGGAGGCGGTTGAACGCGCCATTGTGCTGGCCAAGGAAGCCGGGGCCAAACGCGCGCTGATGCTGCCGGTTTCCGCACCGTTTCATTGTGCGCTGATGGCTCCTGCGGCGGAAAAAATGGCCGCGGCGCTGGCGGATGTTGCGATGCAGGCCCCCAGCGTGCCGCTTGTCTCCAACGTGCTGGCAGAGGCCATAAGTGATCCCGCAGAGATCCGCACCCGGCTGATTGAGCAGGTCACGGGACAGGTGCGCTGGAAGACCTCCGTTGAATGGATGGTCGCGCAGGACGTTACGGAATTCTGGGAAATCGGCGCGGGCAAGGCCTTGAGCGGTATGATAAGGCGCATCGCCAAGGACAGCGTCACGCGCAATATCGGCGCACCTGATGACATCAAAGCGGCAGTGGAAGGATAGAGGGTCATGTTTGATTTGACGGGAAAGAACGCGCTGGTGACCGGTGCATCGGGTGGCATTGGAGCCGAGATCGCGCGCCATTTGCACGGGGCGGGCGCAAGCGTTGGCTTGTCGGGCACACGGGTGGAACCGCTGGAAGCGCTGGCAGCTGAATTGGGGGAGCGGGCGCATGTGCTGCCGTGTAATCTGAGCGATATGGCCGCGGTTGAGGCTTTGCCCAAACAGGCCATCGAGGCGATGGGATCGGTTGATATTCTGGTCAATAACGCCGGAATCACGCGCGACAATCTGTTCATGCGCATGTCGGATGAGGAGTGGCGGTCGGTTCTAGATGTTAACCTGACGGCGACTTTCAAGCTTTGCAAAGGCGTGATGCGGGGCATGATGAAGGCCCGCTGGGGGCGGATCGTCAATATTTCGAGCATCGTGGGCGCGACCGGTAATCCCGGACAGGCCAATTATGCGGCCTCCAAGGCGGGCATGATTGGCATGTCAAAGAGCCTCGCCTATGAGGTCGCAAGCCGGGGGATTACAGTGAACGCGGTAGCACCGGGGTTCATCGAAACGGCGATGACGGATAAGCTGAACGAGGATCAGAAATCCGCGATCATGGGGCAAATCCCTGCCGGTCGCATGGGGACACCGGCGGAGATCAGCGCGGCGGTCCTGTATCTTTGCAGCCCGGAAGCGGGGTATGTCACGGGTACGACCTTGCATGTGAATGGCGGTATGGCCATGTTGTAATTGGGGTTTGCACGACACGTATGAAGAGTGCACAATCCGTTTGCCATCGTCGCCTCTTGTGCTAAAGGGGGCGCAGATTTGACCCTGCACATGAGTTTCATGTGTATGACGATCCGGCCAAGCGCCTCGTTATGGGCGCCGCGCAGGACAGAGCCGCCCTTTTGGGGGCAAACGTTTGCCGATCTCGAAAGTGACGGGGCGGGGAACAACCGAAAGGGGCCATTTTTGGCCCGAACGAATGAGGGACTACTATGAGCGACATCGCAGATCGCGTTAAGAAAATCGTTGTGGAGCACCTGGGTGTTGAAGAGGGCAAAGTGGTCGAAAACGCTTCGTTCATCGACGACCTCGGCGCTGACAGCCTCGACACTGTTGAGCTGGTGATGGCTTTTGAAGAAGAGTTCGGCATCGAAATTCCTGATGACGCAGCCGAAACAATTCAGACTTTTGGCGATGCGGTGAAGTTTATTTCCGAAGCGTCCTGAGCAGCAGCCGGGTCTTTCCCGGCGGTGCAAAAATCAAAGGCGTCTTTCCGCAAGGAGGGGCGCTTTTTGGTGTTACGGCCGTGCTCGGGGGTTGAAATGGTGGCTGTGTTCGCGCAATTCTGGCTCCAGAGGGTGCAAAACCCCACCTTCACAGCAGAGGCAGCAAGATGTCGCGCACGATACCGACAATCAACACGGCCCGCCTGACCCTGCGGGGGATGCGTCCGGAGGATTTTGGCAGATTCGCCGAAATCTGGGCGATGCCGGAGGTGGTGCGCCATATCAACGGGGAGCCCTGGGCGCGCAGCAAATCCTGGGCGGCGTTTCTGCGCCATGCAGGTCATTGGCAGATCACCGGTTTCGGGCAATGGGCCATTCACCGCCACCGTGCTCCTGACATGTGTGGTCAGGTCGGATTTTTCTATGCCAAGCGAGATCTTGGCGATGATTTCGACCAATTTCCAGAAGCGGGCTGGGTCTTGGCCCCGGATGCGCATGGGCAGGGGTTCGGGCTTGAGGCGGTGCGGGCTGCGCATGATTGGTTTGATCGTGTGGTGACGGGCCAGTTGGTTTGTATGGTGGCTCCTGAGCACGGGGCGTCCATTAAGATCGCGGAGGCGGTCGGATATTGCCCCCTGCGTGAAACCGAATACGAAGGCAGTGTAGTCTCGTTGATGGTGCGAAAAGGGCCGCCGCAATAGACGCGTGATAGCGCGAACCCCACCAGATGCCCTTGCACAAAAACCGCGCAAGGCTGTATGGGGGGGACGAAACGAAGAGGGGCATCAAGATGCGCAGAGTAGTGGTCACAGGTCTGGGTCTGGTTACACCGCTGGCAGATGGGGTCGAGGCAAGCTGGTCGCGGCTTCTGGCTGGTCATTCGGGTGCGGGCCCGATCACCGGGTTTGATCCCAGTAAACTGGTCACGCAATATGCTTGCGAAGTGCCGTTGGGCGATGGCTCTGATGGGACGTTCAATGCGGACGCCTACATGGCGCCCAAGGATCAGCGCAAGGTGGATACGTTTATCCTTTTTGGTCTGGCCGCCGCACAACAGGCGGTCGAGGATTCCGGCTGGATGCCGACGGACCGCGAAAGCCTTGAGCGCACGGGTGTGTTGATCGGGTCGGGCATCGGCGGGCTGAATTCCATCGCCAATACCGCCGTTATGATGCATGAAAAGGGGCCGCGTCGCGTGTCGCCCTTCTTTGTGCCGGGGGCGTTGATTAATCTGATCTCGGGGCAGCTGTCGATCAAATACGGCTTCAAGGGGCCCAACCATTCCGTGGTGACGGCCTGTTCGACCGGTGCGCATGCGATTGGCGATGCCAGCCGTTTGATTTCATTTGGCGATGCGGATGTGATGGTGGCGGGCGGTGCGGAAGCGGCGATTTGCGAGATTGGTATTGCCGGGTTCAATGCCTGCAAGGCGCTGAGCACCAAGCGGGGCGATGATCCGACCAAAGCCAGCCGCCCCTATGATGTGGACCGGGATGGTTTCGTGATGGGTGAGGGCGCGGGTGTCGTGATCCTCGAAGAATATGAGCATGCCAAAGCACGCGGCGCAAAGATTTACGCTGAAGTTCTGGGCTATGGTCTGTCGGGCGATGCCTACCACATCACCGCGCCCTCCGAGGATGGTGAGGGCGGTGAGCGCGCCATGCGCAATGCGCTGCGCAATGCCGGGTTGGCCGCGACGGATGTCGATTACATCAACGCGCATGGGACATCGACCATGGCGGATACCATTGAGTTGGGCGCGGTGGAGCGGGTCATGGGGGATCATGCGGGCAATGTCACGATGTCCTCAACCAAATCCTCAACGGGCCATCTGTTGGGCGCTGCCGGTGCGATTGAGGCGATTTTCTCGATCCTGGCGATCCGGGATCAGGTGGTACCGCCGACGATCAACCTCGATAATCCGGCGGTTGAAACACCGATTGATCTGGCTCGAAACGCGAAACGCGAGCGCAAGGTGGATGTGGCGCTGTCCAACTCCTTTGGCTTTGGTGGGACAAACGCCAGTGTGATCTTTGGAAAGGTCAGATGATGTGGCGACATATCGCCTCCAATGCCGTGACCATGCTGATCGTGCTCTTGTTCCTGATGGGCGGGCTGATCCTGTGGGGCAAAGGGCAGTATGACGGTTCCGGACCGTTGGAGCAGGCGATTTGCCTGCAGGTGCCAAGCGGGACGAACATGCGGCGCGTCAGTGCGGAGCTTGAAAATCAGGGGGCGGTCACATCGCCGGTGATTTTTCGCATGGGGGCGGATTACGCGGATAAGACCAGCCAGTTGAAGGCCGGGAGCTATCTGGTTGATCCCGGAGCCTCCATGGCTGAGATTGTGGATGTCGTGACGCGGGGCGGTGCGAGCACCTGTGGCACAGAGGTGGTATATCGCATTGGTGTGAACCGGCTTGGCGTGCAGGTGCGCGAATTGGACCCGCAAACCAACCGGTTCGAGGAGCGCGCGAGTTTCACGCCCGCCGAGGAAGCAACGCCGGATATTTATGTACAAAAGAAGGCGCAGGGTGACACGCGGTTTCGGGTGGCTTTGGCGGAGGGCGTTACCAGCTGGCAGGTTGTGGAGAGCCTGAAGGGGATGGATGTGCTGGAAGGCACCGTGGCGGAATTGCCGCCGGAGGGGTCGTTGGCCCCGGACAGTTATGAGGTGCGCCCGGGCGATGATCGTGCGGAGATTATCGCGCGCATGCAGAGTGCTCAGGAGTTACGCGTGGCTGAGGCTTGGCAGAACAGGGATGAAGATCTGCCGGTGCAGACGCCCGAAGAGTTATTGATATTGGCTTCGATCATCGAAAAGGAAACCGGCGTCGCTGAGGAACGCGGTCAGGTGGCCAGTGTGTTCGTGAACCGTCTGAACCGCGGGATGCGATTGCAGACGGATCCAACGGTCATTTACGGGGTGACCAAGGGGCAGGGCGTTTTGGGGCGTGGATTGCGGCGCAGTGAATTGCGTGCGGCCACGCCGTGGAATACCTATGTGATTGAGGGATTGCCGCCTACACCGATTGCGAACCCCGGAACGCAGAGCCTTGAGGCGGCGGCGCGTCCATTGGAAACCGATTACGTGTTTTTCGTGGCCGACGGGACGGGTGGGCATGCTTTTGCCAAGACGCTGGATGAGCATAATCGCAACGTTGCAAAGTGGCGCCGGATTGAGGCGGAACGTGCGTCCGGGAATTGAGTGTTGCAGAGGTGGCCTGAAAGCCCACCTTACAGGCGCGCGATGGCAATTGGATCGTCGGTCAGAGGGTTTGGCTGCTCGAGAATTAGGAACTTGTTAACCATACCGTACGCTTAGCCTTTTCGCTTGGTTTGAAAAACCTTGACTTTGCGAACGGTTACACGTATATCTTGTGGCATGCTAGAAGAAGTGGGCAAACGACCCCGGGAGTGATCCCGATGGGTCGTTTTTTCGTTTCTCTCGTGCGGAGACTACGCGCATGAGAGGTAAAACCTGAATGACTTTAATAACCCCAGAGCTCGTAGAGTCGCAAACCGAAGATCTGTTAAATTCAGTCATCGGTTCCATCCAAGATTTGCGCAAAGAAATCGAAGGCCTCAAAGAACGGGCCGGCGCAAGTGATGGTGCAGTGACGGCGCAGGGGTCCAAGACCGTGACACAGGCCGTGTCGCTCTTGGAGACTTGCCAGAAAGTGGAGAATCGCCTTGTCGAATGTCGCAGCAAACACGCAGGAATCGTCCAAGGGGGCTATGCCCTCGACCTCGAAAGAGCGCGGGCTTCGATTGGGTGCAAGCTGGATAGGCTCCGCTGCACGCGACCTACAGGACCAATTCTTGAATGACCTCAGCGAGGGGGAGCTTCTGGCTCTCCCTTATTTGTTTGAATTTTGGGCAATGGAACATCAATTACCACCGACGGGAGACTGGCGGTCCTGGATCATCATGGGTGGGCGCGGGGCGGGGAAGACCCGCGCAGGCGCTGAATGGGTCCGCGCACAGGTCGAAGGATCAAAACCTACAGATGAGGGGCGCGCCCGTCGCGTCGCTTTGGTGGGTGAAACCTTCGATCAAGTGCGCGAAGTGATGGTGTTCGGCGATAGCGGCATTCTTGCCTGCTCGCCCCCTGACCGACGTCCGGTGTGGGAAGCCGGACGTAAACGGCTCGTTTGGCCAAACGGTGCGATTGCATCGGTGCACTCTGCCTTTGATCCCGAAGGCCTCAGAGGGCCGCAGTTCGACGCGGCATGGGTGGATGAATTGGCCAAGTGGAAGAAGGCCGAGGACACATGGGACATGTTACAATTCGCCCTGCGGCTTGGGGAGAAGCCGCAGGTCTGTGTGACGACCACCCCGCGCAATGTGGATGTGTTGAAGAAACTATTGAAATCACCCTCGACGGTTTTGACGCAAGCGCCGACGGAAGCGAATGCCGCGAATTTGGCGGCGTCGTTTCTGGAGGAGGTGCGCGAGCGTTACAAGGGTACGCGCCTTGGGCGTCAGGAGCTGGACGGTATTTTGCTGGAAGATGCGGAGGGAGCCTTATGGACCTCGGCCAGTCTGGAAAAATGCCGGGTGCTTAAGGCTCCCGATCTGGACCGTATCGTTGTCGCGCTTGACCCCGCAACCACCTCCGGGTCGGGCTCTGATGAGTGCGGCATTGTCGTTGCGGGCGTAAAAATGGGCGGCGCACCACAAGATTGGCGCGCCGTCGTTCTGGCCGATTGCACCATCGCGGGTGCATCGCCTGCGGGATGGGCGCAGGCCGCGATTTCCGCTATGAAGCAGTATGGTGCGGACCGGCTGGTTGCAGAGGTAAACCAGGGCGGTCAGATGGTCGCTGAGGTTTTGCGCCAGGTTGACCCGTTGGTGCCCTATAAGAGCGTGCATGCCAGCCGCGGGAAGGTCGCGCGCGCCGAACCGATTGCTGCGCTTTATGAGCAAGGGCGCGTGCGTCATATGCCTGGGCTTGATGGTTTGGAAGACCAGATGTGTCGCATGACGTTGCAGGGCTATGAGGGCAAGGGATCGCCTGACCGGGTGGATGCGCTTGTCTGGGCCTTGCATGAACTGATGATCGAGCCTGCCGCCAATTGGCGCGCACCCCGCGTGCGATCATTGTAACGGGGCGGCCTCACAGGGCCGCGTTAACGCAATTTAAAGGCGGCAAGGCACCGTACGGTGCCTTCGGACCTTTGAAATCTTAATCAGACTATATTCGAGGCTGCAAGATCAGCCCTGCGCTGTGAAACCCTGGCGCGGGCAGATTTGGTGTGCCGGTGACCATATGAGGAGCAAACGACATGGTTTTTGACTTTCTAAAGCGCGGTGCACCGACGGAGGTGCTGGAGCAGAAAGCGAGCGCTACCGGGCCTGTCGTGGCCTATCAATCCTCCGGGCGCGTGGCCTGGAGCCCACGTGATGCGGTCTCTTTGACGCGCACGGGGTTTTCGAGCAACCCCGTCGGTTTTCGGTCCGTCAAGCTGATCGCAGAAGCCGCGGCGGCCTTGCCATTGGTTTTGCAGGACGCAGAGCAGCGCTTTGACGTGCATCCGGTTGTGGATCTGGTCGCGCGGCCCAACCCGATGCAAGGGCGCGCCGAATTGCTGGAAGCGCTCTATTCGCAGCTGTTGTTGACCGGGAACGGCTATGTGGAAGCGGTTGCCGATGAGAGCGGCTTGCCTGTGGAGCTGCATGTTTTGCGCTCGGACCGCATGAGCGTTGTGCCGGGCAATGATGGCTGGCCGATTGCCTATGAATACGCCGTTGGCGGGCGCAAGCATCGGTTCGATGCGACGGGCGCGCAAATCCCCTTGTGCCACATCAAGAGCTTTCACCCGCAGGATGATCATTACGGTTTCACGCCCATGCAGGCGGCAGCAATGGCAGTGGATGTGCATAATTCTGCCAGCCGTTGGTCCAAGGCGTTGCTCGATAATGCGGCGCGTCCTTCTGGAGCCATCGTCTATCGCGGAGCCGAAGGTCAGGGCACGATGGCCAATGATCAATATGAGCGTCTGGTCGCGGAGATGGAAAGCCACCATCAGGGCGCGCGCAATGCCGGTCGCCCGATGTTGCTGGAGGGTGGACTGGATTGGAAGCCGATGGGGTTTTCACCCTCGGACATGGAATTCCAGAAAACCAAAGAGGCCGCAGCACGCGAAATTGCGCTCGCTTTTGGGGTGCCGCCGATGCTCTTGGGCATTCAGGGGGATGCGACATATGCCAATTACCAGGAGGCGCACCGCGCGTTTTATCGCCTGACGGTACTGCCCCTGGCCACGCGGGTCACGGCGGCACTGGCCAATTGGATCGCGGCCTATACGGGCGAGCAATTGGCGTTGAAACCGGATCTGGATCAGGTGCCAGCGCTTTCTGCGGAACGTGATGCACAATGGAGCCGGGTCGCGCAGGCGGATTTCCTCAGCCAGGCCGAAAAACGTGCACTTTTGGGGCTGCCAGCGGTGAGTGCGGATGAGTGATGCGGGTTTTGAGAGGTTTCAATGCGCGCCGGGCCTGAAATTGCAGGCTCATGAGCAGGTGTCCAAGATTCAACACGACAACCTGGTCCGAAGGTTGGACCGCATCGAGGAAATGATGGAACGGCTGGAGAAACGGTTGTGGCTGACGGTCTACGGGATCGTCGCGATGATCCTGGGCGAAGCGATACAATCCGTGTTGGTGGCCGTGCCATGAACGCGCAGAGAAAAAGAACAATCATGAGGAGTGAGGCCATGGATATCGACACCGGGCTGGAGCGCAAATTCGCCCGTTTCGGCGATGCGCTGGAAGTGGAAGACGGGTGCGTGATCAGCGGCTACGCCAGCCTTTTTGGCGCGGTTGATCAGGGCAACGACGTGGTCGAGGCAGGCGCATACGCAGCCTCTTTGGCCGCGCTATTGGCCAAGAGCACCAAGGTCAAGATGCTCTGGCAGCATGATCCGACCCAGCCCATTGGCATTTGGGACGAGGTGCGCGAAGACGCGCGCGGTCTCTGGGTCAAGGGACGGCTGCTTGACAGCGTCGCCAAAGGGCGTGAGGCGGCAGCCCTGATCGAGGCGGGTGCCATTGATGGGTTGTCCATCGGGTATCGCACCAAGAAAGCCACCAAGAATTCCAAGGGCCAACGGCTCTTGAGTGAACTGGAGCTTTGGGAGGTGTCGCTCGTGACCTTCCCGATGCTTCCCAGTGCGCGGGTTGCGGGTAAATCGGAGGACACCGCGTTTGACCGTTCCCTGCGTGACATGGCGGCCGTCTTTGCAGGCGCGCGCGCTGATCTGGCGCGCCGCTAAAGCGCCCCTTTCGTCCCGGCCGCGGGGATTTCCACGGCCATAACATACCATCATCGAGGATCTGCCAATGAGCAAGACCGAAGCAAAGGCGGCGGGCGGGGAAGGTTTGTCCCCTGCCGAGGACGTCAGACAGGCCGTGACCGGCTTTGTTACTGATTTCAAGAGTTTCCAAACCGACATTGAAACAAAACTTCAACAAACAGAAGAGCGACTGAGCATGCTGGACCGTAAAACACACACTCCCCAACGCAGCCCCCTTGGCGGTGCCATCGATGCCGGTGCGCCGCATCAGAAGGCTTTCAACGCCTACCTGCGTTCGGGTGATGACGATGGGCTGCGTGGCCTTGAAATGGACGTCAAATCACTGTCTTCCGCCGTGAATTCGGATGGTGGATACCTGGTTGATCCGCAAACGTCGGAGTCGGTGCGATCGGTGCTGAACGCAACGGCCTCCATCCGTTCGATTGCCGCCGTGGTGAATGTCGAAGCCACATCCTATGATGTGCTGGTGGATCACACAGATGTGGGTGCTGGTTGGGCGTCTGAGACTGCCTCCACAGTGGAAAGCGATACGCCGCAGTTGGATCGTATCACCATCCCGCTGCATGAATTGAGTGCATTGCCCAAAGCGTCCCAGCGTCTGCTGGATGACAGCGCATTCGATATCGAAACCTGGCTGGCAAACCGCATTGCAGATAAATTTGCGCGTGCTGAAGCCGCAGCCTTTGTAAAGGGTGATGGCGCGGATAAGCCCAAGGGGTTCCTGACCCACACATCGGTGGATAATGACATCTGGGCATGGGGCAATCTGGGCTATGTACCGACCGGTCAGAATGGCGATGTTTCCGCAGATTCGATCATCGATCTGGTTTATGCGCTGGGGGCGGAATACCGCGCCAACGCGACATTCGTGATGAATTCGAAAACTGCCGGTCTTGTGCGCAAGCTCAAAGACAATGATGGCCGCTTCTTGTGGTCCGATGGTCTGGCGGCTGCCGAGCCTGCGCGTCTGATGGGATATCCGGTGTTGGTTGCTGAGGACATGCCGGATGCAGCCACCGATTCCACGTCGATCGCGTTCGGTGATTTTGCCAATGGGTACACCATTGCGGAGCGTCCCGACCTGCGCGTTCTGCGTGATCCCTTCAGCGCCAAACCGCATGTTTTGTTCTATGCGACCAAGCGGGTGGGCGGTGACGTCAGCGATTTCGCAGCCATCAAACTGCTGAAATTCGGCACTTCCTAAACCGGGGTGCTGAAGCCGGAGCTGGGGATTTCCCTGCGCTCCGGTCCGGGTGCGTGCCGGATCATCCGTATTGTCTAGCTGCTCCCCTCCGACCGAGCAATGCAGATGGGTGCGCGCCCGGATCCTCAGGGGTGGGGAGCAAGTAATTGGAGACGTTCCATGATGTTGATCGAAGAGACGACGGTGCCGGATGCTGCACTCCCAGTCGATGAATTCAAAGCGCATCTGCGGCTGGGCACCAGCTTTGGTCAGGATAGTGCGCAAGATGAGGTCCTGAGCGGCTTTTTGCGCGCCGCAATGGCCGCTGTTGAAGCGCGCACAGGCAAGATATTATTGAGGCGGGCCTTTGGCTGGTCCGTGACGTTCTGGCGTGACCGGGACGCACAGGTTTTGCCTGTTGCCCCGATTTCCCAGTTGACGCGGTTGTCGAGCATCGCGCGCGATGGCAGCGAGACAGAAATCCCTGCGAGCCAATATTGGCTGGAGCGCGACAGTCAGCGTCCGCGATTGCGTTCAGCGGGGGCCTGCCTGCCGACGATCCCGCAGGGGGGATCTGCTGTGATGGAATTTGAAGCGGGATACGGTGCCGTATGGAATGATCTGCCGGCGGATCTGTGTCAGGCGGTCTTATTGCTGGCGGCGCATTATTATGAATACCGCAATGATACCTCCTTAAGCGGTGGATGCATGCCCTTTGGCGTGACGAGCTTGATTGAGCGCTACAAGGTGCTGCGGTTGGGTTCGGGGGCGCTGCGATGAAAACGCCACGCCTGAACCGTGAGCTCGTGCTTGAGACCCCGCAAACCGCCTCTGACGGATCAGGTGGCTATGTCAAAACCTGGCAGTCTTTGGGGACGCATTGGGCGCAGGTCACAGTACGCTCTGGGCGCGAAACGGTGCAATCCGGGACCGCTGTCTCTGCCATCAGCTACAAGATCATTGTGCGCGGCGCACCATTTGGCACGCCCAGCAGACCCAGGCCGGAGCAACGGTTTCGCGACGGGGCGCAGGTATTCGCCATTCAGGCTGTTGCCGATACAGATGCGGATGGTCGTTACGTCACCTGCTATGCCACAGAGGAGGCGGCGGTATGAGCTATGCGATTGCAGGCGCTCTTCAGGCGGCCATTTTTGACGCGCTGATCCAGGATTCCGCTCTTGGCACGCTGATCGGTTCCAACATCTATGATGCTGTGCCGACCGGCAATCTGCCCGAAGCTTATGTGAGCCTGGGCAGTGAGCAAGTGCGCGATGCCTCTGATCAAACCGGTGACGGTGCCGTGCATACGGTCGATATTTCGATCATCACGTCACAGCCGGGCTACGCGGGTGCCAAAGCCATTGCCGCGGCGGTATCGGATGCTCTGCAAGATGCAGATCTGTCGTTGGCGCGGGGCCGCCTGGTTTCCCTGCGTTTCCAGCGTGCTCAGGCGCGCCGGATTGATAAAGCCGCAGGTCGCGAGATCAGAATGCGATTTCGTGCCCGCGTCGAAGACCAATAAACCTTTGATTTAAAACAGGAGATAACCCATGGGTGCTCAGAACGGAAAAGACCTCTTGATCAAGGTCGATATGGCGGCCGATGGCCAGTTTACCACCTTGGCAGGCCTGCGCGCCACAAGGGTGAGCTTCAATGCCGAGACCATTGATGTCACCAGCCTGGAAAGCCAGGGCGGATGGCGCGAGCTGTTGTCCGGCGCCGGGGTGCGGTCGGTGTCCATCAGCGGGTCAGGTGTGTTCCGGGACGCGGCAACAGATGAGCGCGCGCGCCAGTTGTTCTTTGACGGCGAAGCCCCGGCGTTTCAGGTGGTGATCCCGGATTTCGGGATCGTTGAGGGGCCGTTTCAGGTGACATCCATCGAATACGGCGGCAGTCATAACGGCGAGGCAACCTATGAGCTGTCCCTGGCGAGCGCTGGTTCACTGACCTTTACGGCGATCTGATCATGGCCAATCCCTGGAGGGGCGATGTTGCCTTGCGCATAGATGGGGAAACCCGGGTGATGCGGTTGACGCTTGGTGCACTGGCCGAGTTGGAAGCGGAAATGAAGACAGGATCCTTGATGGAAATAGTCGAACGCTTTGAGAATGCGACATTTTCCAGCCAGGATGTTTTGGCCTTGCTGGGGGCGGGGCTGCGCGGCGGGCAATGCGATGTCACGCAGGACCAGTTGTTTCATGCGCAGATCGAAGGCGGACCGATCGCTGCGGCGCGGGCTGCTGCTGAGTTACTGGCACGCGCTTTCGCGGTGCCCCCGGCATGAAGACACTCGACTGGCCCGCGTTGATGAAGGTCGGGCTGCGTGGCTTGCGATTGTCGCCCGAGGCATTCTGGGCGCTGACGCCAGCCGAATTCCAAATGATGCTGGAGGATCCGGGAAAGACGGGTCCGCTGCTCAGCACGGGGCTGGACACGCTGATGGCGCTGTACCCGGACACAGAAAACAAGGACGATGGCGATGACAGATGATGGTTTTGATGACTTTGAACAACGCGCCGATGGCCTGAACGACACGCTGGCGCAAACCAGCGTGCTGGTGACGGGTTTTGACAGCGAATTGAAGCGTATGAAAACCTCGCTCGAAGCGACGGGTAGGGACATTGCGGTACTTGAGCGCGGGCTGAGCAAAGGATTGCGTCGGGCGTTTGATGGCGTCGTTTTCGACGGGCTGAACCTGTCTGAAGCCTTGACGACCCTTACGCAGAGTCTGGCCAATACAGCGTATAACGCCGCAATTAGCCCGGTCACGAACCATGTCGGTGGTCTGCTGGCACAGGGTGTTGACGGGCTCGTCGGCAGCATTCTGCCCTTTGCCGATGGCGCGCCCTTCAGTCAGGGTCGCGTGATGCCTTTTGCGACGGGTGGCATTGTGAGCGGCGCGACGCCTTTCGGAATGCGTGGCGGGATGGGCGTGATGGGGGAGGCCGGACCGGAGGCCATCATGCCGCTTGCGCGAGGACCTGACGGCAAGCTGGGCGTTCGCGGTGCTGGCAGTGGTAGCAGCACTGTCGTGGTGAATATTTCCACGCCTGATGTTCAGGGATTCCAGCGCAGCCAGGGCCAGATCGCCGCCCAGATGTCACGTGCCCTGGGGCGCGGCCAACGTAATCGTTAAGTAGAGGGGAGCACAGACATGCAATTCCATGAAGTCAGATTTCCAGCAACACTGAGTTTTGGCTCGGTCGGCGGCCCGGAGCGGCGCACAGATGTCGTGACCATCAGTAATGGTTATGAAGAGCGCAATTCGCCCTGGGCACATTCACGCAGGCGATATGACGCAGGCATGGGCATGCGTTCTCTGGATGACATCGAAACCTTGATCGCCTTCTTTGAAGCACGGTTCGGACAGTTATATGCCTTCAGATGGAAAGACTGGTCAGATTATCGCTCTGCCAAACCCTCGCTTGATATTTCAGCTTTCGATCAACCTTTGGGAGTTGGTGACGGGGAGCAGACGGAATTTTCACTGCTGAAAACCTATCGTTCCGGTGCCTATGACTATTCCCGCCCAATCGGTAAGCCGGTCAATGGCTCCGTCCGAGTTGGCCTCGCGGGCGTAGAGCTCGTGCAAGATGCGGATTATTCAATTGATTTTTCGAGCGGCTTAATCGCTTTTACCAATGCCCCGGCGATAGGCGCTGAGGTGACAGCCGGTTTCGAATTTGATGTGCCTGTGCGGTTTGATACCGATCGCATTCAGACCAGCATCGCGAGTTTCAAGGCGGGCGAAGTGCCGAATGTGCCGATTGTTGAGGTGCGGATCTGATGGAGGGGATGCATGCAGGCCTTCAGGTACATCTGGAAGGCGGATTGACGACTGTTGCCCATGCATGGTCGATCAAGCGAAAAGATGGTGTTGTGCTTGGTTTTACCGATCATGATCACGAAATCAAATTTGACGGGATAACCTTTAGGGCGGATACCGGCTTGAGCGCGCTGTCGCTTGCGCAGAGCACAGGGTTGTCGGTTGATAACACGGAAGCCCTGGGTGCTTTGAGTGACCTTTCAATTCGCGAAGATGAAATTGAACAAGGTCGCTTTGATGACGCAGAGGTAGAAGCCTGGTTGTTGAACTGGAAAGACGTCAGCCAGCGGTGGTTACAGTTTCGCGGGACCATCGGCGAATTGCGGCGCGCGGATAGCGGTTTTCAAGCAGAATTGCGCGGGCTCACAGAAGCTTTGAACAGGCCTTTGGGGCGCGTTTACCAAAGACCTTGCACGGCTGTATTGGGCGATCAAAGTTGCCAGGTCGACCTCTCCGCGCCCGGATACGCAATTGAATTGACCATCCAAGACGTCTCGCAAGCACGCATCTTCTGCTGGGATTACTTCGATGGCTTCGAACCGAGCTGGTTCGCCCGAGGACGCCTTGAAGTGCTGACCGGGCCGGCATCCGGATTGTGGGGCATGGTCAAGCAGGATCGTTTTGAGGGTTCCAAACGGGTCATCGAATTATGGGAGCCCATTCGTAGCGCCTTGGCGGTTGGTACACGTGTTCGCCTGACGGCCGGGTGTGATAAGCGCAGCGAAACCTGTCGACAAAAATTTTCTAATCTATTGAACTTCCAAGGCTTTCCGGACGTGCCCAGTGAAGATTGGATGCTTGCCGTTCCTAAATCCACCGGCGCAAACACAGGCGGGAGCCGCAGATGACACCCTTGCAGGAAAAAGTCGTAACCGAGGCAAGATCCTGGATTGGAACACCATACGTTCATCAATCTGCGGTGAAGGGGGCGGGAACGGATTGCCTGGGTCTTCTGAGGGGCATCTGGCGCTCGCTGCATGGCAGTGAACCCGAAGCCATTCCCGCCTATTCAATGGATTGGTCGGAACCGCAGGGAGAAGAGCGGCTTTGGGATGCGGCTTTGCGCCATCTAAACCAAAAAGACGTGGCGGATGAAGCTGAGGGCGATGTCTTGCTTTTTCGAATGCGCTCCAATGCCGTCGCCAAGCATTTGGGTATTGCCGGGCGGGTTGGTGATGCTGCGAGCTTTATACACGCTTACTCAAATCACGGCGTCATTGAGAGTTCTCTGAGCTTTCCATGGCGACGCCGCGTTGTCGCGCGGTTCAATTTTCCCAAGGGGGCATAAAAATGGCAACGATAGTTCTTTCTGCGGTCGGTGCCGCTGTTGGCGGCTCCATTGGAGGCACGGTTGCTGGTCTATCGACTGCCGTGATTGGTCGTGCAGTTGGTGCCACAATTGGTAAGGTCATCGACCAGAAATTGCTTGGACAGGGATCGGAAGTCGTTGAAACGGGCCGTGTTGACCGTTTCCGAATTTCCAGTGTCGGGGAGGGTGAGGCGCTTGCCCAGATTTACGGTCGGATGCGGTTGGGAGGTCAGGTCATCTGGGCATCAGACTTCCTGGAAACGGTGAATGTCTCGGGCGGCGGTGGCGGGGGGGGCAAAGGGTCACCGAGCCAACCAAAAACACAAACGCGCAGCTATTCTTATTCAGTGAATCTGGCTGTGGCCATTTGCGAAGGTGAAATAACCAGAATTGGCCGCATCTGGGCGAATGGTGAAGAAATTGCGCCAGACGATTTAAATCTGCGGATCTATAAGGGTGGGCGCGGGCAGTTGCCTGATCCGGTAATTGAAGCGGTAGAGGGCACCGGGAATGTCCCGGCCTATCGCGGCACGGCCTATGTGGTTTTTGAGAACCTGGGGTTGGAACGATTTGGCAACCGTATCCCGCAGTTTTCCTTTGAGGTTTCACGGCCCGAACAATTGGATGAAGAGGCCGCCGACCTCGCGTTGACCTATGCCATAAAAAGTGTGGCCATCATTCCGGGCACGGGTGAATATGCGCTGGCGACGACACCGGTTCACTATACGAGCGGACCGGGCAGCCGTTGGAGTGCCAATGTAAACACGCCCAATCAGAAAACAGATTTTTCGGTATCACTCGAGAGCCTTGTTGAAGACCTGCCCAACTGTGAGGCAGGCTCGCTCGTCGTTTCATGGTTTGGCGATGATCTGCGTTGTGGCTCATGTTCGGTGCGCCCGCGCGTCGAAAAGAAACAATTCGAGGGCGAGAATATGCCTTGGTCCGTCGCGGGGCTGACAAGGTCATCGGCGCAAGCCATGCCCACGATTGATGGGCGCCCTGTCTATGGCGGCACACCGACGGATCTGTCTGTAATCCAAGCCATTCAAGCTATGCATGCCGCCGGAAAGCAGGTCTTGTTCTATCCGTTCATCCTGATGGATCAGCTCGAAAGTAACACGCTGCCGGACCCCTATACGACGGACGGGACCCAGCCAAAGCTGCCCTGGCGGGGCAGGATCACGCTGTCGCGCGCGCCTGGCATCGCGGGATCACCCGACGGCACCGCTGCCGCGAATGCGCAAGTCAACGCATTCTTTGGTCATGCGACGGCAGCCCATTTTTCCACGTCTGGCCCGGTGGTCAACTATACCGGTCCCAATGAATGGTCGCTTTCGCGGTTTATCTTGCACTACGCGGCGCTTTGCAAAGCCGCCGGGGGTGTCGAGGCTTTCTGTATTAGCTCGGAAATGCGGGGGCTGACCCAAATCCGGGGTGCTGGCAACGTGTTTATTGCCGTGGAAAAACTGCGCGCTCTTGCTGGACAGGTACGTGCCATCTTGGGGCCCAATACGAAAATCAGCTATGCCGCCGATTGGAGTGAGTATTTCGGGCATCAGCCACAGGACGGCTCTAACGACCGATATTTCCATCTGGATCCGCTCTGGGCTGATCCCAATATCGATTTTATCGGCGTGGATAACTATATGCCCCTCTCCGATTGGCGCGACGGTGATGCGCATTCGGACATTGGGGCGGAATCGATCTACAACCTCGACTACCTGCGCGGCAATATTGCCGGCGGGGAGGGGTACGATTGGTATTATGCCTCAGAGGAGGCGGCAGCACTTCAGGATCGGACACCCATAGAAGATGGGGCTTATAATGAGCCATGGGTTTACCGGTATAAAGATATCAAGAATTGGTGGTCTCACGAACATCATGACCGGATCGGCGGGGTCAGGTCGCAGACCCCTACCGCCTGGGCACCAGGCTCAAAGCCGGTGTGGTTTACCGAGATGGGATGCGCATCGATAGACAAGGGTACAAATCAACCCAATAAGTTCATTGATATGAAATCATCAGAAAGCAGTTTGCCTAAATACTCCAATGGTGCGCGCGATGAGTTTATTCAGGCGCAATACATCCGGGCGATGGTGAGCTATTGGGGTGAAGAGGATAACAATCCTATCTCGCCGACCTACGGTGGCCCGATGGTGAATATGAACAGGGCTTTCGTATGGGCTTGGGATGCGCGTCCATATCCTTATTTTCCAAATAACTCAGGCCTCTGGACGGATGCTGAAAACTACGCGCGTGGTCATTGGATCAATGGGCGTACGTCTGCGCGCTCGCTTGCTTCGGTCGTTGCGGAAATCTGTACCAAAGCAGGGTTGAGCCAAATTGATACCAGCAAGCTCTATGGGACGGTGCGCGGATATATCGTTAACGACGTCAATGACGCGCGTGCTTCGTTGCAGCCGTTGATGCTGCGATATTCGTTTGATGCGATCGAGCGTGATGGATTTCTGGTGTTCCGGATGCGTCAAGGACAAACGCCGATTCCGCTAGATCGCAGTATATTGGCGATCAGTGATGAATTGGATGGCGTCGTAGAGCAATCCCGTGCGGCACAAGCTGAAATGGCCGGGCGCATCCGGCTGCGTTTTGTACAGGCTGATGCGGAATTTGACGTTCTCGCAGAAGAGTCCGTTCTTGCCGATGAGCGCACACATTCGGTTTCGACCTCAGAGATACCGCTGGCTTTGACCCGCGGCGAGGGGCGACAGGTTGCTGAGCGTTGGCTTGCCGAATCCCGGATCGCGCGCGAAGCCATCCGATTTGCGCTGCCACCATCTTGTTTGGCGATGGGGGCCGGGGATGTCATCGAATTGCAGGGGGATCAGACCGAAGGGCGCGCGCTTTATCGTATCGACCGGGTAGAGCAGGGGATGCTGCAGATTGTTGAAGCGGTCCGCATGGATCCGGAAGTCTATACCTCAGCGGAAATGATTGATGACATTCCGAGTGCTAAAGCGTTTGTTCCGCCGGTGCCTGTCTCCGCGCTGTTTCTCGATTTGCCCCTGATCACAGGTGATGAGATACCCCATGCACCTTATGTCGCTGCGACGGCAAATCCATGGCCGGGTGCGGTCGCCGTCTATCAATCTCCCAGTGAGAGTAATTTTCGCCTCTTGAGCCAGGTGGGTGCGCGATCAATTATCGGAACCACGCAATCAAGCCTGTTCGCCGCTGCGCCAGGAAAACTGGACAGAGGCGCGCCTTTGGAAGTCAAACTGATCAGCGGATCACTCAGTTCGGTTGACCTTGAGGTGATGTTGAGCGGTGCAAACTTAGCTGCGATCGGTGATGGCAACCCTGACAACTGGGAACTTTTTCAATTCGGCAAGGCAGAGCTTGTGGACACGAGCACCTATCATTTGAGTTCAAGACTGAGAGGGCAACTTGGCAGTGACGGGTTGATGCCTGATGTCTGGCCAGTCGGATCTTGGTTCGTATTGCTCAACGGACTTCCAGAGCAAATTGACCTGAGCCGGAATTTAAGGCGCGTTTCACAAACCTATCGTGTCGGTCCGGCACGGCGGCCTGTTGATGACCCGTCGTTCACACAACAATCTTTCGTCTTCAACGGTAATGGGGAACGCCCATATGCGCCCGTACACCTGACCGTTGATTTCAATGAGCTTGGAGACCTTACGGTATCTTGGATCAGGCGAACACGGGTCGATGGTGATAGCTGGAGTGTTCCAGAAGTTCCTTTGGGAGAAGAATCCGAAAGTTACCGTGTTCAGGTTTTCAAGGATGGCGCGGTCGTCAAGGAAGAAATGGTATCAGCCGCAGAATGGGGGTATCCGCTTTCCCAGCAAATAGCCGACGGAATAGCGTTGCCGTTCGAGATACGGGTTGCACAAATGTCTGCGGTATTTGGCGCGGGTTTCGAGCGTAGCTTAAGCGTCGTTAGATGAAACTGTCGCGGACAGTAGTTTGGCTATTGCGGTTTCCAAGTTGGGTTGCTGTGCCGCAATTTCGCGACAGTCGATAGATTTGATATGCTGGCGCACGCGATTTTTTGGGGGGGGCGATTCACCCAAAACTTACAAAAAAGGTAGGAAAAAAACCTGTGTCCCCGCGCAGCCTTGGTAGCACCGAACTCCTGTTTGACGGTCAAAAAACTGTGAATTTGATCAGCCACCTGATCCATTTGTCGTCCAACAGATAGGGTTGATGGTGAAGGCGTCAGTGTATCGATTTGCTCACGGGGCATTGCAACGCCATGTCCCGTGAGGCCCATGCGGTCGGAAAACCATTGTTTCCAAGATGTCTGTCAAATACGCGCATCAAATTGTATCGTGCCTCAATGCCCATTTTCATAGGGTGTGTCCTGTATAAGCAACTGGAATGATACCCATCACCAGTTTGCATTTGGTGTCTGCCTGTTAGATAGGGTAGTGTCGAATGCGATAAGGATCATTGAAATGGCAGAGACGAACCCTAATATTTCCGCTTTGGATCCCGCTTGGGATCAGATTTGCCTGGAAGCGCGTCAGGCGACTGAGGTTGAACCGCTCATGGGCGGTTTCTTGCACGCCTGTATCTTGCACCACAAGAGTATCGAAAAAGCCCTATCTTATCGAATTGCTGCCAAGCTTGCATCAAATGAGATGTCTATGGTGGTCGTAAGGGAGATGGTCGAAGAGGCCTACGCCAACGACCCTGGTCTTGTGCAAGCCGCGCGCGCTGATCTTGTCGCGATCTACGAACGTGATCCCGCATGTCACCGTTTGTTGCAGCCGATACTTTACTTCAAAGGGTATCAGGCAATGCAAGCCTATCGCGTCGGGCACCACCTATGGGTAAACGGGCACCGCGACCTAGCCTATTTCGTCCAAATGCGCGTCTCTGAAATATTTGGCGTCGATATTCACCCTGCTGCCCGTATCGGTAAAGGGATTATGATTGATCATGCGCATTCGATTGTGATCGGTGAGACGGCGGTTGTGGGCGATAACGTGTCTATGCTGCATTCCGTGACGCTTGGGGGCACCGGTAAGGAAGAAGAAGATCGTCATCCGAAAATCGACGATGGCGTTTTGATTGGAGCGGGGGCGAAGGTTTTGGGTAATATTAGGGTTGGGCAATGCAGCCGGATTGCAGCCGGTTCCGTGGTTCTAGAGGACGTACCTGCATGCAAGACAGTCGCCGGGATTCCGGCACGCATCGTGGGCGAAGCGGGTTGTGACCAGCCGTCAATTTCGATGAATCACATGTTTGGCCCAGATCGGACATTGGCCTGAAAACTGAACATGTTGATGATGATAACAAGCGTTAATATGTGACGTATAATTGAAACTGCCAATCAGTTGCTGATCAATACACCAAGTTTCCGAGCCATGAAGTTTTAAAACAACCTGGGGTGTCGTACCCTGTGTGCTATCCCGTCGTGGCAAATCATCAGACATGTCTACAAATGCCCTCGCTTGCACAGGCGCCCGTCAACCTATCATGAACGGAACCCAAATTGCGTTGTGCATTTGGGTGGCGCGCTTTGCACTACTTATCTAAGGGTGATTGTGTATTTGACAAACCCAAATAAAATTTCTATTTTGGAATCAGCAAGTTGAGGCTGCCACAATCTCTACTTTTTCTAAACCATGCATGCATGATGAGGCAGCAGCCTTTGCGCACGTTTAGGCCATGCTTTGGGGTGATACGCCGGTTTGCCCGCACTGTGGTAACTGCGGAAAAATTTACGAACTGAAAGGCGTTCGCTCCAAGCCTTCCAGGAAGAACCCAGAACCCAGAGGGCATTGAGCGCCACGGCCTTAAGAAGTGCGCAGAGTGCCGCAAGAAATTCACCGTGCGCATTGGCACGATCTTCAAAGAATGCCACATCCCGCTGCACAAGTAGCTTCAAGCCATTCACCTGATGGTGTCCAGCAAGAAGAGCATCAGCAGCCACCAGCTAAATCGCGTTCTGGAAATCATGCACAAGTCCGCATAGTTTATGTCTCACCGTATCCGTGAGGCAATGCGCTCTGATGGTGGCCCCATGTTTGGTTCTGGTGGCGGTGTTGTTGAGGTTGACGAGACTTTCATTGGCCAAAAGCACAAGAAGAAAGAGGGTGACCTGCTCCCCTGAAATGTCCGGTGTTTTGAGTTAGCCTGTTTTCCAACTGAGGAGACAGACGATGAAGAGAAGCCGTTTTAGCGAAGAACAGATTATTGGGATTTTGAAATAACATCAGGCGGGGCTTGGCGCGAAGGAGCTGTGTCGTAAGCATGGTGTCAGTGACGCTTCGGATATCGACGACTGCATATCCTGCTGAAACGCGAAGGCTGGCACGTGAACCGTTGACCGACAGGGTATCGCGTAGCGATATCCCAAGAGGTTGGAAGAAGCTGTACCGGATCTACCGCGAAGAAGGACTAACAGTCCGTAAACGCCCCTCTCATCGAAACTACGTTTCGACTGCCGGGCAGCGGGCGGACGCAAGCGTGCAGTGGGTACCAGAACGCCCATGGCGATACCGCAGGGGCCAAACCAGCGGTGGTCGCTGGATTTCGTGTCCGACAGCCTGTCGTGTGGCCGCAGGTTCCGCATTCTAAACGTGATCGATGACTTCAGCCGCGAATGTCTTGCTGCTGTTGTGGATACGTCGCTCTCCGGCGACAGTGTGGCCCGTGAATTGGACCGCATTGCTGAGATGCGGGGCTATGCGACGCTGGAAGGCATGGTGCGCCATCACCTTGATCCCCTTTCAGCGCGGCGCGCGTGGAAATCGCAGGACGCCGGACTGCCCGATGTCCCATGGTTGGCAGCGACGGATTTTCTAATTGGGGATGATATCCGTGAAATGGCGCGTCAGGCGCAGGCGATAAAGATCACCCCGCAGAGGTTGGAAGACGCGCAGATTGCCCAGATCGTTGCGTTTCTGGAAAGCCTGACCGAGAGCGCACTCCATACGCCACCGTTTGGTGTGCCCGTCTGGTTTACCCCCTGAGCCGTCAGCGTTTCAGCGCCGCTGCCAGCGCATGATAGGAGGCCTTGGGTGTGCGCTTGAGCGTGTCGAAATCCACATGGATCAGCCCGAAGCGTTTTTCATAGCCCAAGGCCCATTCGTAATTGTCCATCAGCGACCAGAAGGTATAGCCCTTAAGCGGCACACCCTCTGCCATCGCCTTTTGTGCGGCGGCCATATGGGCATTCAGGTACTCAATACGCGCCTGATCGGGCACATTGACAGTGTCCGGGTTCGCCATGCCGTTTTCGGTGACATAAAGCGGCAGGCCTTTGGTGTAAGTCTCATGCACCCAGGTCAGAAAATGATGCAGGCCCTGCGGGTAGATTTCCCACCCCATCTGGGTCTTGGGCAAGGGTCCGTCGACCTCCTGATGCGCGGGCCATGCACCATCAACAGGCGCGATGCGTTTGCAGGTGTAATAGTTCAACCCGCACCAATCGAGGCGCTGCCCGATGAGATCAAAGTCATCCTCCCACCCCCTTGGCATATGAGGGCCAAGCCCCTCCATCACGTCATCGGGGTAGGCCCCCTTGAACAGCCCCCCCAAAAAGAAGCGGTTGTAATAGCCATCATAAAGATGTGCCGCCTTTGCCGCTTCGGGGCTGTGATCGACGGGGTGCACATATTCGAAATTGCACACGGCCCCGAGGTTTTTAACGCCCAATCCCCGCATCACTTCGATGGCGCGGCCGTGGGCGGTCAGCACGTGGTGCATGGCATGCGCGGTGGCGCGGATATCGCGCAGGCCGGGCGCGTGATGGCCCATGAAATGCGACAGCCAGCCGACACACCATGGCTCGTTTATGGGCGCAACACTGTAAACCCGGTCGCCGATCCGCCCCATGATCACGGCTGTGAAATCGGCAAACCAATGCGCGATCTCCGGATTGCGCCAACCGCCCAGATCGGCCAGCGCCACGGGCAATTCCCAATGATATAGCGTGGCCATGGGGTTCAGCCCCCGCGCCAGCAGCCCATCCACCAGCCGGTCATAAAAATCGAGCCCCTCCGGATTTGGCGTGCCGCGCCCCTCTGGCAGAACCCGCGCCCAGCTGGTCGAGAACCGGTAGGCATCCAGTCCCAGCGCCTGCATCAGGTCGAGGTCCTCCTCCATCCGGTGGTAATGATCACAGGCGGTATCGCCGTTTTCTGCGCGCACCACATTGCCGGGCGTGGCGGCGAAGGTGTCCCATTGGGTCTTGCCTGCACCGCCAAACTTATGCCCTTCGATCTGGTAACTCGAGGTGGCGGCGGCGAATTGAAAACCCTGCGGAAAGTCCGATCTGCTGAAATCCATGTTATGTCCTTTGAGGGCCGGGACCGGTTGATTGGCCCACAATCAATTCCGCGTCCCAGAGTTCCGTGCGCACGCCGCCCGAGCCGGACGCGATCTGTTCCATTAAAATCTGCGCACAGCGGCGTCCGGCAGCCCGTACCGAAGAGCGCATTGCGGTGAATACCGGCGTTTCCAACCCGTTGGGCAGATAGGAAATATCGTCGTCAAAGCACAGGATCGAAATATCCCGCCCCATGTGCAACCCACGTTCTTGAACCGCGCGGCGAACCCCCAGCGCCGGGACGATGGAGGAGGTGACAAAGGCGGTGGGCGGGTGCGGCCCATCCAACATCTGCACGGTCGATGCATGGCCAAAGGGCTCACTCATCTCGCCGGATCGCATGAGGGTTTTGTCCGCCGCCACACCCTGCGCGCGCAGCGCCGCCAGGTAACCCTCGCGGCGGCGTTGTGCAAAATCCATATGCTCCTGGCCATTGATGAACCCGATGCGCGAATGCCCGAGTTCCAGCAGATATTCGGTACCCCTTTCGATGGCGCGCGTGTTGTTCACATCCAGCCAGGAATAGGGAGTGGTGACCTCGGAGGCCCGCCCATGCACGAGAAACGGAATGTCCAGATCGGCCAGGAAGGGGATGCGCGGATCATCCCGCGTGGGCGAATGCACGATGATCCCATCGACCGCGCCCTGTTCGCTCAAGGTGCGGTAGGTTTCAATTTCGTCTTCATCGCGCACAACCGAGAGCGTCATATTATAGCCGTGGCGCGAATAGATTTCACCCGCACCGGTTATGAAGTCGGCAAAGACGATATTCACCATTTCATTCTTTTTCGAGAAGGGGATGATATGGCCGACCGACATGGAACGGCCCGTTGCGAGCCTCTGGGCGCGAATATTGGGCCGATAATTATACAGGGTCGCCGCGTCGGCGACGCGTTTGCGGGTGGCTTCATTGACCTCCGGATAGCCATTCAGCGCGCGGCTTACCGTCGTTTGGGACAGGTTCAACCGCTCAGAGAGTTCGCGTAAGTTCATAATTTCCAGTGATCTTTTATTGCGGCGGTTCCGCCAGCCTAGGCAAGCGCGCCGCCCACGTCAAAGCACAAACGGCGCATCCGAAAGGCATGAAATCTAGGTCTTTGAAAACGCAAACGAAACCCAACCATCGGTTGACAGAATTAGGAGGTTGAGCCACGGTCTTACCATCCAAAGCGCTTTGAAGTGATTCTTTGCGCGTAAAGAATAAGCACGACGGCGTTAAAATAGGCGTCACAACGGGAGGATATCATGAAATCACGGTTTTACGCGGGTGCCGCGGCGCTGGCACTTTGCGCTGGCATGGCGCAGGCGGATGGGCATCAGCCCTTTGCAGTAGGTGAGGGTGGATTCAATTGGGACAGCTATATGGCCTTTGCAGATCAATATGATCTGAGTGGTCAGACGGTCGAAATCACCGGACCTTGGACAGGCAATGAAAAAGAGAAGGTGGATATCGCGTTTTCCTATTTCACCTCTGCCACAGGGGCCGAGGTAAATTATTCCGGTTCCGACAGCTTTGAACAGGACATTGTGATCTCTGCGCGCTCGGGCTCTGCGCCCAACCTTGCCGTTTTCCCGCAGCCGGGATTGGCGGCGGATATGGCCAGCCAGGGATTGCTGACGCCGCTTGTCGATGGCACCGCGGATTGGGTGCGCGACAATTACGCGGCTGGCCAATCCTGGGTTGATCTGGGCACCTATGCGGATGGCGATGGCGCGGATCAGATGTATGGCATCTTCTACCGCGTCGATGTGAAATCGCTGGTGTGGTATTCGCCCGAAGCCTTTGATGAGGCGGGCTATGACATCCCCGAGACGATGGAAGAGATCAAGGCGCTGACGGATCAGATCGTTGAGGATGGCGGCACGCCCTGGTGCATTGGTCTGGGCTCTGGTGCGGCGACGGGCTGGCCCGCGACCGATTGGGTGGAAGAAATGATGCTGCGCACGCAGTCCCCGGCGGATTATGACGCTTGGGTCTCCAATGAGATGAAATTCAACGATCCTAAGGTGATCGGCGCGATTGAGGAATTCGGATATTTCGCGCGCAACGATGACTATGTGGACGGTGGGGCCTCTGCGGTGGCCAATACCGACTTCCGCGACAGCCCCACGGGTCTGTTCGACATTCCGCCGAAATGCTACATGCACCGTCAGGCGTCATTCATCCCGGCGTTTTTCCCTGAGGGAACCGTGGTCGGCGAAGATGTCGATTTCTTCTACTTCCCGGCGTATGCGGATAAGGACCTTGGCAAGCCGGTGTTGGGCGCGGGCACGGTTGTGGCCATCACGAACCCCTCGGATGCCACCAACGCTTTCATCGAGTTCCTGAAAACGCCGATCGCGCATGAATTATGGATGGCACAGGGTGGCTTTCTTACTGCACATGCGGGCGTGAATACCGACCTCTATGCCGATGCGAGCCTCAAGGCGCAGGGCGATATTCTGCTGAATGCGACGACGTTCCGTTTTGATGCTTCTGACCTGATGCCGGGTGAAATTGGTGCGGGTGCCTTCTGGACAGGGATGGTCGATTACACCACCGGTGCCAGTGCCGAGGACGTCGCCCAGGGTATCCAGGACCGCTGGGACACGATCCAGTAACTCCACGCTAAAACGGGCCCGGCGATTGGTTTGCCGGGCCTGAAAACAATATGCATCTTGGGAGGGAATGCCATGTCACCGCTGCTTCAGGGAATTGTGACGGTTGTTGTCGGTGTCGGCGGGTGCGTTGGGTATTTCTTTCTGTCCAACCTCATTCTCGACAAGGTGATCTTTCCAACGCGGGCCGAGAATCCCGGAAAAAACATCAATCGCGCGAACCTCGTGCGTCCCTGGCTGTTTCTCTTCCCCGCAATGGCCGCCCTTGGGCTCTATCTGGTCTATCCGGTGGTCGGTTCTTTCTGGCGCTCGCTGCACAACCGGTCGGGCGATGAATTCATCGGCTTTGGCAACTATGCGGTGATGTTCGCGGATGACGGGTTCCAGACGGCGCTGTTTAATAACTTCCTCTGGGTGCTGGTTGTCCCGGCCTCTGCTACCTTCTTTGGTCTGCTGGTCGCGCAGCTGACGGACCGGCTCAAATGGGGCAATATCGCCAAATCCCTGATCTTCATGCCGATGGCGATTTCCTTTGTCGGGGCCTCGCTGATCTGGAAATTCGTCTATGCCAATAACGCCGATATCGGCTTGATCAACGCGATCCGCGATGTCTTTGGCGCGTCCGATCCGCTGGATGTGCTGCAACTGCGTTTCTGGAACAATTTTTTCCTGATGTTCATTCTGGTATGGATCCAAACGGGGTTCGCCATGGTGATCCTGTCGGCTGCCCTGCGGGGCATCCCCGAAGAAACCATCGAGGCTGCGATCATCGACGGGGCCAACCCGTTTCAGGTGTTTTTCAAGATCAAAGTGCCCCAGATCATGGGCACCATCGTGGTGGTCTGGACGACCATCACGATCCTAGTGCTCAAGGTGTTCGACATTGTTTACACCATGACCGGGGGCAATTTCGGGACCGAAATCCTGCCCAGCTACATGATGTCCTATATGTTCCGCGACGATGGGCGCGCCACGGCGGTGGCCTTCGTGATTATGATCATCGTCTTGCCGGTGATGATCTGGAACATTCGTCAAGCCAGAGCGGAGATGAGATAATGGATAATATCGCAGGTACAAAATCCTCGCTCAGCTGGGCGGTGCAAATTTCGGTGATCCTTCTAGTGGTGATCTGGTTAGTGCCCACAATCGGGCTTCTGGTCTCCTCTTTCCGGGACCGGGATCAGATCTCCGCCTCCGGTTGGTGGCTCTCCCCCTTTGCCGTGGAGCAAAACTTCCAGGCCAAGATCCCAGCCGAAGAGGCCAAGCCGGATCAGGGTGGTTTTGTCATTGAGGGCAATATCTTTGGTGGCGCGGATACAGAAGTCATCCGCTTTGGTGGCGCGCGCTCCAATCCGACCATTGCCGCCGTGGGTGAAACCGCTGAATTGACGCGCGACCGAACGCTCACGGTGCAACAAAACGGTGATTTTACCTATTTCTCGCCGGCTGAGATTAAACGCGATCCGAGTATCTATTATTCCACGGCCACACCGCCTGATTTCTCGCTGTCAAATTATCGCAACATCCTGTTTTCCAACAACATGGACGTGGCCTTTATCAACACGTTGACGGTAACAATCCCCGCAACGATCATCCCGATCCTGATCGCCGCCTTTGCGGCCTATGCGCTGGCCTGGATGGATTTTGCGGGCAGGGGGTTCTTGATCGCGATGGTCGTGGGCCTGCTGGTGGTGCCTTTGCAATTGGCGCTGGTGCCACTCTTGCAGTTCCACAATAAAATCGGGATCGGCCAGAGTTTCTTAGGCATATGGATGGCGCATACCGGGTTCGGGCTGCCGCTGGCGATATATCTGTTGCGAAATTATATGGTCGGTCTGCCGCGCGATATCATCGAATCCGCCAAGGTCGACGGGGCCACGGATTTCCAGGTCTTTACCAAGATCGTCCTCCCGCTCAGCTTCCCGGCCTTGGCCTCCTTTGCCATCTTCCAATTCCTGTGGACCTGGAATGATCTGTTGGTGGCCAAAGTGTTCTTGCCCTCCAACTCGGAATCCTGGGTGATGACGGTCAAGATCGCGGATGACCTGCTGGGCTCACGCGGTGGCGATTGGGGCATCCTGGCCTCTGCGGCCTTCATCTCGATTGCTGTGCCGCTGATCGTGTTCTTTACAATGCAACGTTATCTGGTGCGCGGTCTGTTGGCCGGGTCCGTCAAATAGGAAAGTTTCCGTTTAATGACCAGGATGGAACATAATTTGCATCTGCCTGCGGTGGACAAAGATTGGTGGCGCGGGGCGGTGATTTACCAGATCTACCCGCGCAGTTTCCAGGATAGCAACGGCGATGGCATCGGCGATCTGATCGGGATTTCGCAGCGCATGAGCTATATCGCGTCGCTGGGCGTGGATGCGATCTGGATCTCGCCGTTCTTCACCTCGCCGATGAAGGATTTCGGCTATGACGTCTCTGATTATTGCGACGTGGATCCGATGTTCGGCACGCTGGCGGATTTTGATGTGGTGGTGGAATCCGCGCATCAACATGGCCTAAAGGTGATGATTGATCTGGTGTTGAGCCACACCTCGGATCAACACCCCTGGTTCCAGGAAAGCAAAAAGGATCGCACCAACCGGAAATCCGATTGGTATGTCTGGGCTGATCCGAAACCCGATGGCACGCCCCCAAATAATTGGCTGTCGATCTTTGGCGGTCCGGCCTGGCAATGGGATGCGGGACGCGAACAGTACTACTTGCACAACTTCCTCGTGGAACAGCCGGATCTGAATTTCCACAATGATGATGTGCAAAACGCCATTCTGGCGATCACACGGTTTTGGCTGGATCGCGGCGTGGATGGGTTCCGGCTGGATACGATCAACTTTTACTTTGCCGATAAAGAACTGCGCGACAATCCAGCGCTACCGCCGGAAAAGCGCAATGCCAATATCGCGCCCTCGGTAAACCCCTATAATCACCAGGAACACATCCATTCCAAAAATCAGCCTGAAAACATTACGTTTCTCAAGCGTTTCCGTGCGTTGTTGGACGAATATCCAGCGGCGTCCTGCGTGGGTGAGGTCGGTGATGCGCAACGCGGTTTGGAATTGCTGGGCCAATACACCGGCGGGCCGGAAATGGTGCATATGTGCTATGCGTTTGAATTTCTCGCTAAAACCAAACTGGACGCGACCCGTGTGGCGCAGGTTTTTGACGAATTGGGCCGCGTGGCCAAAGACGGTTGGCCGTGCTGGGCATTCTCGAACCATGACGTGATGCGCCACGCTTCTCGATGGGACTTGTCCCCGCAGGCGCAGCGCCTGTTTGCCACGCTGATCATGTGCTTGCGCGGGTCGGTATGCATCTATCAGGGCGAGGAACTTGGCCTGCCCGAAGCGGATGTCGCCTTTGAGGATCTGCAAGACCCCTATGGCATCACCTTTTGGCCTGAATATAAGGGGCGCGATGGGTGTCGCACGCCGATGGTCTGGGAGACGTCGAACCAAAATGGTGGTTTTTCCGACGGTTTCCCCTGGTTGCCCGTCAGCCATGATCACTTGAACCGTTCGGTGGCCGCGCAAGAGGATGAACCAGGCGCGATCCTGCATCATTATCGCCGCGCCATCGCCTTTCGCAAGGATCACCCGGCCTTGGTCAAAGGCAAACATAACGGCGTTTTCGCCTATGGCGATGTGTTGCAATTCACCCGTGAACATGAAGGCCAGACGATATTTTGCGCCTTTAACCTGTCGGATACGCCCTCGCTGCACGGGATGCCGCCGGGGGAATGGCATACCATCGGACATGAATTGGGCGGGGCCACCCCGTCGCCGGATTTCAAACTGCACCTGGGCCCCTGGCAAGTTTGCCTGGCCGTGAAACAGGGCTAAAACCCGCGTCTTGGGAGGGACAAGAAAATGGCCGATCTGAAATTAACGGATGTGGGAAAATCATACGGCGCAGGCGTCGAGGTGCTCAAGAACATCAACCTGGACATTCAAACCGGTGAGTTGATCGTTTTTGTCGGCCCATCGGGCTGTGGTAAATCCACCTTGCTGCGCATGATCGCGGGGCTTGAAAAGATCACCGCGGGCGAGTTGCAAATCGACGGGGACCGTATGAATGACGTCCCCCCCGCGCAGCGCGGCATCGCCATGGTGTTTCAATCCTATGCGCTTTATCCGCATATGACGGTGCGCGACAATATGGCTTTTGCGCTCAAGCTCGCCAAGAAAACCCCCGCTGAAATCGACGAGGCGGTCGGGCGCGCGGCCAAGGTTCTGCAACTGGACGAATACCTTGACCGTCTGCCCAAGGCGCTCTCCGGGGGGCAGCGCCAGCGCGTGGCGATTGGCCGGTCCATCGTGCGCGATCCCAAGGTCTATCTCTTTGACGAACCGCTCTCCAATCTTGATGCCTCCCTGCGTGTCGCGACCCGGATCGAGATCGCGCAACTCAAGGAAAGCATGCCCAATTCCACCATGATCTATGTGACGCATGATCAGGTGGAGGCGATGACCCTGGCCACTCGCATTGTGGTGCTCGCCAACAAGGGGATCGCGCAGGTCGGCTCCCCGCTGGAACTTTATGAGCGCCCGGAGAACGAATTCGTGGCCCAATTTATCGGCTCCCCTGCGATGAACCTTTTGGCCGGGGAGATCGTGGAGACCGGGCAGGTCACACAGGTGCGCCTGGAGCAGGGAGCCGGGACGATTGCCGCCAACATCCCCACGCGTGACAGTGACAAGGGACAGAAAGTCAACGTTGGCATCCGCCCCGAGGATATGGTGACGGCCAATAGCGAGAATTACGCTTTTGCCGGAACGGTCGAGATCACGGAGGCGCTTGGCGAGGTCACGCAATTGTACTTTGCCAAACCGGCCCCCGAAAATGCGTCAATTATTGCAAAACTCCCCGGTATTCATGCGGGGTTGCGTGGTACACAGCTCAAGATGACGGCGGATCCCTCCAAGTTGCACCTATTTGCCAACGGACATTCGCTGCTTTATCGCGACTGACGGTGCTCTAGGCCGGATCAAGATGCAGGCGTTTTTTTTTGCCTTCTGTTGGGTCTGCGCGCTGAAAGGTAAATGTTAAAACGCCAGGATCGGTCAGGGTTTTGCGCCTGAGCTGATTGCACAGGCGCTGGATTGGCCAGGTTTGGGCCGGAAGGAAGTTGTATTGGGTGAAGATTTATTTGAGTTACTGATTTTATTGTGCCTTTTGCAAATAAAACACATGCTGGCGGATTATTTTCTTCAGACCAGCTTCATGCTCGAGGGGCGTGCGCGCTACCGTCATATGGGACGGCTCCTGCATGCGGGCATTCATGCGCTCGGATCGGTCATGGCGTTTTTGTTGCTTGGCACGCCGGTGGTGTTTATCCTGTTGGTGGTGGTTCTGGAGGGCGTGGTTCATTTTCATATCGACTGGTGCAAGGGGCGCTTTACCTACGTACGACAGCTGACGCCCAATGATGCGGCCTTTTGGCGCGCGTCGGGTGTGGATCAGGCGCTGCATCAGCTGACCTATGTGGCGATGCTCTGGGCGTGGTTGGTTTGGGGAAATGGTGCAACCGCCTAAGCCGCACGCGGCGCAATGCTCTTTTGGCATTCCGATCCGGGATCGCTCGCCCCCGAACCACCGCGTGATTGGCGAGTGTCATTCTCGCGCCAGATTTTTGCCATTTGACCGCTTCGGCGCGGCGCATCTGGTATTGTTGTTTGCAGGTCTAAACCGACTTCCGTTACACTGCTGGCAAAACATCGAGTCACTATTCGATTTGGCCAGCGCTCTATTGATATCAACAAGGCTCGTCTGCTCCCGGGGGACATTTTGCGCAAACTAAAATTGGAATTTTCTTCGTGGTGGTGCAAACCTGCGGCGTATTTACTGTGTGCCGGGATGCTGGCACCGCCGGTATTCGCCTTTGACGCCAGCCTGCAGGGGTCTCTGGAGGAGGAATTGCGCGCAGCATTGGAGGGCGGATCGCTGCTGATCGAGCAATCGAACGCCGAAACCGACGTCTCACCACAGGAGTTGGTGTCCATTGCGCAGGCGGATTACAAACGCATGCTCGCGGTGCTTTACGATTACGGCTATTACGGCGCAGATATCGGTATTTCACTGGATGGTCGGGAGGCCTCTTCGATCACATCCGTGGCCCCCCCACAGCAAGTCAACAGCGCCCAGATCACTATCACACCGGGCAAGGCATTTCGCTTCGGGCGGGCCGAGATTACCCCGATTGTGCCCGGCACCGCTTTGCCCGAAGGGTTCAGGCCGGGCGCGCCTGCGCGCCTGAGTTTGCTGCGCGATGCCGTCAGCGCGGGGACAACGCGCTGGCGCAATGAAGGTCATGCCAAGGCCAAGCTTGAAAGCCAGACCATCACCGCCCGTCACACAGACGGCACGCTCAATGCCAGGCTGAAGCTCGATCCCGGCCCCAAACTGCGGTTTGGTGATCTGTCCGTGTCCGGCGACAGCGCCGTGCGCACGGAACGGATCCTGGAGATTGCCGGTCTGCCGGTCGGTGAAACCTACTCTCCCAAGGAACTGTCCGACGCCGCGGGGCGTTTGCGGCGCACCGGTGCCTTTAGTTCGGTCGCGATGATCGAGGCCGACACCATCGGGCCGGGCGATCAATTGGCCATCACCGCGCGGGTTGTCGATGACAAGCCGCGCCGCTTCGGTTTTGGGGGCGAGGTATCGACCATCGAGGGCCTGTCGCTCAGCGCGTTCTGGATGCACCGTAACCTGTTTGGCGGTGCCGAGCGGCTGCGCGTGGAGGCGGAAATCGAGGGCATCGGCGGGGACACGGGCGGGACGGATTTCCTTCTCTCGACACGTTATCAGCGGCCCTCGACCTTTAATGAGGATACCGATCTTTATGTTCTTGGGGAAATCGAACAGCAGGATGAGGTGAATTTCTTCTCTCGCCAGCTGACAATCGGGACGGGGATCGAGCGCATCGCCTCTGATCAGCGTTCCTACCGCCTTGGTGTCGCGCTGCGCCGGGCCAATACACGGGATGCCTTTGGCGAAGATCAATACACTTTGTTGTTGCTCCCGACAGGCGCGACCTTTGATTATCGCGACAGGCTTCTGGATGCGCGCAAGGGCTATTATCTGGACGCGGAAGTCTCGCCTTTCTATGCGATCAAGGGCGCGGATAACGGGCTTTTAACCGAGGTCGATGCGCGGGTGTACCGAACATTCGGGACCGAAACCAGCACGACCTTTGCCTTGCGCGGTCAATTGGGGTCCGTCATCGGGCCGGGGCTGGAGGACGCACCCACCGATTTCCTGTTTTACTCCGGGGGTGGGGACACCGTGCGCGGGCATGATTATCAATCGCTCGGCGTGGATATTGGAAACGGCCAGATCGTCGGGGGCCGCTCGTTCCTGGGGCTGTCTGCTGAGGTGCGCTATCGCACGGCGGGCAGCCTTGGGTATGTCGGCTTCATCGATGCGGGCTACATCGGGCGGGAAGCCTTTCCGGACGGGTCGGGTGAGTGGCAAAGCGGCGCAGGTCTGGGTCTGCGCTATGACACGCCGATTGGGCCGATCCGCTTTGATGTCGCCGTGCCGACATCCGGCGGTGATGACACATCCTCCTGGCAGGTTTACATTGGCATAGGGCAGGCATTTTGATGCGTTCAAACTGGATCATACGCGGGCTGGTGGTTATCTCCTTGCTGTTCCCTGTCACGGTTACGGCACAGGATGAGGACGGCGGCGGCTTTTTGACGCGCACCATACAGGACCTTTTGTCCGGGGCCGGGCGCGAGGTGCGCATCACCGGATTTGCCGGTGCGCTGAGTTCTGAGGCCTCTTTTGAGCAGATGACGATTGCGGATGACCAGGGCATCTGGCTCACATTGGAAGATGTGACGCTGAACTGGAGCAGGCTGGCGTTGCTGCGCGGGCAGCTGGAGGTCGAGAGCCTCAAGGCTGCGTCCCTTGATCTGCCGCGCTTGCCAGAGGCCGATGATAGCGTGGAGGTGCCCGCCGCCGAAGCGGCCCCCTTCGCCTTGCCGGATTTACCGGTCTCGGTGAACATCGCGCAGTTCGAAGTGACGCGCATTGATCTGGGCGAACCCATCCTCGGTGCGCAGGCCGCTCTGGGTGTGCGCGCCTCGGTGCAACTCAATGATGAAGGCGCGTTTATCGATCTGACCGCCAACCGCGTGGATAATACCGAAGGTGCCTATGTCATCAAAGGCAGCTTTGCGCGGGCGGATTCCGCCATCAATGTGGAAATCCAACTGGATGAGGCTTCGGGCGGCATTGCCGGGCGTTTGATGAACCTGCCGGGGCAGCCCTCCATCGATTTGACGGTTGCAGGGACCGGGCCGCTGGATGATTTCACCGCCGATATCGGCCTGGCCACAGATGGCACCCAACGTGTGGCGGGGCAGGTGAGTCTGACCGCGCTGCCGGTCGAAACTGAAGGCGCGCTGCCTGACAGGCGCATTAGGGCCAATCTGGGCGGGGACATAACGGCACTGGTCGCCCCGCAGTCGCGCGACTTCTTCGGCACCCGCGTGGCCATCCGGGTGGACGCCTTGCGCGGCGCGGATGGGACCCTTGACGTGTCGGATTTCGATCTGGATGCCAAGGCGGTGCAACTGGCCGGGCGCGTCAAGCTCAACAGCGCGCAATGGCCGGAATTCATCGATGTGGATGGCACTATCGCGCAGGCCGACGGCACCCCGGTTCTGTTGCCGGGCTCTGATGTTGCGACGACGGTGCAATTGGTGAAGCTCAGCGTGGATTACGACGCCGCCTCGGGGGATGCCTTTCGCGGTGCCTTCGACATCACGGATTTTGCGCGCGAAGGTATTCGGTTTGAGAACACCAAGCTGGCGCTGGATGGCACGCTGAGCGGTGAAACGGGCACGCTGGGTCGGTTCCTCGGCGATCTGGACCTCACAACGCGCGGGCTGGCGCTGGAGGATCCGCAGGCGGCAGAGGCGCTGGGGCAGGATATCACCGGCAAAGCCCGGATTGATTATACCCAAGACCAACCGATCCGGATTACCGGGCTGGAACTGGCGGGAGCGGATTACGGGCTTGCCGGGGATGTGACCATACAGGGTCTGGAGGGCGGCTTTCCAACCGATCTTGATCTCAATGTGCAGGCGCGCGATCTGTCACGGTTTGCCGGGCTTGCAGGGCAACCCATCGCCGGAGCCGCGCGTCTGGATGTTGCGGGCAATATCACCCCGTTGAGCAGCATGTTCGATCTGACCATCAAGGGCACCACGCGGGATTTGAAGGTTGATATCGAACAGGCGGATGCGGTCATGGCCGGGGAAACCATCCTGTCGATGCAGGCGCGGCGCGACGAGACCGGGACGTATATCAACGATCTGGATCTCAGGAATGCGGCGCTGGACATCACAGGGGACGTGAAGCTGCAAACCGATGCCGGTGCGGTTGATATCCTGGCGCGGCTGAGTGATGTGGCCCTGGTGGCCCCTGAGTATTCCGGCCCGCTCACGCTGGATGCAAAGGCCACGCAGGACGCGCTTGGCTGGAGCGTGGACGCGCTGGCCAATGCGCCCTTTGACAGCAGGCTGAGCGTCAAGGGCAAAGCTACGGGGCCGCAAACCGATGTGCGCTTCACGTTATCTGTGCCAGAGGTGCAGCCGCTGGTGCCGTCAATCAACGGCCCGTTGAATGCCAATGGACGGGTTTGGCTTACCGAGGCCGGATATAATGTGGACGTTGATGCCGCCGGGCCGTTCCAATCCGAAGTGAGCGTGGCAGGGCTGGCCACGGGGCCAGAGGCCGCCGTCGCCTTTTCCGCCGCCATGCCTGATATCGGCGTGCTGGTGCCCAAGATCGCGGGACCCTTCTCAATAGAGGGGGACGCCGAGAAAGACGGCGCGGGATGGCAGATTGACACCGCCGCACAAGGGCCGTCAGGCACGCAGGCCAATATCGCGGGGCGCGTCGGCGAAGACGGGATGTTGGACCTCGGGATCGTTGGATCCTTGCCGCTCGGTCTGTCAGAGCCGTTTCTGGAGCCGCGCAGCTTGCAGGGACAGGCGCAATTTGATCTGACCGCCAAGGGCGCGCCGGGGCTGGAGGCGATTTCGGGTCGTATTTCGACGACCGGGGCGACTTTTGCCGCGCCAAACCTGCGCCTGACGCTGGTCGATCTGGCCACGACGATCCAGCTGGCGCGCAGCAACGCACAGATTGATCTCAACAGCGCGGTTGATGGTGGCGGCACGCTTGCAGTGGAGGGTGGGGTCAACCTTGCCTCGCTGGCAGCAGATCTAGATATTGCATTGAACAACGTCGCCCTATCGGATCCGCGTTTGTTTTCGACCCTGATCAGCGGCGACATCGCTGTGACGGGTCCGCTGAGCGGTGGCGCGCGTATTGGCGGTACAATCAACATCGGCGAAACGCTGGTGTCGGTTCCCTCCTCCGGTCTGACCAGCATTGGCGATATTCCCGAGATCACCCACGTCGGGGCACCCAGATCGGTGACGGCGACGCGCGGGCGGGCCGGGGTGATCCCGGAACCGGAGACCAAGGCGGGCGGCGGTGCGGGGAGCGTCTATGGCCTTGGATTGCGGATCAATGCGCCCAACAAGATCTTCGTGCGCGGTCGCGGTGTCGATGCGGAACTGGGCGGCAGTCTGGACATCACCGGCTCCACGGCGCGGGTGATTTCGGCCGGTCAATTCGATCTGGTGCGCGGACGGATCGACATTCTGGGCAAGCGGTTCGTCCTTGATGAAGGTTCCATCCAGTTTCAGGGCGACCTGGTGCCTTTTGTTTTCTTCAAGACGCTCTCAGATACCGATGATGGCACCGCCAGCATTGTGGTGGAGGGTCCGGTGGATGAGCCGGAAGTGCGGTTTGAATCCGTGCCCGAAGCGCCAGAGGATGAGGTCCTGTCGCAACTGCTCTTTGGTCGTAACCTGAGCGAAATTTCCGGCTTTCAGGCGTTGCAGCTGGCCAATGCGGTGGCGCAGCTGGCCGGGCGCGGCGGTGTTGGATTGGTTGGGAACCTGCGTGAAGGGTTCGGGTTGGATGATTTTGACGTCACCACCACGGATGACGGCGAAGCGGCGGTGCGGGCGGGTAAATACCTCACGGACACAATATATACGGATGTGTTTACCGGAGGGGGCGAGACCGAATTATCCATTAACCTGGAACTGACGGACTCGCTCAAGGCGCGCGGCACGGTTGAGAATGATGGCAACACTGGCATCGGGCTGTTTTTCGAGCGCGACTATTAACGGCTTGCCTCACGCATCCGCTGTGAAACGGCCGAACTGACCGCGTTTGAAGAGAAGACCGGGCCCATGTGTTTGTGCATGGAAAACCTGCTGGATTTCTCCAAGGATCAGCGAATGATCCCCCGCGGGGTAGCGCGCAAATCTTGTGCAATGAAACTCCGCCAGACACCCGGCCAACCGGGGCGCGCCCAAAGGCCCCGCAGACCAGTCGAACGCGTCAAAACCATCGCCATTGGTTGCGAAGTGCCGCGCGAGCGCCAATTGGTCTTCACCAAGGATATGGATGCAAAAATGCTCGGCCTGCGCAAAGGGATCATGGCGGCGCGCAGCCAGAGCCGGAGACCAAAGCACCAGCGCCGGCGTGAGTGACACCGACGAAAAGGAATTCGCCGTCATGCCAAGCGGTCCATCCGCCGTCTGTATGGTCACAACCGTCACGCCGGTGCCAAAGCAGCCAAAAGCGCGCCGCAGATCGGCGTGATTTTCCGGCGAGGGCGCGAAGTATTCTTGTTCAGAGGTCATGCGACCTTGTCCTCATCATTTCTGCGCGCGGGTGTGTCATGGATGGCGTCCTGTTATCTTTGCGTGGAACCTATGTCACGGGGCAGGGAGGGCAAGGGATTTAATTCCGAGGGGATCGGGGGCAAACAAGGGGCCGACCCTGAACAGAGCCGGCCCGAAGTCCTTGCGCCTTTGGAGGCGATCAGCTTTTGTTCATGCGGTTTTCGATGAGATCATCGACGACCGACGGATCCGCCAGTGTCGATGTATCGCCCAAGGCTCCAAAATCATCCTCCGCAATCTTGCGCAGAATGCGGCGCATGATCTTGCCCGAGCGCGTCTTGGGCAGGCCCGGTGACCATTGGATCAGATCCGGGCTGGCAATGGGTCCGATTTCGGTACGCACCCAGGTCCGCAGCTCCTTGCGCAATTCCTCGCTGGGCTCCTCGCCTCCCATCAAGGTCACGTAGCAATAGATGCCCTGCCCCTTGATGTTATGCGGGTATCCGACAACGGCGGCTTCGGCGACCTTGGCGTGGGCCACCAGCGCGCTTTCCACCTCCGCCGTGCCCATTCTGTGGCCCGAGACGTTGATCACGTCATCCACGCGGCCTGTGATCCAGTAGTCCCCATCCGCGTCGCGCTTGCAGCCGTCCCCGGTGAAGTAATAGCCCTTGTAGTCGGAGAAATAGGTCTTCTCGAACCGTTCGTGATCGCCCCAGACGGTGCGCATCTGTCCGGGCCAGCTGCCTGCGATGCACAGCACCCCTTCGACGTCATTGCCGCTGATTTCCTCGCCGGTGGTCGGTTCCAGAACGACGGGTTTGATGCCAAAGAACGGCTTCATCGCAGAGCCGGGTTTCATCGCATGCGCGCCGGGCAGGGGGGTCATCAGATGCCCGCCGGTTTCGGTCTGCCACCAGGTATCCACGATGGGGCATTTGCCTTTTCCGACAACGTCATTGTACCAATTCCAGGCCTCCGGGTTGATTGGCTCGCCCACGGTGCCGAGCAGGCGCAGGCTGGAGAGGTCGCATTTTTCGACAAACTCTTTGCCCTGACCCATCAGAGCGCGGATGGCGGTGGGTGCGGTGTAGAATTGGTTGACCTTGTGCTTGTCGCAGACCTCCCAGAAGCGGCTGGCATCGGGGTAGGTCGGCACGCCCTCAAACATGACCGTGGTGGCCCCATTGGCCAGCGGGCCATAAACGATATAGCTGTGTCCCGTGACCCAACCCACATCCGCCGTGCACCAGAACACGTCGCCTTCGTGGTAATCAAAGGTGATTTCATGGGTCATCGCCGCATAGACGATATAGCCGCCTGTGGTATGCACCACCCCCTTGGGCTGCCCGGTGGAACCGGAGGTATAAAGCACAAAGAGCGGATCTTCGGCCCCCATCTCTTCGGGGGCGCACTCATCGGAGGCCTCAGCGGCCAGCGCGTTGTAATCGTAATCGCGCCCCTCGACCCAGGTGGTCTGCCCACCGGTGCGTTTCACCACCAGGCATTTGACCTTATCCGAGCAATGCAACAGCGCCTGATCCGCGTTGGATTTCAGAGGTGTGGCGCGACCGCCGCGGGGGGCGTGATCGGCGGTGATGACCACCTTGGCCTCGGAACCATTGACCCTTGCGGCCAAAGCATCGGGTGAAAACCCTGCAAAAACAATCGAATGGATCGCACCGATGCGCGCACAGGCCAGCATTGCGTAGGCCGCTTCGGGGATCATCGGCATATAGATGATGACGCGATCGCCTTTGCCCACGCCCAACCCCCTGAGCACATTGGACATTTTGCAGACGTTGGCATGCAGTGCGTTATAGGTGATGTGCAGGGCGTCTTCATCCGGGCTGTCGGGCTCCCAGATGATCGCGGTCTGTTCACCGCGTGTCGCCAGATGGCGGTCGATGCAATTGGCAGCGACGTTCAGGGTGCCATCCGCAAACCAGTTTATCGCCACCGCGCCGAGGTCGAAATTGACGTCGCTCACCCGCGTGAAGGGTTTGATCCAGTCGATGCGCCCTGCTTCCTTGCGCCAGAATGCGTCCGGATCCGTGATGGATGCGGCGTACATCTCGTCATATCTGGCGGCATTCACATGCGCCTTTGCGGCCATTTCAGGCGCAGGCGGATAGGTTTTGGCAGATGTGGCTGTGTCGGACATGAAGGCTCCTCCCTTGGGTCGTGACATATCGGAGGGTGGGCACGAAATTGCGGTGCACCGGTAACACATCCCCTCCGAGCGGGATCATACCGCGATTTGAAAAGAAAGGAATAAGGTACAGAAATATAAGGGTTTCGCTGTAAATAATTTTCTGTTCTCGATAAGGAATGTGTAAAGTGAGCCGACAAATCTCGTTTTTATAAAACAAACTCAGTTTATTCCATGTCAACAATGACGCGTTGTTTTGGGCGTCTTTGGAGGCTTGCCCATCTCGGGTGTAGGGCATCGTGACGGAAAGTCGTCTGTAAAAATCACGCGGATGCGCAGAATCAAACCCGCAACCCGTCTTGAGCACGCTACTAATCAGGGCTTGGCACTGCGCGCAGGCTTCGCTAGCTTTGCGCCAAGCGCGCCCTCATTGAGGCGCGCAAAAAGGGAGAAATCAAATGAACAAATATCTTTCGGGTGCGGCCGTCGCCGCGATCAGCTTTGCCTTTGTCTCTGAGGCCGCAGCGACCGAGTGGAACGTTTCCGTCTGGGGCAAGCGTCGCGCCTTTACCGAACATGTCGAAAAACTGGCGGAACTTGTTTCTGAGAAAACCAACGGCGAATTCATCATGAACGTCAGCTATGGCGGGCTGTCCAAGAACCGCGAAAACCTCGATGGGATTTCCATCGGTGCCTTTGAGATGGCGCAGTTCTGTGCGGGCTATCACCCGGACAAAAACCGCGTGATCACCGTGCTTGAACTGCCGTTCCTGGGTGTTGAGAACCTGGAGCAGGAAGTTGCGGTTTCCGCTGCGGTTTACGCACATCCTGCCGCGACCGAGGAAATGGCGCAGTGGAACGCCAAGCTGTTGATGACCTCGCCGATGCCGCAATATAACATCGTCGGCACCGGCGAGCCGCGCGATGAATTGGCCGAATTCGAAGGCATGCGGGTCCGCGCTACGGGCGGTTTGGGCGAAGCGTTCCGCGCCGTTGGCGGTGTGCCGACATCCGTGACGGCGACCGAAGCCTACCAGGCGATGGAAGGCGGCGTGGTCGACACGGTGGCTTTTGCCCAGCACGCGCATCTGAGTTTTGGCACGATCAATCAAGCGGATTGGTGGACGGCCAACCTCAACCCCGGCACGGTGAATTGCCCGGTTGTGGTGAACATCGACGCCTATGACTCCTTGAGCGATTCCGAGCGCGAGGCTTTGGATAGTTCGGTGTCGGAGTCGATTGACCATTATTTGGCGAACTACGGTGAATTGCTAAAGAAATGGGATTCCGTACTTGAAGAGAAGGGCGTGCAGAAAGTCGAGATCGACGCGGCCGTGATCGAGGAGTTCCGCGCCAAGGCCGCAGATCCGGCCAAGGATGCGTGGATTGCCGATATGGAAGCGCAGGGCCTGCCGGGTCAGGAGCTTTATGATCTGGTGGTCAAAACGCTCGCTGATGCCAAGAGCGGCAGCTAAAGGCATAGGCCGCTCCTCACAAGGGGGCGGCCTTTTCAATCCTAAAAAGGGGGCAGAGCGATGGCGGGATCCGCAGCCGTGCTCGAAGATTCCAGTCTGCTCAGCAGGCTGGACCGTGCATTATTACCACTGGAAAAATTCTGCGCTCTGCTCAGTGGTCTGGCGATTTTTTCGCTGATGTTTCTGGCCGCCTATTCGGTGACGGGGCGCAAGTTCTTTGCCTCCCCGATGGCCGGATATGTCGATTACATTGAGGCGGCGATGCCGATTATCGCGATCATGGGCGTGTCCTATGTTCAACGCGACGGCACCCATGTGCGCATGGATATGCTGGTCAGCGCGCTCAAGGGGCGCATGCTGTGGTTTTTCGAACTGGTCTCGGTGTTGTTGATACTTTTGGTCATTGTCGCGCTCACATGGGGGGCGTGGGAACACTTCGACCGCTCGTTTGATTGTGCGCGCCCCTGGTGCAGCCGGGACAGCTCGATTGACGTCGGCTTGCCGGTCTGGCCCTCCAAGCTGGTGGTGCCGGTCGCGTTCGGAGTTTTGACTTTGCGGCTGCTCCTGCAAACCTGGGGCTACGGGCGCGCGCTGGTACTGGGGCTGGAAAATCCGGTGGCCGTGCCACTGAACCTGAGCGTGGCGGAACAGGCGCGCCTTGAGGCCGAAAGCTTGGACGGGGCGGACTGATGGAACCTATCGAAATCGGATTATGGGTCAGTGCGGGCCTGCTGACCTTCGTCGTTTTGGGCATGCGCGTGGCTTTTGCCGCCGCATTGGCCGGGTTTGTGGGTCTCGTGTGGTTGCGCTGGAACGGGTTTGACTACGACCCGGAACGCTTCTGGAGAGCCGTTGAGATCAGCGTCAAGATCGCCGGTCTCACGCCGCATTCCAAGGTCTCGGCACAGGTGCTGAGCCTGATCCCGGTCTTCATCATGATCGGCTATATGGCCTATCACGCCAAACTCACCACCGCCCTTTTCACCGCTTGCAAACGCTGGATCGCCTGGGTGCCGGGCGGGCTGGCGGTCTCCACGGTCTTTGCCACCGCCGGGTTTGCCGCCGTATCAGGCGCCTCGGTCGCAACAGCCGCCGTATTCGCCCGCATCGCCATCCCCGAGATGCTCAAAATCGGCTACAACAAACAATTCGCCGCCGGTGTGGTCGCCGCAGGGGGCACGCTCGCCTCGCTCATCCCCCCCTCGGCGATCCTGGTGATCTATGCCATCATCGTAGAACAGGACGTGGGCAAACTGTTGCTCGCAGGGTTCCTGCCGGGCATGTTCTCCGCCGTGGTTTACGCTGCGCTGATCATCGGCATTGCGATGATTTTCAAGAACGTCGGTCCGCCGGTGGGCGGTTTCACCTGGCGTGAACGCTTTGAATCACTCCCCCCCGCCTTGCCGATTTTCGCAGTGGTCGTGATCATTATCTTCTTTGTCTACAACCCCTTCGGCGATGCCTGGGGCACACCGACCGAGGGCGGCGCCATCGGCGCGTTTATCATCTTCCTGATGGCGCTCTATCGTGGCATGCGCTGGCCGCAACTTAAAAGCGCACTGCTCGATACGGCCAAGCTCACAGTGATGATCTTCTCGATCATCTGGGGCGTGCTGATCTATGTGCGCTTCCTTGGGTTTGCCGAATTGCCCGAGGCCTTTGCCGATTGGATCACCTCGCTGGAAATGTCGCCGATGCTGATCCTGATCTGCATCCTGCTGGCCTATGCGGTGCTGGGCATGTTTATGGATGCCATCGGCATGCTGCTCCTGACGCTGCCGGTGGTCTATCCGGCGGTCATGGCGCTCAATGGTGGTGAAAACGTCGCCGCCGCCGACAGCGCCTTTGGCATGTCCGGGCCGATGTGCGCGATCTGGTTCGGGATTTTGGTGGTGAAGATGGCGGAATTCTGTCTGATCACCCCGCCCATTGGCCTCAACTGCTTTGTGGTGGCGGGCGTGCGCGATGACCTGACCGTGCAGGACGTGTTCAAGGGTGTGACGCCGTTTTTCATCGCCGATGGTGTGACCATCGCGCTGTTGGTGGCCTTCCCCGGGATCGTTCTCTTCCTACCCTCGCTCGCGGGTTAGGGTGCCACCGTGTGGGCCGCTTTGCTATCCTCGGGGGCCTGATCGCGATCAAACATGCCGTAATCCCGGATCACACCCGCCACGCGCAGGCGGTAGCCCGCAAACACCCCGGCGCGCCCGTCGCTTTGCGCCCCGCGATGCGCGCTCAGAGTGCGCCAGCGTTTCAACGCCGCCTCGTCTTCAAAGAACGACAGCGACAGGATCTTGTCGGGGTTGGTCAGGCTCTGGAACCGTTCCACGGAAATGAACCCCTCGACCTCCTGCAACATTGGGCGCATCTTGGCGGCGATCGCAAGGTAATCCTCCTTGCGCCCCTCTGCGGGTTCGACTTCGAATATCACGGCAATCACTTGTGCTCTCCATGTGGCGCAGAGGCCAGTTTCAAAAATGTACGATGTTCGCGCAGCAGGAACTTTTCGCTTTGCGCAAACTCATAATTCTCACGGCCCAAAGGATCATCTGCAAGCCGTGCGCGGTAAGCCTCATAATCGGCGAGATTTGCCACATTGTAGATCCCATAAGCCAGCGTCGATGATCCTTCATGCGGGGCGTAATAGCCAATCAAATCTGCGCCACATCTCGGGATGGCTTGCCCCCAATTGCGGGCGTATTGGTTGAATTGAGCCTTCTTGGTGGGGTCGATCTGGTAGCGGATAATACAGGTCAGCATAGGGTTTCCTTTCATGTCTGAACCCGGACATAGCGGATTGATCACACTTAATGCTTCGACTAGGGTCGAACTATGAAAGAAGGCCCTGATATCGCCCGCATCGCTGCCCTGATGGGCGATCCTGCGCGTGCCAATATGCTCACCGCACTGATGACCGGCAAGGCGCTGACAGCCACCGAATTGGCCGCAGAGGCCGGGATCACCAGCCAGACGGCCAGCTCGCATCTGGCGAAACTGGACGCGGGAGGTTTGTTGCGGCTCCTGAAACAGGGGCGGCATAAGTATTTCTCGCTCGCCAATGAGGACGTGGCGCAGGTGCTCGAAGGGTTGATGGGGCTTGCGGTCAAAACCGGCCATCTGCGCACGCGCACTGGTCCCAAAGACGAAGCCCTGCGCAAGGCGCGCGTCTGTTACAACCATCTGGCGGGGGATATGGGCATCGCGTTGTTTGACAGCTTTATGGGGCGCGGGTTTTTGGTGATAGAGGTTGGTGTTTTGCAACTGACACCGCGCGGGGATGATTTTGTGCAAGGTTTCGGCGTGGATGTGACACGGCTTCGATCTCAAAAATCGCCTTTGTGCAAGGAATGTCTGGACTGGAGCGCGCGCCGCTCGCATCTGGCGGGCAGTCTCGGGCGAGCGCTATTGTCTGAAATCGAGGCGCGCGGCTGGGCAAAACGCCGAGCCGACAGCCGGGTGGTGGGTTTTTCAAGCCGCGGTGAGCAGGCGTTTCAATCCGAGCTGATCGGGAATTGCCTACCTTGAACGTAGGGGTGCGTGCGTTGAGTGGGCGTGCTGAGCGCATCCTAAAGCGTTTTGTATTTAATCTGAGGCATATCCGGCAGCCTTGAGGAGGTTCCAGCATTTTTGGGGATCGAAGAGGTCGCATATGTCGCCAAGGGTTTCGAAGGTTCTGGCCCCGATCCGTCGCAGGTGGGCTTTGAGCTTTGAGAAAGCCATCTCGATCATTGGCCGTCAGGGTATTGCGCAGCAATGTCCCGAGAAGCAATAAAGACCAGCCCGTGAGGTTCGCTGCCGCATCCTTGGCTGGCGGCGCGTGATCCACTCCTGACGTGTCTCGCACAGTGCGGCGGCCAGTTCCTTCAACGTGATGTCTGGTTCTGCACGCATGATATCGAGAAGAAAGTCGAGATGCGGGGCCCGCTTGCCAAACCGTCCGGGCGGCCTGCCTTGCGGTTTCGCAAAAATAGTGCCCCGTTTCCGATACTGCGCCGCAAACCGCACAGCCGTCGCGGCACTCACACCAAATACACGCCCCGCAGCACGCGCCGAATGCCCCGGCGACATACGCACAAATCCGTTCCCGAAAGCCCAAAGAGTAAGGCTTGCCCATAATCCACCTCCCAAAGAAAGTGAATCAGACAAATGACATCTTGTGAATCCCCGTTCAATTCACATCAAACGCGAAACGCTTTAACGTGATCCAAAAAAATCCGCAGCTGGCGAGGTTTTCGATCCTGGAACCGCCGGCACCGTCAACAGGCATACCAAGCTCAGGGCTGCTCCGTTCTGGCCTCCTGCGCTTCCAGCCAGCGGATCACCGAGAGACGTTTGGCGTCCATATGCTCCAGCAGCGTCTGCGCCAGTGCTTTGGCGTCACGCGCGCTGAGGTATTTCAGGATGTTCTCATGCTCCTGCACGGCTTCATACCAGCGCCCTTCGGTCATATTCGCCAGGTAGCGCGCGCGCTGCATGCGCAGCGACAACGCCTGACAAGAGGTGGTCAGCGTCGCATTGCGCGCCGCCAGCAGAATGGCGCGATGGATTTTCTGGTTGATGGTGAAATAGGCATCCAGATCGCGCCGCTCATAGCTCTCGATCATCTGGGCATGCAGCGCGCGTACCTGCTCGATCTCAGCGTCGCTTATGTGTTTGCAGGCCAATTCCCCGGACAAAGCCTCCAGCGCGCCCAGCACCGGGAAAACTTCCTCCACTTCGCTCACCGTGACCTGCGTCACCCAGGCCCCGCGGTTCGGCTCAAGGCGCACCAAACCGTCCGAGGCCAGCACCTTCAGGGCTTCGCGCAGCGGCGTGCGTGATACCCCAAACGTATCACAAAGCGTCTTTTCTGGCACTTTGCTGCCCGGTTCCAATTCGGCGTTGATGATCAGGTTTTGCAGGCGATCCACCAACTCGTGATGCAGGGATTTGCGCAGGATGGTTTGCGGTGCGGGGGCATGCGTCATGGTGTGTCCTGTCTGCTCATTTCAAGGCCTGTTCCAGCAAGCGCGCGATATGGATCGGCTTGCGCGTGCTTAGATCCGCAATCTGGTGCCGACAAGACGTGCCATCTGCGACAATCACCGTGTCCTCACTGGCCACATTAAGGGCCGGGATCAGGTCGGCCTCGGCCATCCTGCGCGAAATCTCGTGGGTGTCATTGCCATATCCAAAGGCACCGGCCATCCCACAACAGCTTGTCTCGATCACCTCGACTTCTGTGTCCGGGAGCAGGGACAGGGCTTTCTCGATGCCCGACATCACGCCCATGGCTTTCTGGTGGCAATGCCCGTGCACCATCACTTTGTGCGCAGGCGAGGTCAGGGGGAGAGTGAAATCCGGGTTATCCGCCTGATCAGCGATATATTCCTCCAGCATGCGCGCGTGCTGCGCCAGCAAGGCGGTGCCCTCTCCGGGGATCAGCGCCGGGATCTCATCGCGCAGCGTCAAAAGGCAACTGGGCTCTAACCCGATGATCGGCACACCGGCGCGGGCGTATGGCAGCAGCGCATCCACCAGCCTTTGCGCTTCTACCTTGGCCTCCTCGACCAGCCCGGCGGATAAAAAAGTTCGCCCACAACATAAGGGGCGCGCACCTGTCGGGGCGGCGGCAATCTCCACCGGGACCTTCGCCGCCGCCAACACCTTGAGGGTCGCGCGCAGGTTTTCCGGTTCGAAATACCGGTTGAAGCAATCGGCGAATAGGACGGTCTTCGGGGTGTCCTGCGGCGTCACTTCCGTGTCACGAAACGGGTCCCCACTCCAGATCGGCAGGTCCCGCGTCGCGGTAAAGCCGGTGAGTTTTTCGCTCAATCGGGCCAGGCCGGGCACACGGTTGCGCAGATTGGCGAGGAAGGGGAGGCGCGACACCATGGGCGCATAGCGCGGCAGAAAACCGACCAGACGGTCATGCAGGCTGATCCCGTGCTTTTTGGAGCGTGCAGATTGCACCTCGATTTTCATCCGCGCCATGTCCACACCTGTGGGGCATTCGCGCTTGCACCCCTTGCAGGACACGCAAAGTTTCATCGTCTCGGCCATCTGATCCGAACTCAGTGCGTTCGGCCCCAATTGTCCCGAAATCGCCAGCCGCAGCGTATTGGCACGCCCCCGCGTCAGGTCCTGTTCCTTGCGCGTCACCCGGAAAGACGGGCACATCACGCCGCCCTTGAGCTTGCGGCAGGCCCCGTTGTTGTTGCACATCTCCACCGCGCCCTGAAACCCGGCACCGCCCCCGGTCCAGTCCGACCAGTCCAATTCGGTCTTGAAATCAGGCACGGTGTAATCGGGCCCATAGCGAAACAGGCGGCGATCATCCATTTTTGGCGCATTCACGATCTTGCCGGGGTTGAACAGCCCCTCGGGGTCGAAGCGTTCTTTGACTTCGGCAAAATTCGCAACCATGCGGGGCCCGAACATCTTTTCGTGGAACTCCGAACGCACGATCCCGTCGCCATGTTCGCCCGAATGCGAGCCCTTGTAACGTGCCACGAGGTCGAAACATTCCTCGGCAATGGCGCGCATGGTTTTGACGTCCTTATCGAGCTTCATGTTCAAAACCGGGCGCACATGCAGACAGCCGACAGAGGCATGCGCGTACCACGTACCCTTGGTGCCGTATCGCTCGAAAATTTCTGTCAGACCGGCGGTATAGGCCGCCAGATCGGGTAATTCCACGGCGCAATCCTCGACAAAAGACACGGGCTTGCCGTCCACCTTCATGGACATCATGATGTTGAGCCCGGAGCTGCGCAGATCGGCAATACGTGCCTGCATCTTGGGGTCCGTGACCTGCGTCACACCGCCCCAATTGTCCCCCGAGCCGCGCCAGGAAAACCCCAGATCGCCCATCATGGCGTCAAGGTCGCGCAGTTTTCCCCGGTGCAGGCTCGGGTCAGTTTCAGCAAATTCCACCAGCAATAGCGCTTCAGGCGTACCGGTCACGACCTCCTCAATCGTGGCGCGGAACAGCGGAATGTCACGGGCCAAAGCGATCATTGTGGAATCGACCAGTTCGACGCCTTGGGGCGCGAGCGTGACCAGATGTTGGGTCGCATCCATGGCATGATGAAAGGTCGGAAAATGGCAGATCCCCAGGACCTTGTGCGGGATCAGCGGCCAGAGTTTCAATTCAATCGCGGTGGAATAAGCCAGCGTGCCCTCAGACCCCACCAAAAGGTGCGCGAGGTTGTTGGGCCGCGCGGCGGGCACCAGCGCGTCGATGTTATACCCGCCCACGCGGCGCATGACTTTGGGGAATCGCGCGTCGATCTCAGCGGCCTCACGCGCGCCCAGAGACAGCATATCCGCCATTAACCCAGGGGGCGGGGGTGTTTCGACGGGTCCAAAATGCTGCTTGCTGCCATCCGCCAGAAATCCGTCGATGGACAGAACATTGTCGCGCATCATGCCATAGCGCAGCGATTTCCCACCACAGGAATTATTGCCCGCCATCCCCCCGATGGTCGCGCGCGAGGCGGTGGAGACATCCACCGGGAACCACAACCCATGCGGTTTCAGCGCCCGGTTCAGATCATCCAGCACGATGCCCGGACGCACGACACAGCGCTGGCCTTCGACGTCCAGTTCCAGAATGTCGTTGAAATACTGGGTGTTATCCAAAACCAGCGCTTCGTTGACGGTCTGTCCACATTGCGACGTGCCGCCCCCGCGTGGCAGGATCGAGACGCCCTGCGCGCGGGCAATTTCAAGCGCCGCGTGGATGTCATCCTCGGATTTCGGTGACAAAACCCCAAGCGGCATCATCTGGTAAAGCGATGCATCCGTCGCATAACGCCCGCGGTCAAAACGATCAAACATCAGATCGCCTTCAACACGATTTTTAAGAAGGGCTGAGAGCTGAGACATTTTCATTCCAATGCGATGGGGGCAAGGCTGCTAATATTCTGATTGACTTAATTATGAATTCAAAATTACGTTGGATCAACTGAAAAGCAGTGCTGCGTCTTTGTGGCTGAATTTGAATACTCTGAGTGAAAGACCGACCGTGATGAGAAAAGCTGGCCGCCATTTCCTGCAAATTCCCGGACCTAGCGCGGTGCCGGACCGGATCCTGAGCGCGATTTCGCAACAGACGATTGATCACCGTGGACCGGATTTTGCCAAGGTAGGCCTGCGCGCGCTCGACGGATTGAAATCGATCTTCAAGACGCAAGAGCATGTGTTCATCTACCCGGCATCGGGGACAGGGGCATGGGAAGCCGCTCTGGTGAATACGCTGTCGCCGGGAGACCGGGTCTTGATGTTTGAAACCGGGCATTTTGCCACGCTCTGGAAGAAGCTGGCCGAAAAACTCGGGCTATGGGCCGAGTTCATTGAGGGGGATTGGCGCGGCGGCGCGGATCCTGATCAGATCGAGGCCTATCTGACCGAAGATAAAGCGCATGAAATCAAAGCCGTTTGCGTCGTGCATAACGAGACCTCAACCGGCTCGGTGTCGCCCATTGCCGCGGTACGCCAGGCGATTGACAACGCAAACCATCCCGCGCTCTTCATGGTGGATACGATTTCGGGCCTGGCCTCGCTGGATTACCAGCATGATGAATGGGGCGTCGATGTTACCGTGTCGGGGTCGCAAAAAGGTCTGATGCTGCCGCCCGGCCTGTCGTTCAATGCCGCGAGCGCCAAGGCCATGGCCGCGAACAAATCCGCCAAACTGCAACGCTCCTATTGGGATTGGGCAGAAATGGTCGGGCCGAACAAGACCGGCTATTTCCCCTACACGCCCGGCACCAACCTGCTCTATGGGCTGAACGAGGCCATCGACATGTTGCACGAAGAAGGGCTGGAGAATGTGTTTTCCAGACATGCCCGCCATGGATCGGCGGCCCGCGCGGCTGTGCGGCACTGGGGGCTTGAGGTTCTGTGTTTCGCGCAGGGTCAGGAAAGCGGTGTGCTCACGGCGGTAAGGTTGCCCGAAGGTCATAGTGCGGATGCATTCCGCGCCTCAACGCTGGAACATTATGACATTTCGCTTGGCAATGGATTGTCCAAAGTGGCGGATAAGGTGTTCCGCATTGGCCATTTGGGTGATTTCAACGATCTGATGCTTGTCGGCACGCTGGCAGGTGTCGAAATGGGGCTCAAAAAGGCAAATGTGCCCCACGCGGAGGGTGGCGTGCAAGCAGCGATGCGCTTGCTGGCCTGAAATCTAAGCCCCGCAGGGGCTGAACATAGAAAAATAAACTCTGGGAGGAGAAGTTCATGAAAGTAATTGCAAATTTGCTGGCTGCAACCACGGCCATCGGTATGGCGACGAGTGCTTTTGCGGCCGATATGACGATGAAATTCGGCCATGTTGGCGCACCGGGCTCCTTGTTTGAGGTCACGGTGGATAATTTCGCCGCCTGCGTGAACGGGGCGATGCCCGACAAGGTCGAGGTCCAGACTTTTGGCTCCTCGCAACTGGGCAAGGACAAGGAGTTGCTGCAAAAGCTCAAGCTGGCGCAGGTCGATTTCGCGCTGCCTTCTTCGATCATGTCGTCGGTGGATGATTCCTTCGGCATTTTCGAGATGCCCTATATCATCGCCGACCGCGACCATATGCGCCGCGTCCAAGGCGCGATGATGGAAACCTTCCAGAACGCAGCCCATGAAAACGGGTATCATATCGTCGGGCTGGCCGAAAACGGGTTTCGCAACATCACCAACAATGTGCGTCCGATCAACGTGCCCGCCGATCTCGAAGGGGTCAAGCTGCGCACCCCCAACGGCGTGTGGCGTTTGAAGATGTTCCAGGAATATGGCGCGAACCCAACGCCCATGGCGTTTTCGGATGTGTTCACGGCCTTGCAGACGGGCGTGATCGACGGGCAGGAAAACCCCTATGCACAGATCGCATCGGCCAAGTTTCAGGAGGTTCAGAAATACCTCTCCGTGACCGGTCACGTCTATACGCCTGCGTATATATTGGCGTCAAAAAAGCAGTTTGATAAATTGCCTGCGGATATGCAGGCGGGGCTGACGGATTGCGCCAATAAGACACAGGACTTCACCTATGAAAAAGCCGCCGAGCTTGAGGCGAGCCTGTTGAAGGTCATCGAGGACGCGGGCGTCGAAGTGAACACCGCCGACAAAGCCGCCTTCATCGAGGCCTCCAAGCCGATCTATAAGCAGTTCGCGGATGAGGTCGAGGGTGGTCAGGACATGATCGACACTGTGCTTGGTCTGGGTAATTCCGGCTAATGGATCACGCGGCGGCAGGCGATCCCTGCCGCCGGTTTCCTATGTAGAAACGATTTGCATCCGCGTTTTGCGCGTGATGGCACCGTTCGCACTCAAACAGGTCTGGCCGACATGGAACATGCTTCTTATCCCACGCTGTCGCGCATCAATCGCCTGCTCAGCAAACTGCTCGAATGGATCACCATCAGCCTGATGATCCTTCTGACGCTTGTGGTCACTATGGCGGTTCTGGCGCGGCTGATGGGGCAAAGCTTCTCCTGGTATGATGAGGTCGCCGCGATCATGCTGGCCTGGATCACCTATTACGGTTCCGCTCTGGCGGCACTGCATCGACGCCACATCGGCTTTGACTCGGTGTTGCTCGCCATGCCGGTCAAATTCCGTATCGCGGCATTGATTGTCGGCGAAATCATCGTGCTGACGTTTTTCTTTCTGATGGCGCGTGCGGGGTTGCAGGTGCTCGAAGTGCTGGCGGGGGATACGCTGATCTCCCTCACATGGGTCCCGATACAGCTGACCCAATCGGTCATCCCCATAGGGGCCATTCTCTTCATGATCTGCCAGATTCTGAGCCTGCCGGGATACCTCAAGCTCACCGCCGCAGGTGTATCGCTTGAACATGCCGAGATCGAAGAAGAGGTCGAAACCGAACTCGAAAAGAACAAGGACCGCGTCTGATGCTCATCACCGGAATTTTCATTGCGATGCTCCTGATGATCTGCATCAACATCCCCATCGCCGTGGCGCTTGCGATGTGCGGTGTCTTGGGGCTGCTCTTTACCGAAGGTACGGACAGCCTCGTGACCATTGCGCTCGATATGTATGATGGTTCCACCAAGTTCTCATTGATTGCGATCCCGATGTTCGTGCTGGCGGGGGCCATCATGAACGCGGGTGGGATCACCGACAAGCTGATCAATTTCGTGACCGCCATCATCGGTTTCATTCGCGGTGGTCTGGCGATGGTCAACATCGGCGTGTCCCTGTTTTTCGCCGAAATCTCCGGTTCCGCCGTCGCGGATGTCGCGGCGATGGGCTCCATCCTGATCCCGCAGATGAAAAAGCGCGGCTATTCCAAGGAATTCTCCGCCGCCGTCACCTCTTCTTCTGCGTCGCTGGCCATCATCATTCCGCCCTCCATCCCGATGATCCTCTATGCGGCGTCTGCAAACACCTCTGTGGAACAGCTGTTCGTGGCCGGGATCGTACCGGGCTTGCTGGGGGCCGCAGGGCTGATGAGTGTCGCCTATCTCTTTGCCAAACGCTACAATTTCCCGACCGAAGCGGCGTTCAACCTGTGCCGTTTGCGTGAAACTTTTATCGATGCGCTGCCCGCCTTCACCCTTCCGGTGATCATTCTGGGCGGTATTTTTGGCGGCTACGTTACCGCGACCGAAGCGGCGGGTTTGGCCGTTCTGGCCTCGCTGGTCGTCTCTGCCTGGTACGGTAATCTCGATTTCAGCCACCTGCGCCGGGCCATGCTGGACGGCGGTATCCAGACAGCTGTGGTGATGTTGCTGGTGGCGGCCTCCGTGCTGATGGGCGGCTTCCTGACCCGCGCGCAAATCCCGCAGCAATTGGCCGAAGGCATCCTGTCGATCACCACGCAGCAATGGGCGATCCTGCTGATCCTGAACTTCTTTTTCCTGATCGTCGGTTTCTTTCTGCACTCCGCAGCCGCCATCATTCTGGTGATCCCGATTGTCATCCCGCTGATCACGGCGGCGGGGATTGATCCGGTGCACTTCGGGCTGGTGGTCACGCTGAACCTCGCGATCGGACAGCAAACCCCGCCCGTGGCCTCGGTGCTGATCACCGCCTGTTCGGTGGCGCGTGCCAACATCTGGGAGGTCTCCAAGGTCAACGTCTGGTTTGTCGCTGTGTTGCTCGCCGTGTTGATGCTCTGCACCTATGTGCCTTCGGTGCCGATGTTCCTTGTGGAGTATTTTTATCGATGAATGGTGAAATCACGGATGAATTGCGCGATGGCGTATTGTGGATCACGTTTCAGCGGCCACAGGCGCGCAATGCGCTGACTTTCGCCATGTATGAACGGCTGGCAGAACTTTGTCGCGGCGTCCCGACAGGCGGGTCCGTGCGCACGGTGGTAATATCGGGCGCGGGCGGCAAGGCCTTTGCCGCCGGTACGGACATGACGCAGTTTCGCGCCTTTGACACGCCGCAGGACGCGCTGGATTACGAACACCAGATTGATGCGGTCTTAAACGCGGTTGAATGCTGCCCGGTGCCGACCATCGCGGCGATCAACGGGGCCTGTACCGGCGGCGGGGGCTCGATTGCGGCGGCCTGCGATCTCCGCATCGCCTCGGCCAGCCTCAAGTTCGGCTTTCCGATTGCGCGCACGCTGGGCAATTGTCTGGGGGCCGGAAATCTTGCGCGCCTGTCCGAATTGATCGGGGCGGGGCGCGTGCGCGAATTGATTTTTACCGCGCGGTTGATCGAGGCGGCGGAAGCGTTGAATATCGGGCTGGTCAGCGAAGTGCTCCCGGATGAAACCACGCTTCTGTTACGCGCCACTGAACTGGCCGAGCAGGTCGGGAGCATGGCCCCCCTGACGCTGCGCGCCACCAAGGAGGCGATGCGGCGTAATCGCACGGTCGCGCAGGTGGAGGATTCTGATCTGATCTTATCCTGCTACATGAGCGATGATTTTCGCATCGGGATGGAAGCCTTTCTGAACAAAAAGAAACCGGTCTGGACGGGCAAATGAGCGCAAAGAGCGGACCGCTGAAGGGCGTCAAGGTGATTGAACTTGCCCATATCATGGCCGGGCCGGTCTGTGGGGTGATGTTGGCGGATATGGGCGCGGATGTGATCAAGGTGGAGAAACCCACCGGCGATGACAGCCGCCGCTTTACCCCGCCCGAGATCAACGGCGAGGCCGCCGCCTATATGATGATGAACCGCAACAAGCGCGGCATATCGCTGAACCTCAAGGCCCCCGATGCGGTGAAAATTCTGCGCCAACTGCTGGCCGAGGCCGATGTGGTGGTTGAGAATTATCGTACAGGAACGATGGAAAAACTGGGGCTTTCCTATGATGAATTGACAAAAATCAACCCCCGGCTGATCTATTGTGAAATTTCCGGTTTCGGGCGCACGGGGCCTTATGCGGAACGCGGCGGGTTCGATCTGATTGCCCAAGGCATGTCGGGTCTCATGTCAATTACCGGTGAGGGGCCGGGCCGCCCGCCGGTCAAGGTCGCCGCGCCCATCTCCGACATCAACGCCGGTATTCTGGGTGCCATGGGGGTCTGTGCGGCCTATTCCAATATGCTCAAGACCGGGCAGGGGCAGAAGGTGGACACGTCGCTTTTTGAGGCCGCGATTGTGCAGACCTACTGGCAATCCGCCATCGCCTTTGCCACCGGCAAGACCCCGGAGCCGCTGGGCTCTGCGCATCCGCTCAACGCGCCCTATCAGGCGTTTCGCACAAGCGACGGGTGGATCAACGTGGGGGCGGCGAACCAAAGCAACTGGTTACGGTTTCTCGATGTGATCAAGGCCCCGGAACTGGATCAGGATCCGCGGTTCAACTCGAACGCCGAACGCATCCGCAACCTGCCTGCGTTGATCGAGATCCTGAATGGCTATCTGTGTCGCGACACGACTGCCAACTGGCTGGCGCAGATGGAAGCGGCGAACCTGCCTGCTGGGCCAGTGAATGATATACTGCAAATGCACAGTGATCCGCAGACCCTTGCGCGTGACATGATCCTGGAGGTCGATCACCCGCGCGCAGGTAGAATGCGAACCCTCGGCCATCCGGTGAAATTCAGCCAAACACCTGCCGGGGTCGAAACCGCCGCGCCGCTGCTTGGGCAGCACACACGGGAAGTTCTAAGTGAAATGGGATATACGGCCGCGCAAATTGAAGGCTTGATCGACGCAAAGGCCGTTGTTGCGCAGCGATCGCAGGGTTAATCACCGAAACCTAAAGAGGAAAGCGCTTGTTTGCGCCGCGATCTGGTCGTTTTGACCCGTTCGAGGTTGTTGGGTCCCGCGCAGAACCATATCGCGCAGCTCCATGTGCCATAGACAAGTCCGCAATCCCTGCGCTTTGCGATGCGCGACAAGCGAGACCCTAGAGCAGGGCCGCCGCATTCATGGCTTGCAAGAACTGGCTGACTTCGTCTTCGGTATTATAGTGGTTGATGGACACGCGCACACAGGACTCCAACCCCAGCGGCGACAGAATGTTGCCGCAATAATGGTCATTGTTGCGAATATGCGTGCGAATGCCTTGAGTGTTGAGAAAGCCGACCAGAGCGCCAGCCTCCATGCCCTCCAGGGTCAAGGAGATAACGCCCTCACGGCGCGGGTTGTCGGCACCAGCGATGATCATGACGCCGGGAATATCGGCCAACCCCCGATGATTGCCTGTGCCATGCATGAGCGCGGATATCAGGGTGTGCTCGTGATCTTGAATCGCCTTACCAGCGGCAAGGATCTGGGCACGCGTGTCTGTGCTGTCGGTGAAATGCCGACCCAGCCATGCAAAATAGGCCACCACATCCGAAAACGTCGCATAGCTGCCGGCGTCGCGTGTGCCTTGCTCCCAACTGGTTTCACTGCCGCCGATGACGGTTTCCTTGGGACAGGCGCTCAATCGCTCCGACGCCCACCCAAGCCCATAACCGTGGCGTGAAAACACCTTATAGGGCGAAACCGCATACCCATCCGCGCCATATTGCGCGATGTCGATCTGGCCGTGGCTTGCATGCTGGATCCCGTCAATGATGATGAAACACGCCGGGGCCACCTGTCGAATAGCGGCGGTGATTTCGCCGACATCCACCGAAATCCCCGTGACCGGTGAGGTCTGCACGATCGTCGCGATCCGCAAATCTGGCGTGATATGGGGCAGGTAGGCGTCAAGGCCGACGGTCCCCGTGGCATCATCGTGGGGGACCAGTATGTGGGGGCGTTGCGTCACTTCCGCCCAACGTGCCACGGCGCTGCGAGAGGCAGGATGCTCCAATGTGCTGCCGAGCATTTTACCGCCGCTTTTTGCACCAAGGGCTGCGGTGCGCACCAATCGGAAAAGCACTTCCGTCCCGCTTTCGCCGATGAAAATCTGGCCGTCCGGCGCATTCAGGAACACCCGCGCGTCTGCCTTGCCTCTCTCAATGCTGGCGCGTAATGCGGCACCGGCCGGGTTATCGCGACCCGCGGCATTATCCGGATATGCGGCAAAAACGCCAGAGGTCTCGATCACGCTGTTCAGCGTCAAAGCCCCACCGGCATTTTCGAAATAAACGCGTGGTCCCTCAAAAGGGCAGGCGTCCACGTGGGCAAATCGGCTTCTGATCTCGGGGCTGATCGCTCTTAGGCTCGGGGTCATTTCCTGTCTCGCTCATATACTCCGGCCAGGCACTGTACTGCGCAGCCCCGGGGGACACCACGGCAAGCGATCGCCCGGTCGCTGCAAATTGACCGTTTTACAGGAATTCAGCAAGCGGTGATTTCTGCTCACCATTTGTAAGAAGGGACATGTAACTCATAGAAATCGTGTTCATTTGGGGTCTTTGACGGGTCTTGCGATAGATACATCCTTCTTGTCAGGAATCGTGGATTGCGTGCCGGTACTTTGTGCCAATTGGATGTTCAAAACCTTAACGCGCCTTTCTTTTCGAAAATCCCGGTGGCGGGCAATACTTTTTCTTATTCACAGATCTGATTACCCGGCTTTAACCGAATGCAGCGTATAGCTTGATCCCGAAGCTGCGGAACTGATCCGGCGTGGGATGGGAAAAATGATATTTTGGCACATGTGGATGGACATTCGATCACTTTGAATGAGGCGGCCCGCAACGTGGCCCTCGGCTTGCGGCGCAGCGCGCTTGAGCCTTTGTGGTTGTTATGTGTGGCCGTTTGTATTGATGTTCCAGTTTTCGCGCTGGCCTTCTGGTTCATGCTTTATGGCACCGTGGAAAGTGCATTATTTCAGCCCCTGATTGCGGCAACCTGGGCTTTGTTCGCAGCGGCGGTGTTTGTGTCGAGCATGGTGGCAATCGGTGCTTATCGAAGTGCGATCATGGCAGATCGTTTCGGGTTTGTTATGCGCAGTTTTTTGTGTGTGATCATTCCTGTATTGGGCCTCGCAGGTGTTGCCCCGATGGAGAGCTTTGGCGCAGCGGTGCTGGCCGGTGCATTGGCGCTTGGCGGGGCGATCATTCCGACGCGGATGGGCGCGCGGGTTATTGTCGGATGGGTGATCGAGACCGGGCTGATTGCACGGCGCGCGGTCATTGCTGGCGGCGGAGAGGAGGCTGCGCGCCTCATCCGGGGGTTGGGCGCACGGCAGGGGAATGATATTCGGGTGTTCGGGATTTTCGATGACCGCGATGATACGCGCTCACCGACACAGGTGCTGGGAGTACCCAAAATTGGCGGTTATGAGGATCTTCTTGCCTTTGTGCGCGCATCGGAGGTCGATTTAGTGATCATCGCGCTGCCCTTTGCTGCGGAACAGCGGATAAAATGGCTGCTGGATGAATTTCGCGTGTTGCCAGTAGAGGTCGGGATTTCCACCTATAGCAAGGATTATGCCTTTGATCGTAACGCTGCGCGCGGCCCTTACCTGGAGCGCCTGCGCCGAAGCTTTTCGCCGGAATGTCGCCTGACCAAGCGGCTTTTCGATGTGTTTTTCGCGATTTTCGCCTTGGTACTGCTGTGGCCCGTCTTGGTGTGTGCAGCCCTTGCGGTGCGCCTGGAAAGTGCTGGGCCGATCCTGTTCCGACAGCAACGCCATGGCTATAATGACCGGATTATCGATGTGTTGAAGTTTCGTTCGATGTATGCAGACGCATCGGACCCAAAGGCGCGGCAAGTGGTCACGCGAGGCGATCCACGGGTCACCCGGGTGGGCCGCTTTTTGCGCCGCAGCTCCATTGATGAACTGCCCCAGCTTTTCAATGTGTTGCGCGGAGATTTATCCCTGGTGGGGCCCAGACCCCACGCGATTGAGGCCCAATCCAGCCAGCAAGAGCGTTTTACCCAGATCGTCGACGGGTATTCTGCCCGGCACCGTCTGCCGCCGGGCATTACAGGATGGGCGCAGATCAATGGGTGGCGCGGAGAAATCGATAACGCGCAAAAGTTGGAGGCGCGCTACAAACATGATCTCTTTTACATCGAGAACTGGTCGCTTTGGCTCGATTTGAAAATTCTCGTCCTAACGCCGTTCAGTCTGTTGAGCAGCAAGGGTGCCTATTGAGCCGATAACTTTTGGAAAAAACGTCGCAGCTTTCGTCTTGCATCACCACGCAGGGAGGAAATTTTTTGAGCGCCGCCCTCAGAAATCACCCTCGCGTCCAGGTTCGGGATGAGCACAGCGGAAAACCGGTCAATGTCTTGCGCCAAGCGCTTTTTGAGATAGGCAGGATGTTCAGCCAAAGCGGGTCGACCCATGCGTACCATTGCCGTAGACGTCTTCATCAAAGGCCAGAAAGACGACGAAATTACATAAGCCATGTGGGTTTTTTCGAGTTACACCTCAACCGGTGGCAACTCGCAGTTGCTTGGATATCTCAGGCAGTTGATGCTGGGATTGCAAATCTCCGGGACATGAGAAGGTAGAACTGCCGCCCTTATTCCAACACCATGTGATCGGTGAAACCTAACTGCGAAAGCTGGTGGATTGTAGCCTCTTTGCGCAACCGCTCGATTGGCACGGCCTGCCTGATAACGACGCGATGATCTGAGAGATGTGTTTAAAGACGTCATTAGCGACGTCTTTTATGCGGGATTTGTGATTTGTGGTGAACTTATTGGGGCTGAGCGACGACGCTTCTGGCATGGTGATCACAAGCTCGAGATTGTCATGTCGGTTGGGGTTGGTGGGGCGAGCGTTACACAGGTGGCGCAGCGCCATGAGATAAGGCGACAACAAATTTACGCGTGGCGGCAGAAGCCTGCCAGTGGTGCCGTGTTTGCGTTCCGGGGGCGGCGTGGGGATCGGATCAAGCTGCTGTATTGGGATGGCCAGGGCTTTTGTCTCTGTTACAAGGTGCTGGAACGTTGCCGTTTCCCGTGGCCAAGCGCCCAAGACGGGGCTGTGCGGATGACGTCAGCGCAGCTCGCGATGCTCGATCGACTGGCGGCGTCTGGATTGGGGGGGCTCCGCCTGCGCGTGTGGGGTGATTTTGCGTCTGTATTTGCGTTATTTATATGGTGCTTTGGCCTGCTTTCTGGTAATCAGACGCCTGTCGAAACCTGCTGAAAACCTCTCCCCCTCTCGGGATATTGGCTTCGCGCAATGCCCTGCCGGGCAAACGGATGATCCCGCTGTTTTGAAGGCGATGATCGCGGAATTGCAGGCAGAGAACGCCAGGATCACAGCGACCTTGCGGGTCCACGATCAACCGGTTCAGGCCCTTCGGCTGCGGATCGCCAAACTCCAGAAACTGGCTTTTGGCAAATCCTCAGAGAAGATCAAGCAGCTGGAACCGGCGCTCGAAGACCTGCTGGTCGCCGTGGCCGAAGACGATGACGCGATGATCGACGAAGGTCAGGACGCACCGGCCGCTGATGAGCCCTGCGCGCCCGTTTTGCGCCGCTGCCCGCGTGTGTCGAAGGTGACCCTGCGAGAACGCCGTGAGCTTGATCCGGGCACGTGCTGCCCCGACTGTGGTGGCGATCTGCGCGTCGTGGGCGAGGATGTCAGCGAACTTCTCGACATGATCGCCGCACGGATGAAGGTTGTGCAGATCGTCCGGATCAGGAAATCCTGCCGTCGTTGCGAAAAGATGGTGCAGGAGCCCGCGCCAGGCCGTCCGATCCCGGGCAGCATGGCAGGGCCAGACCTGCTGGCGCATGTGCCCCTCTTGGCGATGCAGGCATCGCCCGTCGCTCAGCGGGTGTCGAAGTTCGACGATCACCTTCCGTTATATCGCCAGCATGAGATCTTTGCGCGTATGGGGGGCGACATTCCCGAAACCACGCTGGTCGGCTGGGTGAGCACCGGTTCGCGAAGCTACGGGCTGTCCCGGGGGACAGTCTGAGGTGTGAACGGGCGCAGCCCAGGGTGGCCGTGCCATGAAAACACTGTCGCCCATTATTGAACGGATCGAGGCGCACATCATGGGCAGCGATCTGCTGCACGCCCCCTCTCGGCAGATTGCTGCGCAATGCCCTGCCAGCCAGTGGATGACACGCCGATCCGGGTGCCGGATCGTTCAAGGCGCGACAAAGGACCTGGCAAAGGTGTCAAGCAAGGCCGGATCCGGGCCTGTGTGCAGGACCAACGTCCTTGGGCGGGGGGCGCACCGCCCGGCGCTGTCTATCGGTTTGCGCCAGACTGGAAGGAAGAGCATGTCCTGACCCATCTGGCAGATGCCCGCAGCATCCTCCAAGCCGACGGCTACAAAGGCTATGCCAAGCTTTACGCGCCTGAACCGGGTGGTGTGCCGCGTTTGCGGGAGGCGGCCTGCTGGCCCTGCCTGCGGCGCGATTTCCACGATTTTCGGACCTCGACCAAGTCCGATATCGCCCACGAGGCCCTCGACAGGATCGGCAAACTCCACGACATCGAGCGCGACACCAACGGCCAGCCAGCCGACGTCCGCATGGCCGCGCGTCAAAAGCTGAGCCAGCCAAAGATTGTGGCCTTCTTTGCCTGGTCCGAGCAGCAGCTTCTGTGCATTCCGGGCAAGAGTGATCTGACCAGAGCCTTCAGATACGGTCTGAGCCGATTCTGTTGAAAAACTCTTGCTTGATCGGGTGGCTATTCGCTGATTCAATTTTCCTTAGCAACGGGGGTGATTTCGATGCTGGGACCAAAGCAAGAAGCACAAGGCGCGCTGTTTTACGAGTTCTCGATTGACGATCATGTGCCCCAAGATCACCTGCTGCGGTCAATTGATAGGTTCGTTGATCTAAGCGACATCCGCCAATACCTAGCGGACTTTTATAGCCACACTGGCCGCCCGTCCATCGACCCAGAACTGCTGATCTATTACCCGGCAGTGCATGTTTACATGCATGAGAGGGCGCATGCTGCTCGTGGGCTATTGTTCTGGCATCCGCTCGGAGCGCCGTCTTTGTGAAGAGGTGCATTTGAAACTGGCGTATCGTTGGTTTTGCCGCCTCGATCTATCTGATCCGGTGCCGAACCACTCGACGTTCTCCAAGAACCGGCATGGGCGTTTCCGGGAGAGTGCATTGTTGCGACACCTGTTCGAGAAGACCGTAGCTCGGTGCATCGCGGATGGCTTGGTGAGTGGCCAGCGCCTTGCGGCAGACGCCAGTTTGATCGAGGCAGATGCGAACAAACAAAACGCGACGCCGAAGGAAGATTGGGACCATAATGCCATCGATCCAAACGATGCGCCGCGTGCCGTGAAGGAGTATCTTGATGTCTTGGATAACGCAGCTTTTGGCGCAGCATCTGAGGTTGAACCCAAGTTCACGTCCCATTCTGATCCTGCAAGCCAATGGACGGCAGCCCGTAAAGGCCCTGCGTTCTTCAGTTATTCCACCAATTACCTGATCGACACGGATCATGCCGTGATCGTCGATGTGGAGGCCAGACGATCAATCCGGCAAGCAGAAGTCGGGTCTGTGCGCTCAATGTTGGATCGGGTCAAAGACACGTTCGATCTGCATCCCGAATGGATTATCGCCCCCTCTCATTGATTGCTTTGCAATCAACTGCCGGGCAATGGACACAGCTTACGGTTCCGGCCCGATGCTCGGGTGGTTGGTTGATCGCAAGATCGAACCGCACATTCCGGTTATGGATAAAGCGAGCCGCACGGATGGCACATGGTCTTGCGCGGACTTTGAATGGGATGCGGAGAATAACCAATACATCTGCCCGGAAGGCGAGCCGCTCAAGCAATTCCGGCGCAACTATTCTGACCCAAATCGTGGGCCAACCGGCAAAGGCGTCGCCAAGTATAAGGCCCTTAAACAGACGTGTCAGGCCTGTCTGTCAGAAATGCAATGCTGCCCGAATGCTGATGCGCGAAAAATTACCCGCGAAGAACATGAAGACGCCCGTCAGGTCGCCCGCGACATTGCCAAGACCAAGCAATACGCAATCTCAATGCGGCTGCGCAAGAAAGTTGAGATGCTCTTCGCGCATCTCAAACGCATCCTCGGGCTGGGACGTCCCCGATTACGTGGCCCATGCGGCGCAAATGACGAATTCCTGCTCGCCGCCACCGCCCAAAACCTCCGCAAACTCGCCAAGATCTTTCCTGCACCGCAGCAAATGCAAAAAGCCTGATAAGAAAGGCGCTCGCGCTCCATTTAGATCACCACTTCCTGCGCTCGCAACACGTTGTTTTTCCACAGAATCAGCCAATGCGGACCTTCAAATCGTTCCTGTCCGATGGCCGCGTCGCAATCGACAACAATCCCGCTGAGCGGGCTCTGCGTCCGATTGGAATAGGGCGGAAGAATTGGCTATTTGCAGGGGCCGACACCGGCGCGGAAACCCTCGCGCGCGCGATGACCATCATCGAAACCGCCAAGCTCAACCATTGCCCGACAGGCGATTTGCAAGGCAAATCTGCCGAGAGGGGTCGCGATCCGTTGGCCTGTCTCGCTGACATCCTGAACCGCATCCACGATCACAAGATCAACCGGCTCGATGAATTGCTCACGTGGAATTGGGAGCCGCTGGCTGCTGCCCATCCCGAAGCCGCTTGAGGGCTGCGGTGATCCATGTCTGCACCATCGACTACGTCGCCAAAATGCTGAACGAAGATGTCGCGCTTCCCGAAGCGATCATCTCCAACGACGACAACCTGACCTATGCCAACATCGTGAGCGTTTACCTCGGACCCCACGAAACAATCTCCGCACTGAAAGAGGACGGGGAGAAAGAACTGACGGACATGATCCGAGCCGCTCGTATCACCACCAAAACCTGGCATGAATTCCTTGACGACTTCGTCGATGACGCTGACCTTGTCAGCCGAATTAAAGCTCAGTCACTACAGTAAAAATGAAGCGGTTGCGATTTGTCTTTGAAGCCACAGGCAGGTTTGATGGCAACGAGGGCAGGCATGGCGATCACTTGAAGCGCGCAGGCATAGGATCGACCGAGGCCTTCGATACAAAAGAGCGTTTCTGATCTGCGCAGGCCACAACCGGGTCTTGCGGTGATTTCTTGGCGGTGTTCTGAGCATGGCGGAGGTTTTGCGTCTCAGCTCTTTGGTGAGGAATATCTCATTGAAAAAGATCGCGGCACCGTAGAATCTCAAAACTCCATCGGAAAGCACAGTTGACTGCGAATGTATCGATAACATCGTAGCGCTGCGGAATAGGGCGGCAAATTCCGAAGCGCTTCGGGCACGCAGGAGCGGAAAAAAGATGACCAATTTTTGATCCTAAAGCGGGTCAAATCTTGTCTCAAAACTTGATGGAATGAAATGTTGCAAATCGCGGGATACCAAACCGGGCAAAGGCATCTGCCTCAAAGCGCCTTTTTCCCCGGTTATGACATTGGGATCTCGGGTGGGCACGGACGTTAGCTGCAGTACGACCCATGGTTTCTCCGCTTTTCATCGCTATTTTGGGTTGAAAAACCGCTTTTTGGTGCTGTCATCATCGGACATGGCATCATAGGTCTCATTGTGCCATTTTAACACATTCCCGGCCAGCGCGTCATTCAGATAAGACTGATCGAACTCTTTCGCACGGCTCAAGGTCGCGAAATCAATCTTGTTGAGCTTTTCGGTTGGGGTCTTGGCTTTGTCGTACCATTGCGCAAAAAGTGATGCATAGGCACCGTCGCGTTTACCCAGCCCGGTGGTCGTCTCAAAAGACCTGTTGAAGGACAGCTTGCCTTTGGACGCAGACTGGCTACCGGTATTTTTCGTCACATCCAGACGCACAAGTGCTGCGATCATACCGATACTTTCGCGCTTGTGCCCGATCTGGGTCCCCGCAGAGACCGCCATATCACCCAGCCCGGAAGTCGTCAGCAGCGTTATCGCCGGACCACTGAGCCGCGTGGCCGGTTCCGGGAAATAAATCTTGAAAATATCGCTGGATGCGGCCGCGCGCGCGTCACCCTCTGCTTCGGTATATTGGTCTGAAAATGCGCGCAACGCGGTGTCGCGCGTGGCGTGTTTATCGCCGAAAAGTCGGTGGAGTGTGGGGTGATCTTTAACATCCTGCCAGTCCCAGCGATAAAGCCCGGCCACGGCCAGCCAATCCGTTTTCATCTCTTTGGGGTTGTCATCCGTGACCTTCCCCGCATTCGTGGTTCCGGTCATGCCGGGAACGTCGCTATCGATGGTTTCGACGAGCGTTTTGTTGGATGTGATGTCCGGCCAGCCTTTGGCGGCAGCCTCCGAGGACGCGTACCAGATGCCATAGGATTTGAGTGCCGCAAAACGCCAGAACGAGTAATCCAGCTTGTTTCGATCACCCCCGACATCCCCGTTGCGCGGGATATGGAAAGGACCAGATTGAAAAACCCGGCCTACCACTTCTCCGCCGGAGCGGTTTTCATCCTGCTTTTTCGACGCAGCGACATTGGTTTTATTCGCGGTAATGATTTCGTTGGGGGAGGATTTATTTTGACCGCTTGTGACGCCTTCTAACTCACGCGCCCCCACCATATCGTTGGACAAAACCCATACATATGTCTGTGCGGGGATCTGGTTTGCAAAGATTGGCACCGTGTTCCCGGCATAGATCACGCCGATGCGCAATTTCTTAACGCCGTCATATTCGCGTTGGAGCACAGCACGCGCCGGAGGTTTGTTCGCGGGTTGCAAAGAGGCATATGGCTCTGCGCGCAGCGGGAGATTATTTTGCAGCCTTTGCGCGGGAGGCTGGTCGGCTTGTGTGCTGGCATCGGCCATAGCCTGCAAAGCTTGCGTACTCCTTGACTGTGCTCCGGCATCCGCGGCGTTTTGAAGTGCGCGCTGTGCGCCGCTCACAGCCGGAGCTTCCAACGCATTCACATCGCCTCGTTGCTCATCGCGCGGCTTGCGCATCGCGGGCGCGTTTCTGGACGTATCTGGACTTGGACCATGCAGTATTGTCACGCAGCACCATCGATTTGTGAACGCTGTAGGTTGAAGTATGCGCGCTTATTCGGAATGGGGCAAGGAAATGGCCCGCACAACCTGACCGCTCGGGACAAATCAACAGGCCGCAGATCTCTGCACGCCTCATCTGGGCCATGCCGAACTTTGATCATCCCGACCCGTCTTCATGTTTCGGATTTTTGACAGGCATCGGGCGGCGTTGACCAATCGTGGTCGACATTCTGCACCGCGCGGCATTTCTATTGGGCACCTTCAGTATCCGCAGGCAATACGGCGCGCTGCAAGAACATAGGCCTTTTGATTTCGCGCCACCGCCGGATATCAAATACCCTTTCACATAGGGCGGAAGGAGGCCCCCTGTCGTAGCCTTCTTCACCGGCTCGGCGCGCTCAAGTGGTGGGGCTTTATCGCGGACAGGGGCTCTATCGGGCGCCCATTTCGACGGATGGCTTTGTCGTGACTTTGATGATCTGTGGGGGGTACAAAGGGTTTCCGATACCAGAACATGGCGACCCTTGTGCCGCAAAAGGGGTCTGGGACGTCCAGAAATTGCTTAGCGTCCTTCGGCTTGCCGCGCATAATCTTCGGCATCAAACCATCCGCGCGACGCCTTTACCTTGAGGTCGTCATCAATTTCCCACTCTTCCCAGCCGCGAATTTCCAGAGGGTTTCCGCTGGCGGCGTCATGCCCGGTGAATGTCCAAACAAAGATCACATGGCCTCCGGCGCAACGCACATCATCGCAGCTCAGCGACAAATCCGGTGCATGCGCATAAAAACCCTGCGGCCATATCCTGCACGCGCGCGCGTCCCCGCGAGGGCGCGCCGTTGTTGATGATAATTTCGCCGTCTTCCGCATAAAAAGAGGCTACCGCCTTTGCCGACTTGGAATTCCCGGCGGCTGTGTAATCTGCGGCCATCTTCGCCACGGCTTGCGCATCAGGCATTGTTCCACATTTCCCCATTGTTCCCCCGGCATGACATGTTGGCTTCTGTCGTCCGGTGGAATGTCTGACCGACGCCTTTTGACGCGGGCGTGAACGTCGTGCGTTTGTCAGCCCATGCCTCGAATAATGGCAAAGGCTGAAAATAGATGGTACCGAATGTTGGTGCAGTAATTTTTATGGTTTTGATGTTCTTGTGATCCATTATATGAATGGGTAATGACATTTGATCAAATTCGGGCGTTTTTATGGGTGGCGCGATTGGGCGGCTTTCGCAGGGCCGCCGAGCAATTGCATCTGTCCCAGCCCGCCGTCTCCACCCGCATTTCCAACCTGGAACAAGAGCTTCGCGTTCAGTTATTTGAGCGTGGGCCGGGCGCGCTTGTCCTCACCAAACAGGGAACCTTACTGCTGTCATACGCCGAGCAGATGTTGTTTGTGGAGGAAGAGATCAAACAGCGCGTCGCCAACCCTTCAGAGGCGGAAGGGTTGTTTCGTGTTGGTGCGTCCGAGACCATTGCGCAGTCCTGGTTGCCAGAATTCCTAAAGGCTTTCAGCGAGTTGTATCCCAGGGTGAACGTCGATCTGACAGTTGATATTTCCGTTAACCTGCGTGCAGCCCTGTTAGAGCGCAGCCTTGATCTTGCGATCCTGATGGGGCCCGTTTCGGATTTTTCGGTCGAGAATGTCGCTTTGCCGCCCTTCGAGTTGCACTGGTATCGCTCGACCGCCAATACGCAAACCGACCTCACGGAAATTCCTGTCATTTCCTATTCGAGCAAAACGCGCCCCTATCGGGAATTGATGTCAGAGTTGACCCGCAGAGTGGGGCCAAAGCTGCGGGTTTATACCTCCGCGTCGCTGTCAGCCAGTTTGAAGATGATCGCTGCTGGAATTGCCGTCGGCCCTTATCCAAGTGCGATCGCGCATGACTATCTGGTTTCCGGCCAGATCGTTGAATTTGATCCTGGATTTCGGCCCGCACCTCTTGCGTTTACAGCCTCCTATCTCTCAGAGCCCCGCAGTTTCGTTGTTGAAAACAGCTCAGAGATCGCCCGCAAGGTCGCGCTGGAATGGGATAAAACCAATCCAGGGTAATTAAATATATTTATCATATTTGATATAAAATGATAATTTGCATGAAACGACGGCCTCGTGTGAACCTTGCATCGTTATTTGGGGGCTGCCATCATGACACGTTCTGCTGTTTCGCATGCTGATCTGACCACCTTATCCGCGCATAAGGTGCGAGCCGCCATTCGCGAGGGGGCTTATGGGGGTCACACTGCCGGGCTGGCGGCGGGCAAACTTCAATGCAACCTTGCAATTCTGCCCGAACGCTACGCGCTGGATTTTTTGCGCTTTTGTCAACGCAATCCTAAACCATGCCCTATTGTCGGTGTCAGCGACACGGGTAATCCGCACCTGCCGACTTTGGGTTCGAACATCGACATCCGAACGGATGTGTCCAAATACCGGGTGTTCCGCAATGGGGCGCTCAGCGAGGAGATCAGCGACATTTCGCAGGTCTGGGCCGATGATCTGGTGACCGTGGCGCTGGGGTGTTCGTTCACGTTTGAAAATGCGCTGTTGCGTCACCAAATTCCTGTGCGCCATATTGAGGACGGCAAGAACGTCCCGATGTTTCGCACCAATATTGATCTCGTCCCGGCGGGTCAATTCAGCGGCAAAATGGTCGTCACAATGCGCCCGATCCCCCAAGCGCAGGTCGCGCAGGCCAAAGAAATCAGCAGCCGTTTTCCGCAGGCGCATGGCGCGCCCATTGCGACAGGCGATCCCGCCCAAATCGGGATCGCGGATTTGTCGCGCCCGGATTGGGGGGATGGCGTGCAGATCAGGGAGGGTGAGGTTCCCGTCTATTGGGCCTGCGGGGTGACACCGCAAAATGTGCTGCTGGATGCCGGACTGCCGCTCTGCATAACCCATTCACCGGGGCATATGTTGATCGCAGATGTCGCGGAGGACGCGGAAACAACAATTCTTACAACGCCATAAACAATGCCAACACGGAGAAAAACCATGAAAAAAGCACTCTCAATCCTCATTGCAAGCTCGGCTCTCACAGCGCCCGCTTTCGCGGAAAACCTGTCTGTTGTGGGCAGCTGGTCCAGCCTGCCGTTGCACAACCAATATGAAGCGCCGTTCTGGGGGACGGCTTTGCCCGAAGCCTCCGAGGGTAAGATCACCGTTGAATTGACCACGCATAACCAGATGAGCCTGGGGTTGGGTGATATTTATCCGCTGCTGGGGCAGGGGGTCTATGATGTAGCAATGACGGTGGCGGATTATGCTGTGTCGGACGCACCGGAGCTTGAAGGTCTCGATGTGCCGCTGTTGGCGCTGACGGCGGATGAGGCCCGTGCCATGGTGGATGCCGCGCGTCCGATGGTGTCGGATATTTACCGCGATCGTTTCAATTCCCATGTGCTCGCCATTGCGCCCTATCCGCCCCAGGTCGTGTTCTGCAATGCGGAGATTTCCAGTCTTGCGGATCTGGAAGGGCTCAAAGTACGCGCCTCCGGGCGGATGACAGCCAAGCTGCTCGAGGCCTTGGGCGCCGAGGGGGTGAATGTGTCCTTTTCCGAGGTGCCGGGTGCCTTGCAGAAGGGCGTCGTGGATTGCGCCGTAACCGGTGCCGGATCGGGTTACAGTGCGGGCTGGTGGGAAGTTTCCACGCATCTGCTGCCCATTCCGCTGGGCGGCTGGGATTCCGTCGTCACCGCGATGAATATGGACAAGTGGAATAGCCTGGACGGCGATACTCAGGCGTTGATCACCGCGCAGGTTTCCAGTGGCTTCGAAGAGCCCGCCTGGGCGAGCGCACAGGACGCGCTGGTCAATGACATCGCTTGTCTCACAGGCAACGGGGATTGCCCGTCGGGTGATGCGCGCGCCATGGTGCTGGTCAATGTCAGCGATGCGGATTTCACCCGCGCGCGTGATATCCTGACCAGTGAAGTGCTGCCGGAATGGGCAGAACGCGCCGGTGGAGATTGGGCCGCGCGCTGGAATGACAGCGTCGGCAAGACCGTCGGCGTCACCATTAACTAAACGATCAATCCGAGGGGCGGACCGAACATGGAACTCAAGATGATTGATGCTCTGCGTCGACTGAACAAGGGCATTGCCCTTTGCGTTGGCGCGGGATTGCTGATCTGTGCGGCTTTTGTGCTGACCGATATCATCATGCGACGGTTCGGCACGTCCCTTGGGGGCACAGAGGAGATCGCGGGCTATGCCATGGCGCTCGCGACCTCCTGGGGCATGTCTTACACGCTGCTTGAAATGGGGCATGTGCGCATCGATATCCTGCGCAGCCGCGCGGGTGGTTTCAAGCGCGCGCTCTTTGATGTCTTCTCCATGATCGTCATGTCGGGTGTGATTATTACCATCGCGATCAAGGCCTGGCCGGTGCTGGAACGCTCCATCAAAAACGATTCCACCGCCAATACGCCGCTGGAAACACCGCTGGTCTGGGTCCATCTGCCGTGGTTTGCGGGCTGGGTGTGGTTTGCGCTGATGTCCACGCTTGTGACCTTGGCAGCCCTTAGCCTGCTGCTCAAAGGACGTCACGGCGAGACAGAGGGCTTTGTCGGCGCCTTTGCCGAACAGGAGACATTGCAATGATCGGTTTCGTTTCGATTGCCCTTTTGGGGCTGCTCGCGCTGTCGATCCCGGTCGGCATCGTATTGTTTCTGCTGGGGTTCGGCATTGATACGTTTTTCTCCAGTTTCCCGCTGACGCGGGGCCTGGGCAATATGGTCTGGTCGTCGTCCAATTCGGCCACGCTGATCGCGATCCCGTTTTTCGTTCTGCTGGGCGAAATTCTGGTGCGCAGCGGCGTGGCGACCCGCACCTATGCCGCGCTGGATCGGTGGGTGTCCTGGCTGCCCGGCGGTTTGGTGCATGCCAATATCGCCACAGCAACAATGTTTTCCGCAACCTCCGGCTCATCGGTTGCCACCGCCGCAACCGTGGCCACCGTGGCCATGCCGCAGGCGGAAAAGCTCGGCTATGACCCCAAACTCTTCTCCGGTGCCATCGCCGCAGGCGGCACGCTGGGCATCATGATCCCGCCGTCGATCAACCTGATCGTTTACGGATTTTTAACCCAATCCTCCATCCCGCAGCTTTTCCTTGCCGGGCTCATCCCCGGTCTGGCGCTGGCGCTGTGTTTCATGCTGATCACCGTGCTCATTTGCCTTGTGCGTCCCGATCTGGGCGGGACGCGCCGGACGTTTCCCTTCCCGCAGATGCTGCGCGCGCTGATCGATCTGATCCCGATCCTGCTGTTGTTTGGTGTGATCATCGGTGCGATCTATCGCGGCTGGGCCACCCCCACCGAGGCCGCCGCCGTTGGTGTCGCCGGGGCCTTTGTGATCGCGTTGATCTTTGGTGGCGTCTCCTGGGACATGCTGAGCCAAAGCCTGACGGGCACGGTCAAGATCACCTCGATGATCATGCTCATCGTGATCGGTGCGTCATTTCTGAACTTTACGCTGGCCTCTGCGGGGCTGGGCCGTGAATTGACCGAATTTATGACCGGTCTGGGTCTGACCCCGCTGAAAACCATCCTCGTTGTTGTGGTGCTCTATATCGTATTGGGCTTCTTCATTGAGACGCTGTCGCTCATGGTTGTGACCATTCCGATCATCGTACCGCTGGTGCTTGCCCAGGGGTATGACGTGATCTGGTTCGGTATTTTGATGATTGTGCTGATCGAAATGGCGCTGATTACGCCGCCGGTCGGCCTGAACCTCTATGTGGTGCAGGGCGCGCGCAAATCGGGCAGTTTGAATGAGGTCATGTTGGGCGCGTTACCCTATTGCCTGACCATGCTGGCGATGGCCTTGCTGTTGATCGCTTTCCCGAGCATCGCGCTTTTCTTGCCAAACTATCTGCAATGATCCATGGGGCGGGTACGCCCCGAAGGCCGCGAGTATGGCATCAGAAATGCCATACTCGCGTTTCAAAGAATGTTCAGTTCGCGCCCAAAAGGTAATCATTTGTAAACCATGATGACACGTCGGGCTTTTGCGACAGGGGGCGGCCATCTTCGCCGCGCAGGATACCCGCTTCAAACAAGAACCCCGTGATGTTATGGAACATCTCATCATCGATCATGCCCACCGGCTCGCCGGGATCCTGCAAATATCCGCCCGCCACCAGTGCCTCCATTGAGGCACGCACAAGTGCTGGGTTGCTCATCATGCCATCGGTTTGTGCAATCAGTATCTCGGCTGCATCCTCTGGATTATTGGCCGCAAATTCATAGCCCCGCTGGGCGGCCTGCACAAAGGCGCGTGCGCTGTTGGGGTTCTGCGCAAGCCAGCTTCCATTGGCACCCAAAAACGTTGTGTGCTGATCCGGAACGCCGTAATCGGCATAACGAAATGCGCGCTGTGGGCGGTCCAGAAGAACAGAATTCACACCTTCCCAGGTGCTGACTTCAAGCGTGAAATCAACCCGACCATTGGCCAGCGCCTCATAAGCCGAGGTGCCCAATGTGACCGTGTCGAAGGTGCCGACGCCGCCGTCGTTGCGAATAATCGTTGAGATCAATGCTTCTTCCCAAGCGCTGCCAAACCCGGCGTAGCTTTTACCGTCAAGATCTGCGGGGCGCTGAATATCGTCCCGCGCGCCGTTAAACACCAGCCGCCCGGTCTCATGTTGCACAACGGCCATGACCACGGTCATATCGGCTCCGCTCGCGCGCTGGCTGTGAAACCCCACCGCGCTCAGGATCCCAAATTCCGCAACACCTGCGGCCACCAGCGTCCCCGAGGATGTATCCGTATAGGGCAAAATATCCACATCAAGCCCTGCCTCTTTGAACCACCCTTTGGAGTGGGCGACGTATAGGCCGACGTGGTTTGTGTTGGGCGTCCAGTCGAGCGCCACGCTCAGTTTGTCCTGGGCCGCACCCGCAAATGGGGCACAAAGGAATAGAGCAGTGATCAGATGTTTCATATGTCATCTCCGGTTTGGTTAAGTAAAATACCAAGCAGCTGAGCCTCCAGCGCATGTGCTGATGCGGTGGCGGGGTGTCCAAGACGCGGGCGCGGGTCGGGCACGATGACTTCGGCGATTACGCGGGCCGGGCGGCGTGACAGCACATAGATGCGGTCCGACAGGGCGACCGCCTCGCGCACATCATGCGTTATCAGCAAGGTCGTCCAGCGCGCGGCTTGCCAGCGATCTTCGAACCACTTTTGCATCTGCATCCGCGTCAAGGCGTCCAATGCGCCAAAGGGTTCATCCAGAAGTTGCATGGGGCGTGCCTGTATGATGGTGCGCAATAGGGCGGCGCGCTGGCGCATCCCGCCCGACAATTGTGCGGGGTAATACCCCTCAAAACCGACCAATCCAAAATCCGCCAACAGCGGCAAGACGCGCGCGCGCGCCGCCCCTTTGGAAACGCCCTGCACCTCCAGACCCAAGGTCAGATTGTCGAGGATGCGCAGCCATGGCATCAAGGCATCCCGCTGCGGCAGGAAGGCAAAGACCTGCGCGGTTTGATCAAGGGCGCGCCCGTTGCAGGTGATGGTCCCGCGATTCTGCTGCAACGCGCCTGTCAAAAGGCGAAAGATGGTCGATTTGCCCGCGCCCGAAGGGCCGACAATCGACACGAACTCACCCTCAGCAACATGCATCGAGATATCGTTGAGCACTGCCGTGTCGCCCAGGGTGACGCCGATGTCTTGCAGCTCCAGGAAACTCATCGGCGCTCCCCAAAACTGCGCCACCGCAACACCACGCGTTGCAGCACTGCGGTGAGGGCAAAGAGCACCAGGGTCAGAGCCGAACTGATCACAACAGCCGCCAGCACAAGGTCTGGTCGAAAACTGTTCTTGGCGTTCAGGATCACGATGCCCAAGCCCGCCCGCGCGCCGACATATTCCGCAAAGATGGCGGCGACCACCGCATAGGTGATCGAAATGCGCAATCCGGCAAAGAAATACGGCATGGCAGAGGGGAGGCGGGCCCGGCGGAACACGACGCGGCGCGAGGCTCCCATGGAGCGCAACAGATCTTCGATCTCGGGGTCGGTGGCGGCGTATCCGTCGACCAGCGCCACGAGCATCGGAAAGAACGTCACAAGCGCCACGAGCAACACTTTTGGCGTCAGATCAAAGCCAAACCAAAGCACGACCAAGGGTGCAATGGCGACCAGGGGCAGGGTTTGGCTGACCACGAAGATCGGGAATAATGCGCGCCGCACGCGCGGCATGAAGTCAAGGACAACCGACAGCACAAAGGCGAGTGTCAGCGACAGTGCAAACCCTGCAAGCGTGGCCTTCAGCGTCGGTATGGTGTTGTGCCACAATAGAACGCGGTTCAGCACCATCTGATCCAGCACCCGAGAAGGGGCGGGTAACATCAACGGAGAAACCCCCGAGACATGAACGTAGATTTCCCAGATCACGAAGGCACTGACCACGCTCAGCACAGCAGGAATACCGCGGGTCAGACCTTCGCCCAAAGGGCGAGGCGCAGGGTGTTGCATCAGATCAGCGCTTGGAGGGGCTGTTGGCGGAGACCGTCAAATCAATCGTGACATGGCCAACAGGGGGGCCAAACTGGCAAAACGCCTGCTGGAGCGTGGCAAACACCGGACCCGCGTCACCCGTCAGGCGCGTGCAAAAATTCTTGGACCGATCGAACGTGCCGCTTTGCTTGAGAAAATCAATGCAGCCCATGATTTCGGCCATGTGATCACCCGCCCCCATGACATAAAGCGAAAACTGCGCATCTGTCGCTTGGCCCGTCTCAGGCGTTGCGGCAAGGGCTGTCAGGGCACTCTGCTGGCGTGACACCAACGGCTCGGACGGATTGGCCAACGCGCCCGTTTGGCAGATCGGATCATCGGGTTCACCGGGGCAGCCCCGCGACAAGGTGGCGCGTAACACGAGATGCGCGCCAGAGGCTGCCGCCGCAACATACAGATCGTGCAGCGCGGGAAATAACACTTCTGGCGGGCCGACGATCAGGGTCGAGATATCGTCTGTTTCGATCCGCAATCTATCCCGCCAGGGGTCTAGTGCGCTGAGCGAAGAGAGGATGATGTCAACGAAACCGTCGGCCATCGGGTAAAGGGAAACTTGTGCGCCTGCAAACATTTCTGTCCTCCTTGCTACGCTGGCATTATCCAGATCAGCTTTGAGGGTCCGTGGGCTTGCGCCCCCATCTCAGCCGCGGCGTAACGCGGCTCCCCTGTGGTAATGCACGTTTCACAGATAAACGCAGCGAATGCAACCCCAACCGAGCGGGTGCGACCGACAATCGCATCTAACGGAAGGGTGCAAGCGATTGGGACGATGGCTGCTTGCCGTACGGTGGCTCTTCATCGGACGCGGCAGGCTCGGCAAAAGGAAAATCGCGGTTCGGGGTGTATGTGCGGGTTTTGGTGCCGCGCGATGAGTGCGCTTTGAAGGGGCGTTATCTTAGTCCTAGAACTGCTGCTTTACGTCAGAACCACTCCCCTCCCAGCCGGGGGCCGGCCGGAACAGGCATCCCCAAATATCCAGCGTAAAAACACAGCGGCTTAGCCTTGCCGCCGAAGTTAAATACGGACCGAAAATAGATGTTCCAAAGATCGCCCGTAAAGAACATCAAAACGCGCCAGGTCGTCCAGAACATTTCCAAAACCAGGCGATGCGAAATCTCGGTTCGGCTTTGAGAGAATGTGGAAAGACTTTTTGTTCCTCTCAAACCGACGCGAGGGCCGGGAGGGCGACGAATATACACGACAGCAGGACGGTTGCCGCTGGATCGCCGCATCGGCAGGTGCGCCCTTGACCCCTGTGGGCAAAGACGACCATAGCCTTCCCAGATCGGATCCAAAACCGGGGGCCATCATCATGGCTTTTAGCATGACAAAACACCCGTAAAAGTGGCATTAAACAATATGTTTACCAACGCGGTTTCCATCTGCGGAACGCGAAACGCAAATCCTGCACGGCCTCTCTTGCAAACCTCACTGCCAACCCATAGGTTCCGGCGAAATTCGCGCCACATGACCGTGACTGCGCGCCCTACCCGGAAGGACCCTCTCAATGGAAGCATTTGCGCAATTTGTGCCCCTCATCCTGATCTTTGCGATCATGTATTTTCTGCTGATCCGTCCGCAGCAAAAGAAAGTGAAGGAGCATCAGGCGATGGTTTCCGCTCTGCGCCGTGGCGATCAGGTGGTTACCCAGGGTGGCATCGTTGGCAAGGTGGCCAAGGTCAAGGATGACGGCGAATTGGAACTGGAAATTGCGGATGGCGTGAAGGTTCGTGTTATTCAATCGACCATTGCCACGGTGATGTCCAAGACTGAACCGGCTAAGTAAATACGCCAAGTAAAACGTTGAAAAGGCGTCTTTAATGCTGCAAATTGATCTCTGGAAGCGGATCACTATCTGGCTGACCTGTGCGGTCGGCCTTTGGTTGGCGCTGCCAAATGCCTTTTACACCAATGTTGAAAAGCACAATGATGCAATCGCAGCATTTGAATTGAGCGGCGGGACGGCGCAGGTGAGCGCGGACCGTGCGCTTTGGCCGGATTGGATGCCTTCGGGGTTGGTGAACCTTGGCCTTGATCTGCGTGGGGGAGCGCATTTGTTGGCCGAGGTGAAGGTGGCCGACGTTTATGCCGCCCGCATGCAGGCCGCCTGGCCGGAAATTCGCGACGCTCTGCGCCCAGAACGCGCAACGATCGGTACGATCCGTCTGCAACCCTCGCCTGAAGACGAGGTGCGTGTGCGCGTCAGCCAGCCTGAAGGCATGGCGCGGGCCATGGAAGTTGTGCGCGGACTCGCGCGCCCGGTGCAGACGATTACCGGGGTCGGGGCCAATGACATAGAGGTGCGCGCGCAGGATGATTTGATCATTGTCTCCCTTTCGGAGGCTGAAAAACTCGCCACGGATGAGCGTACCGTCCAGCAAAGCCTTGAAATCATTCGCCGCCGTATCGACGAGGTCGGCACCCGCGAGCCCACGATCCAACGGCAGGGGTCGGATCGGATCCTCATTCAGGTCCCCGGTGTCGGCTCGGCCAGCGAGTTGAAAGAGATCATCGGCACCACGGCGCAGCTGACCTTCAACCCGGTTGTTTCACGCGGCACGGATGGCAGTGCCGCCCCCGGAATTGGCAATCGGGTCGTGCCGTCGCTCGATGAACCCGGTACATTTTACGTGATCGAATCCGCGGCTGTTGTGACCGGTGAGGAACTGGTGGATGCGCAGCCCGCCTTTGATCAGAATGGCCGCCCGGCGGTGAATTTCCGGTTCAATTCAACCGGTGCGCGTAAATTTGGTGACTATACAGCGGAAAACATCGGCTCGCCCTTCGCAATCATCCTGGATGATGAAGTCGTCAGCGCGCCCACGATCCAAAGCCATATTCCGGGCGGGTCGGGCATCATCACCGGACGTTTCAGCATTGAGGAATCGACCAATCTGGCCGTTCTGCTGCGCGCCGGTGCTTTGCCTGCGGGGCTCGAGTTCCTCGAAGAGCGCACCATCGGGCCGGAACTGGGGCAAGACAGCATCGACGCGGGTAAAATTGCCACCATTGTGGCCTTCAGCGCGGTGCTGGTTTTCATGGCGCTCAGCTACGGGCTCTTTGGTCTTTTTGCCAATGTTGCGCTGATCATCAATATCGGGCTGATCTTTGGCCTGCTGAGCCTTGTAGGCGCGACGCTGACACTGCCGGGCATTGCCGGGATCGTCTTGACGGTGGGGATGGCGGTAGATGCCAATGTGTTGATTTTCGAGCGGATCCGCGAGGAACTCAAGACCGCAAAAGGACCCGCGCGCGCCATCGAGTTGGGCTATGAAAAGGCGCTCAGCGCAATTTTGGACGCCAATATCACCACCTTCATCACGGCGGTGATCCTGTTTGCGATGGGCTCGGGGCCGGTGCGTGGCTTTGCCATCACGCTGGGTCTGGGCATCCTGACCTCCGTCTTTACCGCGATCTTCGTGACGCGCCTCATCATCGTGATGTGGTTCGAGCGCCGCCGCCCCAAAACAATCGAGGTCTGATATGCGTTTGCGCCTGGTCAAGCAGAACACGAGTTTCGATTTCTTCAAACGCTGGAAACTCTGGCTGGGTATTTCGGGGTTGATGATGGTGGTGGCTTTTGCCTCATTCCTGCTCCAGGGCCTCAATTACGGCATCGATTTTCGCGGCGGCACCACGATCCGGACCGAAAGCCCGCTGCCGGTCGAGATCGGCATTTACCGCGATGCGATTGCCACGCTGGAACTGGGCGACGTATCGATCACTGAAGTGTTCGATCCCACTTTTGCACCGGATCAAAACGTCGCGATGATCCGTATTCAGGCGCAGGACGGTCAGGAAGCGGTCACCACCGAAGTGATCGTGGCGGTCGAACAGGTACTGCAAACCGTGCGGCCCGATATCAAATTCATTTCGGTGGAATCGGTTGGCCCGAAAGTATCCGGCGAATTGATCCAGACGGCAGCCATTGCCGTGGTGCTCGCTATCGGGGCGGTGCTGATCTACATCTGGCTGCGGTTTGAATGGCAATTCGCGCTCGGTGCCGTGCTGGCCCTGGTGCATGATGTGATCCTGACCATCGGGGTGTTTTCGGAACTGCAAATCCGGTTTGATCTGGCGATCATCGCCGCCCTGCTGACCATCGTGGGCTATTCGCTCAACGATACGGTGGTGGTGTTTGACCGGGTGCGCGAGAACTTGCGAAAATACAAGAAACGCCCGCTGAACGAGGTGCTCAACATCTCGATCAACGAAACGCTCAGCCGGACCTTCATGACCTCCGTGACCACATTGCTGGCGCTGATCGCGCTCTTCGTGCTGGGGGGGGACGTCATTCGCGGCTTCGTCTTCGCGATGATCTGGGGCGTGATCGTGGGGACATACAGCTCCATTTTTGTGGCCTCCGCAGCCCTGCTGTATCTCGGCGTCAAACGCGACTGGTCCAAGCCGGATGCCAATTCCGGCAACCAATACGCCAACATAGATGCTTGAGGCGCTCGCAGGCGTTTTCGAAACAGACGGGCTTCTTTGGCTGATGATGGGGGTGGTTGCGGCTGGCCTGGTGCGCGGTTTTGCAGGCTTTGGCAGCGGGATGATCATCATGCCGGTCGCCTCCGCCGTGCTGTCCCCGGTCGCGGCTGTGACCTTCATGATGATGGCGGAACTCCTCGGCCCCTTGCCGAATCTGCCCGCCGCCTGGCGTGAGGGCGCGCCGCGTGATGTCGCCCGTCTGATGATCGGTGCGGTGATCACCGTGCCCATCGGGATCCTCTGCCTGTCGGTTATGGACGCGAATTTCTTTGGCTGGGTGGTGTCGATCTCGGTGGGTATTCTGCTGGCGCTTTTGATGACCGGTTGGCGTTACAAGGGCGAACTGACCCCAAAACTGACGGTTGTGACGGGGGGGCTTGGGGGTTTCATGGGCGGTTTCGCCGGGGTGCCGGGCCCGCCGGTGATCATGCTCTACATGTCCAGCCGCCTGCCCATCGCCGTCATACGGGCGAATTTTCTGCTTTATCTGCTGGCCATTGACGTGGTGATGATCGCGGTGTTCTTCGTGCTTGATCTGTTTGTATGGAAAATCGCGCTGCTCGGCTTGATGGCGGGCATTCCCAATGTGATCGCCAATATGATTGGTGCGCGGCTTTTCAATCCGAATGCAGAGGTGATTTTTCGCCGCGTGGCCTACCTTGTGATTGCACTTTCGGCTATTATTGGCCTGCCAATCTGGAAGTAGGAGAGGACATGCGCCTGAATGAGATAACATTTACCGATGCCAAACCTGTTGAAGGCTATGGCAAAGGTTTTTTCCGCATCGGGGGAGAGGTGTTTCACAGCCCGGTGCTGACCGGATCCGGCGGCACGGTTGCATGGGACGGCTATGATGATCTGGCCGCTCTTGTCGCGCTCAAGGACGAGATTGACGTCCTTTTCATCGGCACTGGCGCGGAAATCGCGCACTTACCCGCGGCTGTGCGTGATGCATTGGAGGAGGCCGGGATCGCGGTCGAGATCATGGCCTCCCCGGCGGCCTGTCGCACCTATAATGTGCTCTTGAGCGAGGGGCGCCGCATTGCTCTGGCGCTCCTTCCTGTCTGATCGGGCTTTTGTGCGCGGCCTCAATCGGTTAACGCTGGCGCTATGACATTAACGATCCGTGATCTTTGCGTGGCGCGTGGCGGTGTTCCGGTGCTCGATCGGCTTTCCTTTGCGCTTGTGCCGGGGCAGGCGCTGATCCTGCGCGGTCCCAATGGTTCGGGCAAGACCACGCTGCTGCGCACCTTGGCCGGGTTGCAGCCCCCTTTGAGCGGGCATATCGAGGCAGCTGAGGAGAGTATCGCCTATTCCAGTCATTCCGATGGGTTGAAATCCATGCTCACGGTCACGGAAAACCTGCGCTTCTGGGCGGATGTTTTTGGCCAGGGTGACATCGAACCCGCCCTTGCGGCTTTCTCCCTGTCCCCTCTCAGGGACCGCATGGCCGGGACGCTGTCAGCTGGGCAAAAACGCCGCCTTGGGCTGGCGCGCATGCTGGTGACCGGGCGTCCCATCTGGATGATGGATGAACCCACGGTATCGCTGGACGTGGATGCGGTTGTGCAATTTGCCTCTGCGGTGAGCGCGCATCTTGGGGCGGGCGGTTCGGCGTTGATCGCCACGCACATCGACCTTGGCCTTGAGGCGGAGGTGTTTGACGTCACGCCATATCGCGCCGCCCTGGACGCACGCGCTGGTGCCAGCGACGAGGCCTTCCTGTGAAGGCGCTCCTGAAACGCGACCTGATGCTGGCCTTTCGCGCAGGGGGTGGTTTTGGCCTCGGCCTTGCGTTTTTCCTCATCGTGACCGTGCTGGTGCCTTTTGGCGTCGGGCCAAACTCGGACCTGTTGTCGCGCATTGCACCGGGCATACTCTGGCTCGGGGCTTTGCTGGCGTGCCTCCTGTCGCTGGATCGCCTGCTCGCGCTGGATTGGGAGGACGGCACGCTCGATCTGCTGGCGACCTCGCCCTTGCCACTGGAGGCAGGCCTCAGCATCAAGGCGCTGGCGCATTGGATCAGCACCGGGCTGCCGCTGGTGCTGGCCGCACCCGTTCTCGGCATCCTGCTCAACCTGCCCACACCGGGCTATGGCTGGCTGGTGCTCTCGCTCCTGCTCGGCACGCCTGCGCTCTCGGTGATCGGCACCTTTGGCGCGGCCCTCACGGTCGGGGTTAAACGCGGCGGCTTGCTGATGTCCCTGCTGGTGCTGCCGCTCTATGTGCCGACGCTGATTTTCGGGGCCGAAGCCGCGCGCCGGGGCGCGACCGGCATGGACGCCACCACACCGCTTTTGATGCTGGCGGGGATCACTGCGGGCGTGATTGCGATCATGCCCTTTGCCTCTGCCGCCGCTTTGCGGGTGAACTTGCGGTGAGCGAGACGATTTGCCCATTGAGCCGGACCGCAGGAGGGCTTAAATCAATCCCATGTCAGTAAGCGATCACACACCCAAACGCCCCTCGGGCTTCTGGAGCTACGCCAACCCTGTGAAATTCCTGGGGTTCAGCCAACGGATATTGCCCACCCTTTGGGTGCTGTCGGCGATCTGTCTGGTTGTGGGGCTGATCTGGGGCTTCTTCTTCACGCCTGACGATTTCCGGCAAGGCTCGACCGTCAAGATCATCTACCTCCACGTCCCCTCCGCCCTGATGGCCATTAACGCCTGGTTCATGATGCTGGTGGCCTCACTGATCTGGCTGATCCGGCGCCACCACGTCTCTGCCCTCGCGGCCAAGGCCGCCGCCCCGGTGGGTGTGGTCATGACGCTGATCGCGCTTTTTACCGGTGCGGTCTGGGGCGAGCCGATGTGGGGGACCTGGTGGGCCTGGGACCCGCGCTTGACCTCCTTCCTGATCCTGTTCCTGTTTTACCTCGGCTACATCGCCCTGTGGTCGGCGATCGAGGACCCGGATACGGCGGCTGACCTTACGTCCGTGTTATGTCTCGTCGGCTCTGTCTTTGCCGTGCTGTCGCGCTATGCGGTAAACTTCTGGAACCAGGGGCTGCATCAAGGGGCCTCATTGAGCTTGGACAAGGAAGAAAACGTTGCGGATGTTTTCTACTTCCCGCTTCTGGTCTGCATCGCCGGTTTCGTGTTGCTGTTTTTCGCTCTGGTCCTCTACCGGACCGGCACCGAAATCCGCCTGCGCCGCACCCGCGCGTTGCAAGCCCGTGAGGTGCGCGCATGATGCCTGATCTGGGAAAATACGCCGATGCTGTGCTCTCCGCTTATGGGGGCACGATCTTGTTGCTTTTGTTGCTGGTAATCTTCACCCTGCGCCGGGGGCGTGCGGCACGCGAAGCTTTGGAAAGCGTCGAAAAAAGGATCAAGCCAAATGGCTAAAATCTCGCCTCTGATGATCGCTCCGCCGGTGATTTTTGCAGCCTTCGTCGCCATGGCCGGGGTCGGTATGTTTCGCGATGACCCAAACCAACTACCATCCACCATGATCGGCCAGAGCGCGCCAGAGATCACATCCGTCGCGCTTGGCGATTACCCGCCCGTGACGCCCGAGGCCATGGCGACCGGGGAGGTGACGCTGGTGAATTTCTGGGCCAGCTGGTGCCCGCCGTGCCGCGCCGAACACCCCAAGCTGTTGGAAATGGCCGGGGAGGGCATGCCGATAATCGGCGTGAACTTCAAGGACAAAGAAGGACCCGCAACGTCGTATCTGGATGATGACGGCAACCCCTTTGCCGCCGTCGCATTTGACCCACAAGGGCGCACCGCAATCAACTGGGGCGTGACCGCGCCGCCGGAAACCTTCATCCTGGACGCCGAGGGTACGGTTTTGTTCCGCTTCGCAGGCCCTCTGGTTGGCAGTGACTATGAACAGCGGTTTTTACCCGCGCTCAATGCGGCGATGCAAGGTGAGTGAAAGCGTTAATGACTAAAGTGAGGTTCAGGAAAACTTGGTGACAGTTGAAATCGTTCCGGTTGACAGAAAATGAAAGTAGTGTTTCGCTCTGCATTATATGAACAGATCATTTTCATCGTTGGCAACTCAATAGGGACATTAATTTCTATTAGTCCAGAGGCCAGCAACTATAAAGGAAACATTCATGCGCACTTCAATTTTCGCAATTTCAGTCGTCGTACTCGTAACAACCAGCGCTCTACCTGCGTTAGCCGGCAATTTCAAACGGATCAAATCAGCTGAGGAGTTTACCGCATTGGTCGTCGGCAAGAAAATCGAATGGGATGGCGGCACAGCTATGATCCACGCTAACGGCAAAACGGATGGAAAGCTCAAGAAACAGGGGAAATACGCGGGTAATTGGGTCTTCAGTAAGGGGTTCTACTGCCGAAATCTTGTTATCAATAAGAAAGAAACTGGCACTAATTGTCAGACTGTTGAAATTGACGGCAATAGTATGCGCCTGACACGCGACCAAGGAAAAGGTCAATCGACAGTATTGTCGTTAAAATAACCGTACAAATCCAAGTCTAACCTTTGGATGCTAAATTAGGCTGGGAGTCATCGTTCAGTTGGTGTTCAAAACGGCCCGATCAAGAAAAAAGGCCTGGAATCGCACTCCGGGCCTTCTTGGTTTTTACCGATAATCCGCAATCAGGCGGCTTGCGCCAGATTGCGCAGGACGTAGTGCAGCACGCCGCCGTGTTCGATATATTCGATCTCAATCGCGGTATCGATCCGGCATTTCAGGGTGATCTCTGTTACCGCACCATCCGCCATTGTGATCGTGCAGGGCACCTCTTGCAGAGGCTTGATCGTATCCAGACCCGAGATGGACACCGTTTCATCCCCGCTCAGACCCAGCGATTTACGCGTGTCGCCACCGGTGAATTCAAACGGAATGACACCCATCCCGACCAGATTGGAGCGGTGGATGCGCTCGAAACTCTCCGCTACCACGGCCTTCACGCCCAAAAGTGCGGTGCCCTTTGCCGCCCAGTCGCGCGAGGAGCCGGCACCGTATTGCTCACCGCCAAAGATCACCAGCGGCGTGCCGGCCTCCTGATAGGCCATCGCGGCGTCATAGATTGACGCCTGATTGCCGTCTGGCCCCTTGGTATAGCCGCCCTCGACCCCGTCCAGCATCTCGTTCTTGATGCGGATGTTGGCGAAGGTGCCGCGCATCATGACCTCGTGATTACCACGTCGCGAGCCGTAGGAGTTGAATTCGCGCACCGGCACTTGCCGCTCGATCAGATATTGGCCCGCAGGGGTCGTATCCTTGAACGACCCCGCCGGTGAGATGTGGTCGGTCGTGATCATGTCACCCAAAATCGCCAATACGGAGGCGTTTTCGATGTTGCTGATCGTGCCCGGCTCTTTGCCCATGCCCTGGAAATAAGGCGGGTTTTGCACATAGGTCGAGGACACTGGCCAGTCATAGGTTTTGCTGTCCGTGGTCGCGACGCCCTGCCATTTATCATCGCCTTTGAAGACATCGGCGTATTTGGTCTGGAAGGCCTCGCGGGTCACGGTCTGCTCGACCAATTCCGCGACTTCCTGACTTGTCGGCCACAAATCCTTGAGGAAGACGTCATTGCCATCCCTGTCCTGTCCGATCACATCCGTCGCGAGGTTAATGTCCAGCGTCCCGGCCAGCGCATAGGCCACAACCAGCGGCGGGGAGGCGAGGTAATTCGCGCGCACATCCGGGCTGATCCGGCCCTCAAAATTGCGGTTGCCCGAGAGCACGGAGGTTGCCACCAGATCACCCTCGGCGATGGCGGCGGAAAGCTCTTTCTGGATCGGTCCGGAATTGCCGATGCAGGTGGTGCAGCCATAGCCCACCAGGTTGAAACCGATGGCGTCGAGATCCTCTTGCAGATTCGCCGCTTCCAGATAGGCGGAAACCACCTGGCTGCCGGGGGCGAGCGATGTTTTGACCCAAGGCTTGCGGTTCATGCCGAGCGCGCGCGCTTTACGCGCCACGAGACCCGCCCCAATCATCACATAGGGGTTGGAGGTGTTGGTGCAGGAGGTGATCGAGGCGATCACGACCTTGCCGCTTTCCATGGTGTAATCCTCGCCCACAACGGCGACCTCCTTGCCCATCGGGCGTTTGAAGGTCTCCTCCATTTCGCGGCGAAAGGCGGTTTGGCCCTGATCGAGCGCCACATAATCCTGTGGCCGTTTGGGGCCGGAAATCGCAGGCACGATGGTGCCCATGTCCAGATGCAGTGTGTCGGTATAGATCGGCGCATAATCATCGCCGCGCCAGAACCCGTTCTCTTTGGCATAGGCCTCGACCAGCGCAATGCGGTCTTCATCCCGGCCTGTGGTGCGCAGGTAGCGCAGAGTTTCCCCGTCGATCGGGAAGAAGCCACAGGTAGCACCGTATTCCGGGGCCATATTGCCGATGGTCGCACGATCTGCCAGTGGCAAACGGTCCAGACCTTCGCCGTAGAATTCGACGAATTTGCCGACAACACCCTTTGCGCGCAGCAATTCAACCACTTTGAGCACGAGGTCGGTACCAGTGGTGCCTTCCATCATCGTGCCGGTCAGCTCGAAACCAATGACCTCGGGTATCAGCATGGAGATCGGCTGGCCGAGCATGGCGGCTTCGGCCTCGATCCCACCCACACCCCAGCCCAGAACGGCGGCGCCATTGACCATCGTGGTGTGGCTGTCGGTGCCCACAAGCGTGTCGGGATAGGCGACATTCGCGCCGGTCTGATCCGTATCCGTCCAGACGGTTTGCGCAAGATATTCAAGGTTTACCTGATGGCAAATGCCGGTGCCGGGCGGCACAACGCGGAAATTGTTGAACGCCTTCTGACCCCATTTGAGGAAGGTATAGCGCTCCATATTGCGCTCATATTCGCGATCAACATTCATCTGAAACGCGCGAGGGTTGCCAAATTCATCGATCATCACCGAGTGGTCAATGACCAGATCGACCGGGTTCAGCGGGTTGATCTTCTCCGCATCACCGCCAAGGCTGATGATGGCATCGCGCATCGCGGCCAGATCCACCACAGCCGGAACACCAGTGAAATCCTGCAACAAGACGCGGGCAGGGCGGTAGGCAATCTCGCGCGGGTTCTTGCCACCATTGGCACCCCAAACGGCAAAGGCCTTGATGTCATCAGTCGTGACCGTCTTTCCGTCCTCAAACCGCAGCATGTTTTCCAGCACGACTTTCAACGCGGCGGGCAATTTTGAAAAATCTCCAAGGCCTGCTTTTGTCGCGGCGGGGATCGAGTAGTAATCTACGGTTTGCGCGCCGACATTCAGGGTCTTGCGCGTTTTCGAGGTGTCGTGACCAACGGTAATGGGCATGGAAGCGTTCCTCTTGCTATGGGCTGGATCATCTTGTGAACTGGAGGTTGAATGCCCTAAGGCGATGGGCAATTCAACTCAAATCACAGCAAGAGCATTCGGTTGTATACCGCTGTATGCGGGAATTTGGTCTATTCTGCTCTCATTCTCTCAACAAACCTTGATTGGTCATTGCAGCGTCGCGGCTCTAGGATGCATTCTAAGGTTGGCGGATTGGCAAGGAATCACATGAAAAAACTGTCTTACGTTTTGGCGGCTTTTTGGCTGATCAGCGCGCCAGCTGTGGCCCAGAATTCGCCGGTTGTCGTTGAATTGTTTACGTCACAGGGATGTTCCTCCTGCCCGCCCGCAGATGAGCTGTTGCATGGGCTGGCCGAACGCGACGATGTGATCGCGCTGGCTTTGCATGTGGATTACTGGGATTACATCGGCTGGAAGGATGAATTCGCCGACCCCAGAAACGCTGAACGTCAACGCGCCTATGCTACGACAGCGGGGCGGCGCTCGATCTACACCCCTGAAATGATCGTAAACGGGTTGACTGATATCGTGGGCGCAAAACCAATGGAAATTTCCAAGGCAATTGCAGAGCACAAGGAGGTGCCGGCCAGTGTTACGGTTTCGCTGCAAAAGTCCGGTGATGATCTGCGGATCGAGGCGCAGGTCTTGCGTGATGTTAAAGGCCCGTTGGTGGTCCAGATTCTGCGTTACAAACCCCGCCGCGAGGCGCGGATAACACGCGGTGAAAACGCAGGTAAAACAATAGACTACGCGAATGTGACGCAAGATTGGAAGGTCCTGGCGGAATGGGACGGGCGCGCGCCGTTTTCGATGAACGCAATCGCCACGGGCGATGATCCCGTTGTCGTGCTGATCCAAAGCACCGAGATGGGGCCGATTGTGGCAGCGGCGCGCATCAGGTGAGAAGCGGCGAGCGGTATGATGTGGCGTCGGCTTCATACGATCCACAGAGAGAGTGATACGCACGAGGCGGTCTTTGCCACGCGGGGCTGCAACGCTGAGATCGGTGCCGGGGCTGTGTTAGCCGTCGTCGGTTTCTTCCACAACAAGCAGTAACTCGCCCGTAGTTTCCATTTCGCGGATGACCGAAACGATGGATGCCATGGCCTCCTCGACCTCTGTGGTTTTGACGGTCCCTTTTTCGCCCATTTCTTCGCGCAGTTGATCGGCCATGCGACCGGACATGTTTTCCAGAATAAAATCCGCAGAGAGTTTCATACCAGCTGCTTCTGCACCGGCTAATGCAGTCAAAAGCTGTTCCTGTTCCAACTCGCGAATGACGCGTGGAATATCTCGTGGGGCAATACGCTGGGGGATATTTGCGAAAGTGAAAATTGCTTTACGGACCAGATCGGCAAATCCGGCATCGGTTTCATCCAACCCTTCCAGGACATCATCACGGGTTATGGATTTTGCTGAGTTCAAAATGGCCCCCACGCGCTCCACCGGTCCGCTGTCAAAGGCCTTAAGCGGTTCGGCGTCCAATTGCGTTGCAAGCGAAATACCGATTCGATCCACCGCATCAGGCGTGACGGCGCTGGTCTGGGAGACGGCATAGGTAATCCGACGCGCCTTGGGTCCGGGCAATTTGCTCAACAGCTCTGCGGCGCGCGCCACATTGATCTTGGACAGCAAGACAGCGGCGACTTCGATGCTTTCGTTTTCCAGGACCGGCAGGAGCTTTTCCACGCCCATGTCCTTCAACCGGGCCCAGGGGTCGCCATATTGGCGCACGCCCGCCTCCTTGCGCAGCCGGGTCGCGGTTTGTTTGGAAATACGACCGTCAAGGGAGTCGAGCGCGCCCGCCATGCCACCCGGAAAGGATAAGCCGATATTCTCCAATTCATCGGCAAATTCTGACACGACACTGGCAAGCGTGGCCCGATCCACCAGCCGCATGGAACCCATTTGCTTGGTCAGATGCGCCTGAAGATCTTCGGGGAGGTCTTCGAGCGGAATTTCGGCCCCCTCATTCAGCAGCAAACGCACAACAATTGCCGCTTTTGCGCGTCGGCTCAGCGTCACGGGTGCGGCGTCTCCCATTCCCGGCAGGGCCGGAAACGGCGCCATTGGAACCATATCAGTCATCATTATCCGCCTTGGTAAAAGTCTTTCCAAGGATTGCCAGATAAAGGTAAATATTGGCTGAAATCAGTAGCTGTAAGTTGCGCCAGTCGCGATTGCCTTACGCAGTGATGTTTCGGACCAACTCCCCGTTCCACCATGCGCGCGGATGGCGCGCAGTTGGACCTTGGCCGCCTCAATGTCACCGCTGGCCACGAATCCTTGCCCCATGTAAGAGCGCGCTAGGATATTGGCCGGATCCTGCGCAATCGCACGTTCATAATACGTGTTCCCAAGCGCCACATTACCAAGTTTGCGATGCGTGAAACCCATATAAGTCAACCGGCCAGGGTCATCCGCCGCCATGGCGCTCAGGACAACCTGCGCATCTTCATAACGGCCAGCATAGGCCAACTGTCGCACGGTCTGATAGAGCTGGTCGCGCTCTAGGCTGCTTTCCTTGGAGTCGACGCAGCGTCTTATGCGCTCGTCAAATACCTGCGCACCCTCGCAGGAGATCGCAGGCTTGATCGGCGGCTCATCATTGCCGCCACCGGCTGCCAGAAGTGTCGTTGGAAAAAGAAGGGCCGCGCCCAGAGCAATCCGCATCATACCAGAATTCCTTATCAGAAGAGATCTTATGCAGGGTATACGGGTTAGGGGCGTGTTTTATTCAATCACGCGTGGGTGATTGAATAAAATTCTCTGCATTTAGCTGGTAACGCCGGTGACGCAGGTCCCGGAGGCGGCGTCATAACTGGTGCCGGCGGCACAGGACATGGTCACTTTTTCTTTGCCGTAGTTACACCCACCAGCAAAGGCCAATACGGGTGTCAGTGTTAGGGCCACCGCGGCGGCCAAAGTCTTGATCGTCATTGCGGTTCTCCTTTGTTGATACCGTTAAAGTAGCAGCCCGGCACTTTCGGTCAACAAAAATGACGATTCTCATGCACGCCGGTCTGCGCGACGCATAAAAACGCTCAATCCTTGAACACCCGCTTGAAGATCGTATCGACATGTTTGGTGTGATATCCGATGTCGAACTTCTCTTCGATCTCCTCGGCGCTCAGCGCGGCCAACACATCCGTATCCCCCAGAAGTTCGGTTTTGAAATCCTTGCCCTCTTCCCAGACCCTCATCGCGTTGCGCTGCACCAACTTATAGGCATCCTCGCGGCTCACACCCGCCTGCGTCAGGGCCAGCAACACGCGCTGGCTCATCACCAGACCACGGAATTTATTCATATTGGCGAGCATGTTGTCGGGATAGATCACCAGCTTGTCCACGACCGACGTCAGCCGCGCGAGCGCAAAATCCAGCGTAATCGTGGTATCGGGGCCGATATTGCGCTCCACCGAGGAGTGCGAAATGTCACGCTCATGCCAGAGGGCGACGTTTTCCATCGCCGGCACCACGGCCATGCGCACCAACCGCGCCAGCCCGGTGAGGTTTTCCGTCAGCACCGGGTTACGCTTATGCGGCATGGCCGAGGAGCCCTTTTGCCCGGCGGAAAAGAACTCCTCCGCCTCCAGCACTTCGGTGCGCTGCATATGGCGGATTTCGGTTGCGATGTTTTCGATCGAGGAGCCGACCACGCCGAGGGCTGCGAAAAACGCCGCGTGACGGTCGCGGGGAATCACCTGCGTGCTGATCGGTTCCGGTTCCAGCCCCAGTTTCGCGCAGACATGCTCCTCTACCGCCGGGTCAATGTTGGCAAATGTGCCGACCGCGCCGGAAATCGCCCCGGTCGCGATTTCATAACGCGCTTTTAGCAAACGGTTCAGGTTGCGGTCCATCTCCGCGTAAAACCGCGCAAAGGTCAGGCCCATGGTCGTGGGTTCGGCGTGAATACCGTGGCTGCGCCCGATGCGCACGGTGTCCTTATGCTCCAGCGCGCGGCGCTTGAGTGCTGCGAGCAACCCCTTCATATCCTCGATCAGAATGTCGGTGGCGCGCACCAGTTGCACATTGAAACAGGTGTCGAGCACATCCGAAGACGTCATGCCCTGATGCACAAACCGTGCCTCATCGCTGCCCACATGTTCCGCCAGATGGGTCAGGAATGCGATAACGTCATGTTTGGTCACGGCCTCGATCTCATCAATGCGTGCAACGTCGAATTCAACGTCCCTGGCCTTCCAGACGGCCTCGGCATTGGCGCGCGGGATCACACCCAGATCGGCCATCGCGTCACAGGCATGCGCCTCGATTTCATACCAGATACGGAATTTCGTTTCCGCAGACCAGATTGCAACCATGTCGGGACGGGAATAGCGGGGGATCATCGGCTCACCTTTTTGGTATTTGTCTTGGGCTTGGCGCGCTCTTAAACTGCGCGGCGCAGAGCCACAAGGCGAGAGGGGATGAAATGAAAGCCACCGGGAGCGTTGTTTGTCCGCTAACAGCACAGGGTGAAACCTGGCAAGGGCTGGAAGAAGACGCCATCCGCACGCGGGACGCGCGCCGCTTTATGGGGCAGGGCGGGCGTGTGATGGTCGGCAATGATGCAGCGTGACCTGAAACCGCGCGTGCTGGCAGATTTTGAGGGGAAATGGGACCTCACGCGCCAGATCACCCATGACGATGGGAGCCAGGCCCGCTTTGAGGGCACGGCGCTCTGGACGCCTGACGGTCTGGGGATGGCTTATCTGGAGACCGGACTTCTCGAGATGGCGCATGCGACACCGATGCAGGCGGAGCGGCGGTATCATTGGGGTCCCGATCTGGACATCTATTTCGAGGACGGGCGGTTTTTTCACCGTGTTCCGGCGGCGGGGGGGGATGCGCGTCATTGGTGTGACCCGGACACCTATGACGTCACCTATGATTTCACCAAATGGCCGCGTTTCAAGGTGATCTGGCGGGTGGTGGGGCCGAAAAAATCCTATACGCTGGCGAGCCTCTACCACCGCTGTTAGCGCAACAGGCCTTGCGCTGCTGCGGCTGCTGCGGCATTCATGACGCAACTTATTCTCAACAGGAGACACACCCCCATGCAATTGTCCGCTTCTCATTCCGTTCTGGCAGAGACCTTCGGGCCGAACGAAGGCACTGCGCGGCGCATCAAACAGGCCGTTCTGGTCGTGCTCGGCATCGCTTTACTGGCCGTTATGGCCAAAATCAAAGTGCCTGTGCCAGGCTCGCCGGTTCTGATGAGCATGGGCACATTTGCGGTTTTGACCATTGGTGCCGCCTATGGCCCGCGGCTCGGTTTGGCGACCATTCTGGGGTATATGATCATCGGCGCGCTTGGCTTTGACATCTTTCAAAGCTCCACAGCAGAGCTGAATGGCACAGCCTATATGATGGGCAGCACGGGTGGCTATCTTTTGGGATACGTCATGGCGACCATCATGCTTGGACTGCTCGCGGCGCGCGGCTGGGACCGTTCCGTTGTCTGGATGGCTCTGGCCATGCTGATCGGGAATGTGCTGCTCTATGTACCGGGCCTGTTGTGGCTTGGTCACTTGTACGGTTGGGACCAGCCGATCCTCGCGTGGGGTCTCACACCCTTTCTAATCGGTGACTTTCTCAAGCTCGCACTTGCCGCGGCCTTGCTGCCTGCGGTGTGGAAGCTGGTTGGCACCGCACGCCGCTAAGGCTTGCAACTTTTTTGAAACGATGGAAAGCCAGAGCTCGCGCTCTGGCTTTTTTTGTATGCCGACTGGCTTGCGCTCTCCTGTGTGGCAACGCGAAGTGATCCTCTCGCGCCAGCCCCGGCCAAATCAAGGACTGCGCCCATGCGAATACCGGCGGCCTCTCTCAAAGCACTTGTCCTGATCGGGGGGATGCTCTTGCTCCCGTAAGATGCCATTGCGGGAACCCCGCTTGTCTACAAGGATGGCGACACCCCTCTGTTTGAAATCGAGGTTCCCGACTTCTGGTCCATACGCACCGGGGGCATACGCGATCTGAGGCGACCGGATGCCCAAGAGCGGCGGGATGTCTCGCGTCTGCTGGGCTTGTGTCCGGAAGAGAATGATGGAATCTGGGTCGGCTTCATTTCGCCCCATGACGTTAGCACGCTGGAGGCGGCCCGCGGCTACCTCACGGAGATGGGCGCGTTTCTGGTCAAGGACGCCAGCGTCAAGGCGATAAAATCGCGTTGCGTGGCCGGTTTACCCGCGCAGACGTTTTCAGGAACAGGGCATCGGAAAGGAAAGTCGCTCGACTTCACGGCAATCACGATCGACATGCCAAACGGGCGCGTCGCCGTTAGTGTCGGCGTGTTCGAGGCGGGTGAAGATGTCAATGTTATAAGTAATATCAATGCGTTGTTGAATTATCTTAAATCTATACATTAGGTATAAAGTCAATGCGATTGAGCGTAAGAAACCTCTACTTGATGATTGTACTGACAGGCGCGGGCTTGGGGTTGTCGGCCTGTACCCCAGTCGGCGTCAGTGGCGGTGGTAGCGTCTATTGCGATGCCGTTTTGTGGAATGACTAATACTACGGCAACGCCCGCCCCGTCGCGGCGAACCACCCCGAGTGCCCGGTACGTCCAGACAGACCCAACCGCCCGGATCGACCCGTGCGGCCCAACTGGCCAATCGATCCCGGCTTCTCGCGCCCGCACCGCCCAAGCGCCCCGATCTACAGACCGGCAGGCGGCTTCAAAGGGCGGTGTCAGGCGGGCTGCGCCAATTCGGTGATGACGGTCGAGCTGCGTTCCAAGGTGCGATGCACCGGGCATTTATCGGCGATTTCCAACAGGCGCGTGCGTTGTTCCTCACTCAGCTTGCCACTCAGGCAAATCCGCCTGCGCCATGTGTCGATCTTTTCACCCACGGTGGTGTCGGCGTCTTGTGCGTGCACTTTGTTGTGGCTGACGTCGACGGAGACATGATCCAGCGGCCAGCCCTTGCGGCGCGCATACATCCGAATGGTCATCGACGTGCAGGCCCCAAGCCCGGCGGAAAGCAATCCATAAGGGCTCAACCCCTTGTTGCTGCCGCCATAGGCCATGGGTTCATCCGCCAACAGATGGTGCCCCTCCGAGGAGGTGATATCGGTCAGGAACCCCGATTTATCGGCCTCTGATACACGCAAGACGCCTTCGGGCGCGCCCGGTGGCGGGGCGGGGGGCTTCAGCGCGATATAGCGCCGCGCCCAGGTGGCTATGACGTCAGCGGCATATTCGGCATCCTCCGCGCGGGTGATCAGATGATCCGCCGTATCCAGTGTCACAAAGCTCTTGGGGTGTTTCGCCGCCAGAAATATCCGGCTGGCGTTTTCAACCGAAACAATCTCGTCGCCCGGCGCGTGCAATACCAAAAGGGCAGCGTTCAGCTTGGCAATGGCGGGCGTCAATTCCTCCTGCGCGACATCCTCGACGAAGGCCTGGCCGATCCGGAAGGGGCGCCCGCCCAATGACACCTCCGCCACACCCTGAGCCGCGATTTCTGGCAAGGCATCGGCAAAGTTATGCGTCACATGGCCCGGATCAAAGGGGGCCCCCAGCGTTACGACCGCCTTGATCGTGTCAAGCAGGGCTGCCGCCTTCAGAACCGCCGCACCGCCCAGCGAATGGCCGATGATCAGGGACGGCACCATGGAGCGTTCGGCCAGATACCCATGTGCCGCGATCAGGTCGTCCACATTCGAGCTAAAGGAGGTATTGGCGAATTCGCCACCCGAATGACCAAGCCCGGTAAAGTCGAAACGCAGCACGGCAATACCGATGGAGGACAGGCGTGCCGCGATGCGCCGCGCGGCGGGGATGTCCTTGCCGCAGGTGAAGCAATGCGCAAAAATCGCCGTGGCCAGATGGGGACCATCCGGCAGATCCAGCCGGGCGGCCAGTGTCGATCCATCATGACCGGGAAAAGTGATGCGTTCGGTAGGCATGGCAGTGCTCCTTTGGCTGACAGAGTGGGGGGCTTGCCAGGCGGTGACAAGGTCTGTGACAGTCTCTTCACGCGGAGGTGACGCCGCGGGGCGCGCCGAAGGAGCAGATGTAACAAAAAACGCGCCCCGAAAGCGAGGCGCGTTCCATTTTGCGGTAATTTGGAGGCTTAGCTTGCGTTGCGGGCCTTACGACGCGCTGCGACACCAAATCCACCCATCGCGCCGAGCAGCAACAGTGCCGATGCAGGCAGTGGCACGGCTGAGATACCTTCGCCTTCAACCAGCAATTTGGACGGGTTACCGTTGGCCGCCGAGTAGATCAGGTTGAATTCACCACCGGTGAAATTGATCGTGCCCGTTCTTGGCGTTGTACGGATGCCCGTTGGGTTGGCGAAACCAATGAGTTCGACGGTGTCATCATATATCGTGAAACCGTCGTCATGTGTCACCCGCGTGTCGAAGGCATTCGAGAAGACTTCGGTGAAGGAAAACAGCGTGGTTGTCCGGAATGTCGGGTTGCTCAAACGCAGCCCGGCGACACCAGCGTCAAGGCCGGACACCACACCGGTGGCGTTGGAACCGAAGAAATCGGCGATTTTTTCCAGATCCTGGTTGGTTGGGTTTGGGATGAAGAAATCCAATGCCCCATTATACGTGAACGTGGCCTTGCGCGTGTTGTCTGCCGCCGCAAAACGCGCATCAAAGTTTGTGCGATCCGCACGTGCGCCAGTACTGGAGCCTCCGGCGTCGAAATTTACGACCTGGACTTCAAACATCCCGGAAAGTGTGGCCGCCTGGGCCGCCGGAAGAAATGCTGCGAAGGATACGACGGCGGCTGCCGCGATTGCTGTCAGTTTCAAAACTACTACTCCTACTGATTACCGCGAGACTATTTTCGCACCTTATTCAATCCACTCGCCAGTCCGGCAGATTTTTCCCGTACTAAGCGTTGAAAGGGTTTTACATCAAATTTTCGCGGTTTCGAAAGAGCCAATTCTGGATTTGGTTAATGAAACCGGGGCGCGTTGCGCAAAGGTGAACAATGGCAGGTCCAACGCCCTATTGTATTCGGGAATTGCGGGAAACGCCGGATCGCCGTGCCGCTATTGAGCGATAAGTGACGTGCATAAAGCCATGCTTTACGCATCCATCAACGCAGAATCGAAAGGATATTGCGTCAGCACCTCATGCCCGGTCTGCGTGATCAACACCTGATCCTCAAGCTTGATCGAAAAGTCACCGCCTTCCGGTGACACCAATGCTTCGACACAGAGCGTCATGCCCGGCTCCAGCGGATAGTCATAGGCCCCCGGCACCGCGTGATCGGGATAGGCGACCAGCGGCCATTCATCACACAGCCCAACACCGTGCATCAGGCAGCCGTATTTCAGCTTCTGGAATTGCGCATCCAGCACATGCGTGCCCGCCGAAAGCTCCGGGATCATGACGCCCGGTTTGAGCAGCGCCGTGTTGTGGCGGATGTCTTCGACGCCATGCTGCATGGCATAGACCATATCGGGGCGCGGTTTCTGCGGCCCGATCCACCAACTGCGCGAGATATCCGTGCAGATCCCATAGGCACCGACCAGATCGGTATCAAAGCTGATGATCTCATTGGGCTGGCAAACACGCGGCCCGCATTCTTGAAACCACGGGTTGGTGCGCGGCCCCGAGGTCAGCAGGCGCGTTTCGATCCACTCACCACCGCGGCGGATATTCTCAGCGTGTAAAACCGCCCAGATGTCATTTTCGCAGGTTTGCCCATCACCTATGTTGGTGCGCGCGAAATCCTCCATCTGGCGCACGGCGATCTCGCAGACATGCGAGGAACATCGCATCGCCCTGATCTCATCGGGGCCTTTGATCGCGCGGGATTTTTCGGTGACCTCCTCGCCGTCCATGATCTCGAACCCCTGCCGCTCAAGGCTGCGCAGGCCGTGCAGCATGATCTTATCCACCGCCAACCGTTTGAGACCGGGCGCGTGTTCGGCCAACAGGACACGGATTTCATTGGCGAAAACATCCGCCGCCGCGCCGACCTTATCCCCCCGGTCAAAATAGAACAGATCCGCCCCGGAGCGTTGTTCGCGCACCAAAGGGTTGAATTCGCTGAGAAAAGGGGAGTTTTTGTAATCCCACATGACCATATAGCCATCCGCACAGAGCAGCACCGCGCGAAACGGATTATGCGTGTTCCAAAGCTGCATGTTAGTGCTGTCGGTGGCATAGCGGATGTTGAGCGGGTCAAACATGAGCACACCGGCGTAGCCCCGCGCCACCACATGCGCCGTCAGACGGGCGTGGCGAAAGGCGCGCATGGCCGCAAGGTCAGGCAGGTCCAGTCCGCCCTGCGCCCATTCGGCAAATGCCAGCTGCGTCGGGCCGATTTCGACGCGGTTCATGTCGTTGGGCGACCCATCCCCGAGCAGGGCACCTCCTGCTGGGTCTATCTTGCGGCTGTCGCGGTAATGCTGGTTCATCCGGGCCTCACGTGATCCTTCCGCTCCCCGAATTTTGCGTAAAATCCGGCGCGAGGCCCGTTTGATTGCGACCTGAAAAAGCGTAGTTTTTGAAGGCTACCGCCCGGCCAAAGGTGGGTGGCGCGCTTGACATTGCAGGATCAGACCGCATCGGGCGGGCTCGTATAGATTGCCAAAGCGGCGCTAAATCTAAGGCATCGGTAGTGGGTGTTGTGTGATCCGCAGGCCCCGTCGCGGGGGCATCAACTGAGCAGCGCCAGATCGGAGGTGTTCATCGGCTGGCGCGTCGGCATTTGATGCGCGTTCTGGCCCGCAAGGGTCAAGGCTAAATCCTTGTAAAACTTGGCATTATCAAACCACCATTGGTGCGAATAGGCGGAGGTCTGATTCTTGGACGGTACATCCTTGAGGTATTGCTCGTGGCTGTAGACGTCAATGTGGTGCGCGTCCACGACGGGTGGCATCCCGGCGCGGCCAACGCGTTTGCGCAGGCCATTCCCGATCACGGCAGGTAGGTTGAGAGTTTCGTCCAACTGGCTGAAATAGTTTGTAAAACGCGCACTGCGATGTGCCAGAAGCAGTGACGCCCACGCCCCGCGCCCGAACCAGCGGGCATCGGCATCGCCTGAAACGAACATGATCTCGTTGAGGGACCACGCGCCTGCGCCCGAGGTTGCGGTATCGTCGAAATCCGAAATCGCACGCAGGGTCAGGTAGGCCCCCATGGAATGGGCCAGCAGATTGATTTTGCGGCCCGGCGCGCGTTCCGTGAGCGGGATGATTGCGTCCTGCACAAGACAGCGCGCGGTGGCCTTGGCGTTGCGCTTATCGCTGTCATAGGCGAAAACATTACCGCCGCTGGGCCAGTCAAAGGCAATACAGGCCCCACGATATCCGTTCTGTTTGAGCCCGTTTTTGATCTTGTCGAACCGGCTTAGCACGTCAAACTGATCGTTGTTGAAACCATGCACGAAGATCAAGACCTCATCGGTATCGCCTTCCGCGTCAACGCAGTCGAGCCAGTCTTTTTGGTCAATGATGCCGCCCTGCCACTTGCCAGCCGCATCAGGCCCTTGCGTGATGCGCACGTAGCGGGTGAGCTGCGCCGGATTATTGGTGAATTTGGATTTGGAAGCGTCGTAGGTGCGACGCGACAGGAACAGTGTCATAACAGGGTCTCCGGAAAAAATTGTTAAAATATTCGGCGATAATGCACCAATTAGTAGAAAATTCAAACCTATGGCGTTTTAGGGGCTGTTGACGTTCACCGCATTTGGATGATTGTCGCCGCAATCGAGATGAGGGTTTTGAAGCTCTGGTCTGTTTTGCACGAGCGCATGGCTATGCCTCTGTTTTCCTTCATTTTGCCGAAGTAGTTTTCGATCAGATGCCGCCATTTGCAGGTCTTCTTGTCGAACTCTGCCGGGAATTTCCGGTTAGATTTCGGGGATATGACCGGGATGATGTCACGATCCAGCAGGTCATTTCGCAGCCAATCCGCGTCAAAGCCCCTGTCCACGAGAAGATGTCCGCCAGTCTGATTGCGGATCAGTGTCGGTTTCGCGCAGGTCATGGGCTTGTCCGGGCATCAGGCAGAAATCAACGAGGTTGGCGAGTGTATCCGTTACGGCCAATATCTTCGTGTTTATGCCCCCGCGAGAGCGCCCAATGGCCTGGCAAAGAATCCCCCTTTTGCGCCCTGAGCCGAACGATGAACCTTAACGATGGTGCCGTCCCTCGCCAGGCAGTCGAAACGCAGTTTCGATGAGAGAGGATCATGGCGTATCCGAGGTCGGCGTATGAGGCTAATACCTTGAAAATATGATAGGAAGTATCCACCTTGACCCATCTGCGAAATCGCCTGAACACGCTATTCCACTTGCCGAATTCGGGCAGTTCTCGCCATTGCGCCCCGGTACGGACGATCCAAAGGACGGCCTCTAAAAACAGCCGGGGAGCACGCCCGGTCTGCCCCGGATCGCTGGATTTTCCGAGGCAGTAAGGGTCGATGATCGCCCACTGGGCATCGCTCAGGACCCTTCGCGTCAAGGCTGCTCCCCTATGTTTGCAACCTTGAAGCAGAAGTCAGATGATTTGGGAATCCCGAACGTCAACAGGTCATAGGCAAAACCTGAATCATTTTACCCTACCGGAAATTAGAAATTTCAACGGGCTAAAGGGTAGATCATATTTCAGGTATTCCGGCAAACGCTTTAACGGTGCCGACCGTTGATGGTCATAGAAAAAAGGCGCCCCCGAAAGGGACGCCCTCGATCGTAATTATGGGGCGGACGCCTCAGGCACCCCGCGCAGCTTAGCAGCTGTAATACATCGCGAATTCGACCGGGTGCGGCGTGTGCTCGTACATCTCGATCTCTTCCATTTTCAGCGCGATATAGCCCTCGATCTGATCCTTGGTGAACACATCACCCTTGATCAGGAAATCCATATCCGCCTGCAATTCTTCCATCGCTTCGCGCAGCGATCCACAGACGGTCGGGATACCGGCCAGCTCTTCGGCGGGCAGATCATAGAGGTTCTTATCCATCGCTTCGCCGGGATCGATCTTGCTTTGGATACCATCAAGACCCGCCATCAACAGCGCGGCAAAGCACAGATAGGGGTTGGCGGAGGGATCAGGGAAACGCGCCTCGACACGCTTGGCCTTGGGGCTTTCCGTCCATGGGATCCGCACACAGCCCGACCGGTTACGCGCGGAATAGGCGCGCAGAACGGGGGCTTCAAAGCCCGGAATGAGGCGTTTGTAGCTGTTGGTGCCGGGGTTGGTGAAGGCATTGAGCGCCTTTGCGTGTTTCAGGATGCCGCCGATGAAATAGAGCGCTTCCTGGCTGAGATCGGCGTATTTGTCGCCCGCAAAAACCGGCTTGCCGTCTTTCCAGATCGACATGTTCACATGCATCCCCGTGCCATTGTCGCCCGCGATGGGCTTGGGCATGAAGGTCGCGGATTTGCCGTAAGCGTGGGCCACGTTGTGGATCACATATTTGTATTTCTGCAGCTCATCGGCCTGTTTGGTCAAGCTGTCGAAAATCAAGCCCAATTCATGCTGACAAGACGCCACCTCATGGTGATGCTTGTCCACTTTCATGCCCAAACGCTTCATTGTGGAGAGCATTTCCGAGCGCAGGTCCTGGGATTCATCAATCGGATTCACCGGGAAATAGCCGCCCTTGACACCAGGACGGTGGCCCATGTTGCCCATCTCATATTCGGTATCCGTGTTCCAGGACGCATCAACCGCATCCACTTCGTAGGACACTTTATTGATGGTGTTGGAATAGCGCACGTTGTCAAAGAGGAAGAATTCCGCTTCAGGACCCATATAGGCCACATCACCGATGCCGGTAGATTTCAGGTATTCTTCGGCTTTCTGCGCCGTGCCACGCGGGTCGCGCTCATAAGCCTCACCAGTATCCGGCTCCACGACCGAGCAATGCAGACAAACGGTTTTCTCCGCATAGAAGGGGTCGATATAGGCGCTGTCGGTGTCGGGCATCAGCTTCATGTCCGAAGCCTCGATGGATTTCCAGCCCTCAATAGAGGAGCCGTCAAACATGAAACCTTCTTCAAGGAAATCCTCATCAACCTGATCGGACATCACCGTGACATGTTGTAATTTCCCACGCGGGTCGGTGAAACGAATGTCGACATATTCGACGTCCTCGTCCTTGATCATCTTCAGTAGTGCAGTGCTCATTCTCGTATATCCCTTTTGGTTGGAATGATTTTATAGGGGGGGGTCAGAGTGCGTCAGAACCCGTTTCGCCGGTTCGGATGCGGATGGATTGTTCAACAGGAGTGACAAAAATCTTACCATCGCCGATTTTCTCGGTCTTTGCGGCGGTCACGATCGCCTCAATGGCGGCATCGACCATATCGTCATCCAGAACGATCTCGATCTTCACTTTGGGCAGGAAATCAACAACATATTCCGCCCCGCGATAAAGCTCGGTGTGGCCTTTCTGACGGCCAAAGCCCTTGACTTCGATCACGGAAAGACCCTGAACGCCGACCTCCTGCAAGGCCTCTTTGACCTCGTCAAGTTTGAACGGTTTGATAACCGCCTCGATTTTTTTCATGATAGCCTCCCATGACGCATTTCATGTTGGACAAAACATCATGGTTTAGGAGGGTCCATAACCAGAGGTGTCGCAGCCGCACCCAGGAGTGCGTTTGAGTGGCGGACGGTCAAAAAATAAGCTCTATGCTCAAAAAATAATCGAAATTGAATCCGTTGAATGAGAAGGACAAAACAATGACCGCTCAAAATGTGCAAGACCCCGGACAAATGGCAGCCAGGCAGGACGCGGGGTTTGCCCGACAGTATAAGTTGCCGCTCGGCGCGCCAACGCTTTGGAAGGGCAATGTCGCGCAACCAACGTCAATTAAGGTGACGGCATCGCGGATCTTTTATGCAAAGCGCAGGGCCGCGGGCGGATTGGATTGCGTATTGTTCTTTTAAATCGGGGTTCCAACCTTGGCGCGCGCGCCGGAGAATGCAATGATCGCCTGCACCAGAACATCCAACGTATCCAGAACGGGTATGGGTGAGCGGACCTGAGCACTGATCAGCGAAAACTCAGAACATCCGATGATCATTTTTTTCGCCCCCCTTTGGACGAGTTTTTTGGCCTCACTCTCCAAAAGAGCGATGTCGGCGACGCTCGCGCCTGCTTGCTTTATCCTGCGTATCGATGCCAGAATTTCGGTCTCATTTTCGGGATAAGCTGGCGTTATCCCGAACTCAGCCAGAAAACCCCCAAGCAGACCGCTGCTGTTGGTCGCCGGGGAGGCCAGAATACCGACGGTGTCACCGGGTTTCAGCCCCGCCGCCACTTGCGCGCAGGCAAGTTTTGGCATGTTCAAGAGATCAATGCTCACCTGCTGCTCAATTTGCGGGGCATAAAGGTGAGCCGTGTTGCACGGCATTGCCAAAGCCTCAGCACCGGCCCGTTCCAATCCGAGCGCCATTTCGGCAAGCACCGGACCCGGATCGGGACCGGCCTTTTCGATCAGATGGGCAATCCGGGACGGAACCTGCGGGTTCATATCCACAAACATCGGAATATGATCCTGATCATCCTCGCCGACGGTTTCCCCATGCACCCTTTTCATCAACTCAAGAGTGGCCTCGACACCCATCCCGCCCAGAATGCCGATTTTGCGAAACTTGCGGGATGTGTTTGCCACGTTGAGCGCCGATCAGGACCAGCGATCCGAGAAATCAAAGGAGGCGTCATAACCAAACAGGGCAACCGACCCGCCAGTGTGAAGGAAGACAACCCTTTCGCCTTTTTTGAAGTGACCCTTGCGGATCAGATCGATGAAACCGGCGGCCCCTTTGGCGGAATAGACCGGATCAAGCAGGATCGCCTCAAGCTCGGCAAACATCTTGATCGCCTCAAGCCCGCTTTCTGTTGGAATGCCGTAACCTGCGCCCACATAATCGGTATTGGCCACCACATCCTCGCGCGCGACGACGCCGGGGCAGCCCAGTTTTTCCGCCGTTTTGCAGGCGAGGTTATAGACGTTCTCTTCCTGCTTGGCCTTTGGCGCGCGCACACCGATGCCCAAAAGCGGGATTTGCGCGTTCATCGCTTTCAGACCGACAATCAGCCCGGCTTGCGTTCCGGCGCTGCCTGTGGCGGTGACGATGTGATCAATCTTGGTGCCGCTGCTGTTAACCTGCGCCAGCATCTCAAAAGCACAATTGACATACCCCAAGGCCCCGGTGGGGTTCGAACCGCCGCCCGGAATGGCATAAACCTTCTTGCCATCTGCCCGCATTTGCGCGGCCATTTCCTCGATCAGCACGTTGAAATCAGGCCCGCTGGGGCGTTTTTCGGTCGTCGCGCCGTGCAGGTGGTCCAGCAGCACGTTACCGTTGTTGTTATAATTGGCGTTATTGGAGGCGGTGCGGTCTTCCAGAACGATGTGACATTGCATGCCCATTTTCGCCGCAAAAGCAGCGGTTTGACGGGCGTGGTTGGATTGGGTGGCCCCTTGGGTGATGACCATCTCGGCGCCTTGCAACTCGGCCTCCGCCATCAGAAATTCCAGTTTGCGCGTCTTGTTCCCGCCGGTGGACATGCCGGTGCAATCGTCGCGTTTGATCCATATCTCCGGTCCGCCCAATTCCTTGGTCAGACGGTCAAGACGTTCCAATGGTGTCGGCAGGTGCGCGAGAAAACGGCGGGGAAAGCGGGCAAGATGCATTTCAGATCCTTAATTTGCTGTTATCGTTTTTTAACCTTTAAGGCGGCCAAATGATAATGCAAAGTGACCCCATTAAATTGCAATATGCGCATGTTGTTATGGGGTGGTGGAGCGGCGAATGCGATTGGAGTGGATTGATGACATCTTGGCGGTGCTCGACAACGGATCCCTTGCGCGGGCTGCGGAAAAGCGTCTGCTGACGCAATCAGCCTTTACGCGGCGTGTGCGGTTGATTGAGGACAGCATCGGCGTGGAGCTGTTTGACCGGCGGCGCAAACCGGTCACCTTGTTGGCGGGGGTTGAGGCGCTTGCGCCGGAGTTGCGCGACCTCGCTATGCGCCTGCGAAAAGTGAGGCATAAGCTGAAAGTGGCAACCGGCCAGACCGGCGGCACCCTCAGTTTTGCCTGCCAGCATGCGATCACCACGACTGTGGCGCCGTGGATTGTGCGCGCGTTCACAGCCGAAAGCGATGCGTCGGTCAAGGTGCGGTCGTGCAATCAGGAAGAGTGCCTGATGCTGCTGTTGTCTGGCGAGGTCGATTTTGCGGTTATGTATAGTGTGCCCGGTGAGCCGGTGCCGTTCTTGGAGCGTGCCTTTGAGCCTTTGACCTTGGGGGGTGATACGCTCATTCCGGTCTGTGCGCCCGCCTTGCGCGAGTGCATTGGCGCAACACAGATCCCTGGGATCAGCTATCCGTCCGGTGTGTTTCTGGGCCAAGTGTTTGACCGCCATATTGCGCCGCGTCTGAATGCGCAGACGCAGGTTGTCACCAAGGCCGAAACAGCCCTCACGCTTGCCGCTTATGAATTTGCGCTTGGCGGGATCGGCGTGGCGTGGTTGCCGCGTTCCATGGTTGGTGCCGCTCTGGCGCAAGGGACGTTGATGTCGCTGGAAGCGGCGTTGCCCGTTCAGCGCCTCGATATCAAAGCGTTCCGATTGTCGGAAAATGGGGGTGCGGAATCAGTATGCGCCTGGCATGACATCCTGGGGCAAATTGCACTGCCCGAGCACTTGAAGAGCAGCGCGCCCGCATCTGATCCGTCGCAAGGGCCCGCTGACGTGGGATAAGATCAATCCTGTCGCCTCCAGAAGGCCACGACACCCGGTGGGGTGTCGTGCGGTGCCACTATTCGTGATGCCAAAAAGTATTGGTGTGGCGAGAGGGCGCTTGTAGCAAGACAGCGACGCTCGGCTGGTTTGCATTAAAAAATTGCGATCTGTGCAATTTGTAAGCGCTAATTTGCATTAGACCTGACCTTAACGAAGGGTTAGCGTCTGATTTATGCAATTTTCGGATTTCGCATTGGCGCATCAGCCGAACTTAGGGGATGGTAACTGATCAGGTAAAATACTGAAATCTGAAAGCATCGATAACCAAAATAAGCAGGGAGTATCCAAATGTTTATCAAAAACATGCTATTAACAGCGGCGGTCACGCTGGGTCTTTCGACCCCGGCAGCCTTTGCTGACGGCCACGGCGGCACATTGGACAAGATTGCGGCGAGCGGTGAAATCGTGATCGGCCACCGTGAAAGCTCGGTCCCCTTCGCGTATCTTGACGAAAATCAGCAGCCCGTAGGCTATTCCATCGATCTGTGCATGAAGATCGTCGAGGCCGTCGCCGCAGAGCTTGATCAGGAATTGACGGTCAAATACGTGCCGGTTAATCCCAAGACGCGCATCGCGCTGATGGCCAATGGCACCATTGATCTGGAATGCGGCTCCACCACCAATAACCTCACACGCCAACAGCAGGTTGAATATATGCCGGTGACTTTTGTGACCGGCACCAAGATTTTGACCCGCAAGGATTCCGGTATTAATTCGGTCGCCGACCTGGATGGCAAGGCTGTGGCCCTGGCCCAAGGTACGACCAATGAGCGCGCCGTGATGGCGGCTGTTGAAGCCGCCGGAATGGACGTTAAAGTCCTGCCGGTGCGCGATCATGCCGAAGGGATGTTGTCGCTTGAGACCGACCGCGTGGATGCCTATGCGACCGATCACATCCTGCTCTATGGTCTGATCTCGAAATCCAAGAACCCGGATGATTTTGCGGTTGTCGGCGAGTTCCTCTCCTTTGACCCCTATGCCCTGATGGTGCGTCGCGATGACAGCGCCTTTGAACTCGTCGGGAAAAAGGCGCTTGCCGCCGTGTTCCGCTCCGGGGAGATCGATGCGATTTACTCAAAGTGGTTCGATCCGCTGGGTGTGCCTGCGGATCCGTTGCTCAAAGCAGCTTTCAAGCTTGGCGCATTGCCAGAGTAGTCGAAAACAGGACCGGTAGGATAAACCCTACCGGTCTTTTCTTATGCGGGGGCATTAGGCATGAACTATAATTGGAACTGGTCGGTCCTGTTTGAGGAACAATACCTCAACTGGCTCATCAGTGGTTTTGGCTGGACCGTCTCAGTCGCGCTGAGCGCCTGGTGCATTGCCATTGTCATCGGCGCGCTTGTCGGGGTCGGCAAGACGGTGCCGAACGGGGTGATCCGGGGCATCTGTGCCACCTATGTCGAAATATTCCGCAATGTGCCTTTGTTGGTGCAGATGTTCATCTGGTATTTCGCCGTGCCTGAACTGCTGCCCGCGGATTGGGGCAGATGGATGAAGCGCGACATGCCGAACCCCGAATTTGTCACCGCCGTCGTGGCGCTCGGGCTCTACACGGCCTCGCGGATCGCCGAGCAGGTACGTGCGGGGATCGAAACCGTGCCGCCCGGCTTGACGGCCGCCGCCACCGCGCATGGTCTCAATGTCTCCCAAACCTATCGCTATGTGCTATTGCCGATCTCCTTCCGGATGATCGTGCCGCCGCTGACCTCCGAATTCCTGACGGTTTTCAAGAATTCCTCTCTCGCTCTCACCATCGGGCTTTTGGAATTGACTGCGCAAAGCCAGCAGATTGCTGAATACACCTTTCAAGGCTTTGAAGCCTTCACCGCCGCGACCGTGATATACGTATGCATTGCGCTGATCGCGACGATCATCATGCAGGTCCTGGAAAAATACACCCGCATTCCGGGTTATGTCGGAAAGGAGGGCTAAATCATGGCAGATTTTGATTTCAACCTGATCTGGACCTCTTTGCCTTTCCTGTGGCAGGGCCTGCAACTCAGCCTCTGGTTGACCTTTCTGTCGATCATCGGCGGGATCGTTCTGGGCACATTGCTGGCACTCGCGCGACTGTCGGGCATCAAACCGCTGGCTTTTGTCGCCGCCACCTATGTGAACCTGATCCGCTCGGTTCCCTTGATCCTCGTGATCTTCTGGTTCTTTTTTCTGGTGCCTCTGGCCATCGGGCGTCCGATCGGCAGCTTTTATTCCGCACTCATCGCCTTTGTCCTCTTTGAGGCGGCCTACTACTCGGAAATCATGCGCGCTGGCATCCAAAGCGTCAAACGGGGTCAGGTCCACGCGGGCCAATCCACGGGGCTGAACTACTGGCAGATCCAGCGTTATGTCGTGTTGCCTCAGGCCTTTCGCAACATGATCCCGATCCTCGTGACGCAATGCATCATTCTGTTTCAGGATACATCGCTGGTCTTTGTCGTGTCGCTGCGCGACTTCATGACGGCCTCTTCCATCGTCGCGCGGACCGAAGGGCGATTGGTTGAAATGTACCTCTTTGCCGCCGTCGTCTATTTCGTAATCTGCTTCTCCGGGTCAATGTACGTGAGAAGCCTCAAGTCCCGGATGAGCACATGATCACTCTTGATAACATTAGCAAATGGTATGGCGATTTCAGAGTTCTGACCGATTGCACGACCAATGTGACCAAGGGTGAGGTCGTCGTGGTCTGTGGTCCGTCAGGATCGGGAAAATCGACATTGATCAAATGCGTCAACGGGTTGGAGCCGGTACAGCAGGGCAAGATCAGCGTGGACGGCGACGAGGTGACGGCCAAGGGGGCCAATCTGACGGCGCTGCGCTCTCGCATTGGCATGGTGTTCCAGCATTTCGAACTTTACCCGCATATGACGGTGCTGGAAAACCTGTGTCTGGCGCAGGAGAAAGTCCTGAAACGCAGCCGGGCGGAGGCTGTTGCGCGCGCCGAAAAACTGCTGGCGCGGGTGGGTATGGAAGATCATTCAAAGAAATTCCCCAGCCAGTTGTCGGGGGGTCAACAGCAGCGTATTGCAATTGCGCGCTCGCTGGCGATGGATCCGATTGCCATGCTCTTTGACGAGCCGACCTCGGCGCTTGATCCGGAGATGATCAAGGAGGTGCTGGATGTCATGGTTGAATTGGCGCAGGAAGGCATGACAATGATGGTCGTCACCCATGAAATGGGCTTTGCGCGCAAGGTCGCAGATCGGGTCATTTTCATGGATGAAGGGGCCATTATCGAGGACAGGCCGACCACTGAATTTTTCGACCACCCTGAGAGTGCGCGTGCCAAAGACTTCCTGTCTAAGATATTGAACCACTGACAGGCGGTTTCATTGTACCAGCGGATGCCGCCATGCCCTGCGCGTTTTGTTGGCGTTAAAAAGGGGCATGTCGGTGGAATGGGCGCGCGTTCCTGCGGTGCAGCGCGGCTCCTTGTGAGGGCGGATAGGGACCCGCTTTTATCCGGACTGGACCTGTCGCGCTTTTGTGCCGCCCCAGGTGCTCGTTTAAGCCACTTTCCGTTCAAAAGCGTACCATTGCCCGGCAGGCGATTGCAAAGCAATCTGCCGAGAGGGGGCGGCATTATCATAGCAATTTCCTTTGCCGCTCATCGATACCTTGAAGCCATGCTGGCGCAGGACCTTCTGATAATCATGAGAACAATATTGGCTGCCGCGATCCGTGTGGTGCCCTCTCGGCAGATTACCTTGTAATCGCCTGTCGGGTAATAAATGCAGTCTTTCGGCGGTAACCGGAATGCAATCGCCATCTTCAGCGCCCTAATTGCCAGATCGCGCTTCATGCGATTACTGACGGCCCAACCAACGACGCGCCTTGAATGCAGGTCGAGGATGACAGCCAGGTACAACCAACCCTCTCGGGTCCAAACGTAGCTGATGTCACCAGCCCACTTCTGATTTGGCGCATCTGCGGTGAAGTCCCGATCCAGCAGGTTCGGCGCTATGTTGAACTTATGGTCGCTGTCCCCCTCTCAGCAGATTGCTGTGCAATCGCCTGCCGGGCAATGGTTGTGACCTTGTGTTTACGGGTCCTGACCACGGTTATTCCGTTCTGACGCATCAGACGACCAACACGACGATGGCCAACATTCAGACCGATCTCCTTCAGCTCTTCAGTCATGCGCGGTCGACCATAGCTGCCCGGGCTGAGACGGGACCGCTCCTTCCCTCTCATGTATTTTCAATACACTGCCGGGCAATGGATGTGCGCAAGCGTGACCAAGTCAGACCGCCGTCTTCGGCTGGCAGGACGGTTGCGGAATGCGCGTAGCCCGCTTGTGCTGACGCCCACAACATTGCACAACCGGTTGGCTGGGAAGCTGCACCTGTGTTCTTCCCCTCTCGTGCATTTTCAATGCACTGCCGGGCAGTGGATAAACCTAAATCTCATTGCTTTAGGCCCGCGAAGAACTGGGTGGCCCTTTTTAAGATCTCCCTCTTCTCCTTCAGGAGTCGGTTCTCCCGTCGAAGTCGATCATTCTCTTGAGCGAGGCTCAAATCCTCTTTCGACACCACGTCTGTATCTCGGTGCGCGGTGATCCATTTGTTCAGCGTCGACATCCCGACACCCAGATCGTCAGCCACCTGCTTGCGCGTCAGCCCACTGGTCAATGCGATACGCATTGCATCTTGGCGGAATTCGTCCGTTCGTTTCAGTCCCATAGTCCGTCTCCTTTGGTGCAGTAAATGCTATCAAAGGAGCGGCATCAAACCGCGACAGGTCCAGACTGGCAAAATTTGCGCCATAACGCGGCATAAGCCCGCCATTGCGATGGGTTGTCGAGCTTGGTTGCGGGCAGCATCCGCCCCGATGGGGGTTTGTCAGCAAAGAGCAATGCCGCCCCGATGGCAGTGCCTGTCGCGGCATCACTGGCAAAAACGGGGCGACCTGTCGCGGCAGCCAGCATCCTCAGAAACTCGGGGTTGCCCGCGAACGGGCCCTCGACAATCGATGGCCCGTCCGCACCCGTAAGGTCAAGGCATGTATCGGTCATCATCGCCAGATAGAAGGAGAGCGCTGCGGCCCGTAGCCCGGATCCGACGGCCGGTTCCGTCCCAATCCAGCGCATTTGGCGCCCTTGAAAGGGTCCGGTCTGAGCCTCGACCGCGGGCAGGAGCATCCGTTTTTCTGCCAGCACCTGCGCGATGTCATTGGGTGTTGGCGCGCAGGGGTGCGCTTGTTGTACCCTCTCGTATTCCCGCCCACCCATGAAGCGCGCGGAGGGGACCGGATCGCCCAAAGCCGAGACGTTCATCAGCGTATCGCGATCCGGGTCAAGACCAATAGGGCGCCCGCCCAGGGCCATAACGATGACCCATGTCCCCGTGGAAATGACGCTGAAGGGCGCATCCCGTTCCAGGATATGGGGATAGAGCGAGGCATTGGAATCGTGCATACCCACAGCGACGGGCGTGGCAGGGGGGAGGCCGGTGGCCTTGGCAATCGAGGGCAGCAGCGTGCCAAGGATATCACCGGATTTGCGCACCGGCGCGATTTTCCCCGCAAGACCCAAGCGGTCCACCACGTCTGAAAAGGTGCCGCTTGTGGGGTGCCAAAGATCCGTGTGGCACCCGATTGACGTCACATCGCAGGCGGCAACACCGGTCAGCCGATGGCCCCAATATTGCGGGTACGTCACGATTTTGTCGGTGCGGGCAAGCAATCTTGGGTCTTGGGCAAACATATAGTGCAACTGCGCGCCAGCGTTCAGACCGTTTGCCAGGCGCGGTGATCCAGTATGCGCAAAGGGCGGGCGCAGCGCGTCATAGGCGGCGGCGATGGCGTCCGGGATCGGGTGTTCATAATCGATGATCGGGGCCGCGAGCACGCCATCACGATCCAGCAAGGCAATGCTCGCACCATGGGTCGTGACGGAAATCGCATCGACGTGGTGCGCGCGGTGGAACGTCTTGAGCGCGCCCAGCAGGAAGTCCCAATGCCCGTCGGTGTCAAAATGCGCCCAAGGCGGGCCTTGGAGACCCTTGTTCGGTCGGGTGACAACGGCGATTTCAGTGCGTGTTGCAAGATCAACCAGCGCGAGTTTGGCGTTGGTTTTACCGATGTCGATGACGGCGATGTGGCGCGGTGCGGTCATGGCATGTGAAACACCCGCGCCAATGGAACGGCCACAGGCGCATTATCAGGCCCGGTTTCCATGAGATCGGCCATATGCGCCCACCATTTTTGCAGGATCGGATGAGCGGGAAGGGCGTCCATGGTGTGAGCGTCACTGCGTTCCAACACGCCGATCAACAACAGGGTTTCGGGGTCAAAATGGATTGAGTAGTCGCGGATGCCTGCCCTGCGCAGCAGCGCCACCAGCTCCGGCCATATCGCGTCATGACGGCGTTGGTATTCGGCCTCCATCCCGGCGTTCAGGCGCATGCGAAAGACGAAGCGTTCGGTCATTTTGCCCTCCGCGCGGCGGCCATGGCCCATAGGCGTGGCAATGCGATGACACCGATCAGCAACAGGCCGATGAAAATCGACATCACAATGCCCGGCACGTTCAGCAAGCCCAACCCAAAAGTCACAAGACCCATCACGAAGGCTGCGATCACGATGCCGGGGATTGAGCCGGAGCCGCCGAGGATATTGACGCCGCCCAGCACGACCATCGTGACGACCTCAAGCTCCATGCCCGTGGCGATGCTGGGGCGGGTGGAGCCAAGGCGCGAGGTGAGGCACACGGCGGCGATGCCGGACATCAGACCGGTAAGCAGGAACAGGATGAACTTGACCCGCTGTACCCTTATGCCGCTGAACAGCGCGCCGGTGGGGTTGTTGCCGATGGCATAGACGGCACGGCCAAAGTTGGTTTTGTGCAAAACCACGCCGTAAATCACCGCGATGATCACAAAGAGCAGCATTTCCACGGTGAAGACCCAATAGATATAGCCCTGACCGAACCACGAAAAGCTCGCCGGATACCCCCGGTACGCATCATCGCCCAGAATGATGAAGCTGATGCCGCGAAACAGGCTCATCGTGCCGATGGTGACCACGATCGAGGGCAGGCCGAGGATGGTAACGAAAAAGGCGTTGAACGCCCCACAGAGCAGGCCCACCGTCAGGCCGATCACGACCAGCTCGGGCGTGCCTGCACCGTATTGCAGCGCAAAGCCCATGGCCGTGCTGGCCAGCGCGATGATCGAGGCGACCGAGAGGTCAATTTCGCCCGAAATGATCAGCAGCGCCATGGCAAAGGCGATCATCGCCTTTTCGGTGAAGTTGAAGGTCGCATCGCTCAGGTTCCAGGCGTTGAGAAAATAGGGGGACGCGAAGCTGTTGACGATAAAGATGGCGATGGCGACCGCCAGCAACAGGGCTTCCCAGCTGCGCAAGATACGATGGGCGCGGCTGTTCAGGCGGTCGGGCACATGGCGGGATTGAACGCTTGCCTCGGTCATGGGGTGGCCCCCGTTGGTTTTTCGGCTGATTTGAGGATGATGCGGCCTTTTTGGCGCCCCGCACGGGCGTTAAAGGCGACCGCAATGAGGATGGCGCTGCCGGAGATGGCCAGTTGCCAGAAGGGGGAGATGTTCACGACGGGCAGGGCGTTTTTCACCACGCCCAGGAATATTGCGCCCAAGACCGCACCGCCCACCGATCCGATGCCGCCCGCAATCGAGATGCCGCCAATCACACAGGCTGCGACCACCTCAAGCTCGAACCCGCCCGCAATATCCACATAGGCCACGGCATAACGCGCTACCCAAAGATACCCGGTCAGCCCTGCGAGGGCCCCGGAAATGGTGAACGCCAGAAACTGCGTGCGGCCCACGTCGATGCCGGTATAGACCGCCGCATGCGGATTGCCGCCCACCGCAAAGATCGAGCGGCCTAGGGGCGTGCGCGACATCATGATGGCAAAGATCACAACCGTGGCGATTGCACTCCATGACAAGACCGGCAGGCCCAGGAATTCAGCGCGCGGAAACCCCGTGAAGGCGGGTGACATTTCATGGGAGTTCACCCATTTCCCGTCTGAGATCAGAAAGATAATCCCGCGAAAGATCGTCATTGTGCCCAAGGTGACCACGATGGGCGGGATCGCCAGTTTCCAAACCAGAAGGCCGTTGATCGCACCCATCACCGCCCCCATGGCGATGGCGATGGCGACGATGATCGGGATCGGCAAGCCGGGCAGGGCGACATTGATCATCGCCACGGCCATGCCCGTCAGCGCCAGATTGGCCGCCACCGACAGATCAATGCAGCGCGTCAGGATCACGACCATCTGTCCCAGCGCCAGTATGATCAGCGGGGCAGTATCGTTGAACACATTGGCGAGGTTGGCGGGGGCGACAAAGCCCGGAAACCGCGATGCGATCAGAAGTATCAGCGCCAGAATAGCACTGGCGAGGAGCGTTTCGCGTGTCAGCCAGTACCGGGTCATGCCAAGGCGCTTTCTGTCGCGGTGACAATGCCGGCGGCGTGCCGCACGAGGGTTTCGGGTGTCAGATCAACCCCCGCAAGCTCGGCCGCGATGCGCCCGTCGCGCATGACGATGACGCGATCCGACATGCCGATGACTTCGGGAATTTCCGAGCTGACCATGATGATGGACAGCCCCTGCGCGGCCAACTCGGCCATGAAGGCGTGCACCGCGGCCTTGGATCCGATGTCGATGCCCTTTGTGGGTTCGTCCAGAATAATGACCTGGGGTTGCGTGGCCAGCCATTTGGCAATCACAACTTTTTGCTGGTTTCCCCCCGATAGATTACCGACGTCCTGATCAAGGCTTGCGGCGCGCAGGTCGAGCCGTTCGGCGTATGCGCGGGCCAGTTTGAATTCTTCGGCCAATTTCAAAAAACCGTTTCGCGAGGTGCGTGCAAGGGAGGGCAGGGTGATGTTCTGAAAAATCGGCAGGCCGATGATCGCGCCCTGTTTGCCGCGATCCTCCGGGACATAGACGATCCCGTTCTTTACCGCATCGGCAGGCGAGCGTATCACGCGTATCTGGTGGTTGATCTTTGTCACTCCCTTGCTGGGTTTGGTGATGCCGAACAGAGCCTGCATGAATTCCGACCGCCCGGCGCCCACGAGGCCATAGAACCCGAGGATTTCACCGCGCTTCAGGGTAAACCCGATGTCGGCAAATTCGGTGAGGTGCGCGTAGCCCACAACCTGCAACACGTTCTCGCCCACGACGGGATCACGCTGCGGGAAAATATGATCGACTGCACGGCCAACCATCATCCTGACCAGAGCATCTTCGTCGATCTGCGCAATCATACCGTCCCCCACAAAAGTACCGTCGCGAAACACGGTATAGCGATCAGCGATGCGGAAGATCTCATCGAACTTGTGGCTGATGAAGAGGATGGCCTTGCCCTGCGATTTCAGGGTCTCGACCAGCGCGTAAAGCTCTTCGATCTCCTTGTGGGACAGCGCAGCAGTCGGTTCGTCCATGATCACCACGCGGGCATCAATGGAAAGCGCGCGCGCAATGGCTACGAGGTGCTTGTTGGCGATGCCAAGATCGCGCAACGGGGTACGCGAACTGAAGGGCGCGCCGATTTCATCCAAAAGCGTGCTGGCGCTGCGGTGCATCTGCGCGATGTCAATCAGGCCCAACCGCGTGCGCGGGGCGTGACCGATATAGATGTTCTCGGCAACCGAGAGTTCGTCAAACAGCACGGTCTCCTGATGGATCGCGGTTATGCCCGCATCCACAGCGTCATTGGGGTTGGAAAAGACGGTGGGCTTGCCGTCGATCCGCACCGTGCCCGCATCGGGGTGGTAGATTCCGGTAAGAATTTTGACCGTGGTGGATTTACCAGCGCCGTTTTCGCCCACAAGGGCGGTGACCTGACCGGGGTAGAGGTCCAGTTTCACCGCATCCAGGGCCTTCACTCCGGGAAAGGTCTTGGTGATCATGTCCATCGACACGACGGGCGCATTTGGCGCGATCTGCGTCGTCATTCGAAACCTCATGGGAGCGGGGTGGGGTATCCGGCCCGGTGCCCAGGACGCGCCGGACCGGTCATGCAGAGCGGTTCAGAAGATCGACTTGAACTGCTCGATGTTGCTGGCGTCATAGACAAAAGGATCGGCCATTGCGCCTTCGTTTTTATCGTCCAGCGTCAGGCTGCCCATGCGACCCATCGGGATTTCCGCGCCGGGGCTGGCCTTTACACCGTTCTGACTGAGTTCATAGGCCAGCATCGTTGCCGAATAGCCAAGATCAATTGGATTCCAGATCGCAAAGGACTGCGAGGCACCGGAGCCGATGGCACCCGCCATCTCGGAGGGCAGACCAAGGCCCGTGACGTTGACCTGACCCACTTTGCCTGCATCAACAACCGCCTGTGCGGCGGCCACGATGCCGACGGAGGTTGGCGCGATGATCGCGTCCAGATCGGGGTAGGATTGCATCAGGCCCGTCGCTTCGCGGTAGGATTTATCGGCAAGGTCATCCCCGTAGACCGTCGCGACAACCTCGATGCCGGGATAATCGCCCATCACCTTGTTCATCTCCTCGATCCAGGTGTTTTGGTTGGTCGAGGTGGTGGTCGCTGAGAGTACGGCGACATCACCGCCCTGGGGCAGATGATCCGCCGCCAGTTTGATGATCATATTGCCAATCAGCGAGTTTGACGACGGGTTCAGGTGCAGTTGACGCCCCTCAGAGGCGACACCGGAATCCCAGCTGATCACGGTGATGCCGCGCTGCATGGCACGCTTTAGTGCGGGCACCAAAGCGTCCGTATCATTTGCGGAAATGGCGATCGCATCAACCTGCTGGGCAATCAATGCGTTGATGACCTCGATCTGGCCTTCTGCGGTCGTGTCCGTCGGGCCGGTGTAAATGATCTCGACGTTGCCCAGCTCTGCTGCGGCTTCCTCGGCACCTTCGGCGGCGGCCTCAAAGAAGCCAATGCCTAATGCCTTGACCACCAATGCGATGCGCACGTTGTCTTGTGCAAAAGCAGGTGTGCCCAGCATCGCGCCGGCCAATGCAACGGATGCGGCTAGTTTCTTGAATACACTCATGGTTTCCTCCCTGGAGTGGTTGCAATCAGGCTGGCAGTTTCGCCACCCCCTCTTTTTGCGCAGCACCCGTAGGCACCACGATCAATGTGATATCTGCCGATTCCAGCATGGCCGCGGTGCGGTCGTGAATGCCGTCATCGGTGATGATCGTGTCAATCCGCTCAAGTGGGCAGAGCACCAGGCTGGAACGGTTGGCGAATTTGGAACTGTCCACCAACACGATCAGCTCCTCGGCCTGACCGATCAGTTTTTGTTCCGCCTGAATGAGCAGGGGATCCTGTTCCATAAGACCCAGCGGGCCGATGCCCTGCGCGCCCATGAACATACGTTTGGCGTAGAAATTGCGCGTCACGTCATTGTCAAAAGGCGACAGGATGATGTTTTGTTCGCGGTATATGATCCCACCCGACAACATCACCGTGTTGCGGCTGTTTTTGAGCAGATGTTCCGCGATGGGAAATGAATTGGTAAAGACCTGCATCCGACGCGATGCCAGCGGATGTACCATCTGAAACGTCGTTGTCCCGCCATTGATGATGATCGGCTCACCATCCTCACACAGATCAACGGCGGCGGCGGCGATGGCCTGTTTCTCGGCATTATTCATGGTTTCGTTGACGGAAAACGGACGCCCGGCCAGGCCCACAAAGGGTGTTGCGGTCAGCGCCTCAGCCCCGCCGCGCACCCTGCGCAAGCGTTTCTGATCGTCCAATGTGTTGATGTCGCGCCGCACTGTGGCCTCGGAGGCACCGGTGAGTGCACATAAATCCGTCACCGTTACCAGCGCGCGGTCCTGAACGGCGGATAAAATGACGCGATGGCGATCTTTCTCGTGCATTGGTGACCCTTTCGATGACGTCAGCGTGGCGCGAGTCGCCCGTCATTGTCAATCATTTTCTATCACACCCAATCACTAATTATAATAATATGATCGAAGGTGATTGAAATTGATTGACTTGGTGAGCTGCCGCCGCCAGCCTGTACGTGACACCTTCGACGTAACCCGCCGTCTACGGAGACACAGATGACCTCTTCCAATGCCAGCCAACGCCTTGAAAATAAATGGGATGACGCCCTCGCAAAAGAAATGAACGAGGCGGAGCGGCTGTTGTATCGGTCCAACCTTCTGGGCTCGGATAAGAGAATCACCAACTATGGCGGCGGCAATACGTCGGCCAAAGTAATGGAAGTTGATCCGTTGAGCGGCGTCACGGTTGAGGTGCTTTGGGTGAAAGGGTCTGGTGGGGATGTGGGCTCCATCAAGATGGACGGGTTCTCGACGCTTTACATGGACAAGCTGAAGGCGCTCCGGGGGCTGTATCGCGGGGTGGAATTTGAGGATGAAATGGTTGGCTACCTGCCGCATTGCACCTTCAACCTGAACCCGCGTGCGGCAAGCATCGACACGCCCCTGCATGCCTATGTCCCCGCCAAACATGTGGATCACATGCACCCTGATGCGATCATCGCGATTGCGGCGGCCAAGGACAGCAAGGCGCTGACGCAAGAGGTTTTCGGCGACCGCATCGGGTGGTTGCCCTGGAAGAGACCCGGCTTTGAGTTGGGGCTTTGGTTGTCTGATTTTTGCGTCAAGAACCCGGATGCCAAAGGCGTCATTCTGGAAAGCCATGGGTTGTTTACCTGGGCGGATGATGCGCAGGAATGTTACGCATTGACGCTTGAGGTGATCCAGACTGCTATGGATTGGTTTGCGCAAAAAACGGACGGCACAGCGGCGTTTGGCGGCCCGGTTCACCAGAGCCTTGCCCCGCAGGCGCGCCGCAGCGCCGCAGCGCGGCTGATGCCCGCCATTCGCGGCATGGTGTCGGGCCAGCAGCATATGGTCGGGCATTTTAGCGACAGTGATGCGGTTCTGGAATTCGTCAATGCCAGGGATATGAAGCGGTTGGCCGCCCTTGGCACGTCGTGCCCGGATCATTTTTTGCGCACGAAGATTTGCCCGCTGGTGGTCGATTTTGATCCCGAAAAGTCCAATATCGAAGCGACCCTGGCGGGGTTGGCCGATGCGGTGACGACCTACCGGGCGGGCTACACGGCCTATTACGAGCGGTGCAGGCGGGATGACAGCCCCGCCATGCGTGATCCGAATGCGGTTGTCTATCTTGTCCCCGGTGTGGGCATGATCACCTTTGCCAAGGATAAGGCCACGGCGCGAATTTCCGGTGAATTCTATGTGAATGCGATCAACGTGATGCGCGGGGCGGATGCGGTGTCGGAGTATCAGGGCCTACCCGAGCAAGAGGCGTTTGATATCGAATATTGGTTGCTCGAGGAGGCCAAATTGCAGCGGATGCCCGCGCCAAAATCCATGGCAGGACGGGTGGCAATGGTGACGGGCGGTGCTGGCGGTATCGGTGCGGCCACGGCTGAGCGGTATCTGCGCGAAGGGGCCTGCGTCATGCTGGCCGATATCGACGCCGCCGCATTGGCCGAAACAGCGCAAAGCCTGACGGCGCGCTTTTCCGCTGACGTCGTGCGCACGGTCAATATGGACGTCACCAGCGAGGAGGCGGTCGCCTCTGCTTATGGTGACATCGCGGTGGCATTCGGCGGTGTTGATATCCTCGTGTCCAACGCGGGCATCGCAAGTTCCGCACCGATTGAGGAGACCACGCTGGATCTGTGGAACAAGAACATGGCGATCCTGTCGACGGGATATTTTCTTGTCAGCCGCGCCGCGTTCGGGCTGTTCAAAGCACAGGACATTGGGGGCGCGATTGTCTTCGTGGCGTCCAAGAACGGGTTGGCAGCTTCGCCCAACGCCTCGGCCTATTGCACAGCGAAAGCCTCCGAAATCCACCTGGCGCGCTGTCTGGCCCTTGAAGGCGCGCCGATGGGCGTGCGCGTGAACGTCGTCAATCCGGATGCGGTGCTGAAGGGTTCCAAGATTTGGCAGGGCGAATGGCTTGATCAGCGTGCCCACACCTATGGTACCGATAAGGACGGGCTGGAGGCGATGTATCGCGACCGTTCCATGCTCAAACGCTCCGTACTGCCCGAGGACATCGCGGAGGCGGCGTATTTCCTGGCCTCCGATCTCTCGGCTAAATCGACCGGTAATATCATTAACGTGGACGCTGGCAACGTCCAGGCGTTCACACGCTAGGGAGAAATCTGATGATCCATTCAGATATTATGACCAAGACCAACGACACCGCTTTGGCCAAACTGCGGGCTGATTACGCAGCACTTGGCGATCATCTGGACCGGCGCGGGATCGATATCACCGTGATCAAATCCAAGGTCGCCACATACGGCGTCGCGGTGCCCAGTTGGGGGGTTGGGACCGGTGGCACCCGCTTTGCCCGCTTCCCCGGCAGCGGGGAGCCACGCGATATCTTTGACAAGATGGACGATTGCGGCGTCATCCATCAACTGACCCGTGCAACACCGTCCGTGTCATTGCACATCCCCTGGGACGCACAGCCTGCCGCGGACCTCAACAGTAAGGCCGAAGAGGTCGGATTGACCTTTGATGCGATGAATTCCAACACGTTTCAGGACCATCCGGGTCAGGCGCATAGTTACAAGTTCGGGTCGCTGTCGCATACGGACGCTGCCACGCGCCGCCAAGCGGTGGATCACAACATCGCCTGCATCGAGCTGGGCCAGCAGATCGGCTCCAAAGCGCTCACGATCTGGGTGGGGGACGGATCGAACTTTCCCGGTCAAACAAATTTCACCCGGCAGTTTGAACGCTACCTTGATGCGGTCAAACAGGTTTATGCTGCCTTGCCGGAGGGGTGGACCATGCTGAGCGAGCATAAGATGTATGAGCCTGCGTTTTATTCCACGGTTGTGCAGGATTGGGGCACCAATCTGTTGATCGCCCAGCAGATGGGGGAGAAAGCCAAATGTCTGGTGGACCTTGGCCATCACGCCCCCAACGTGAACATCGAAATGATCGTTGCGCGGCTGACGCAGTTCGGCAAGCTGGGAGGGTTCCACTTCAATGACAGCAAATATGGCGATGATGACCTCGATACCGGCAGCATCGATCCCTATCGTCTTTTCCTGGTGTTCAATGAATTGGTTGAGGCCGAAAGTGATCCGGATTTTGACCCCATGCATATGCTGGATCAAAGCCATAACGTGACCGACCCGATCGAAAGCCTGATGGTCTCCGCAACCGAAGTGCAGCGCGCCTATGCGCAGGCTTTGCTGGTAGATCGCACATCACTCGCCGGGTTTCAGGATGCCAATGATGCGCTAATGGCGAGCGCGACGCTCAAGCAGGCGTTCCGCACGGATGTCGAGCCGATCCTTGCCATGGCGCGGCTTGAGGGAGGCGGGGCGATTGATCCTGTTGCCGCCTACCGCGCATCGGGGTACCGCGCCAGGGTCGCGTCGCAGCGTCCGGCGGTCAGCGGGGCAGGCGGCGGTATCGTTTAGGCGCGCAGATCGGCACCTTTGCCGCCGAGGAACAGACCCATGGGGCATGGCGTTTGACCGGCGCGCGCAGGATCATGGGGGCAATGCGGGACTGCCTGGCTGTCGGCGGTTGGGGTTTCACGTGCTTGGGCCTTCCACCCCAAAGCCCGGCATGCCCGGATTTGAACGCAAACCTGTCGGCAAAGGCGGCGGCTTGCTCAATCGTGGCGGGGCTGGATCGCAATCCCGTGCTCACCTGCATCCAGATGAAAAACAGACCGATCGCCCAACGAGGGTATAATGCAGGCCCTAGTCATTTGCATCCGGTCGCTTATCCGCAGGCGCTACCGGTTCAAGCGCCTCGCCAGTGCGCGGATTGGCCGGGTCCCGCACCCATTGAAACAACCAGACTTCAGACAATTTACGATCCTCACCTGCAACATGCGCTGTGAGTTCGATCAGATCTGCGTCTTGCCCGTCGATATCGAAAAACAAACGCCAACGCTGCGCGGCATCGTCAATCTTGTGCAAGACCAAGCCCGAAACCCTGCCCGCAGAGGCTGTTACCACAGGTTTCACGATGGCCTCCGGTACCATATTTCCAAGCGCGCCGCCCTCGAAATCGATGACGTATTTTCGCAGATTTGGGTTTTCAACCGGCACGCCGGATGGTCCGCCCACACCCGAGCGCGTGCTAAAGATATAGGCCAATGCGCCCGTCCCATCGGGGGGCAGCGCACCCCAATGCATCTTGTAGCGGTAGGCGCGCGTCTCGCCCGCTTGGGGCGCATCATCGGGCACCCAAAACATCACAATGTTATCGTCTATTTCCAGATCGGCAGGGATCTCGACCAAACGGATGGCGCCGTCACCCCACTCCCCGATACGTTCAATCATGACGGAGGGGCGGTTGTGGTACTGCGCGCCTGCATCCTGGTAGGCTTCATAATCCCGGTCGCGCTGGATCAGACCAAATTGAACCACATCCTCTCCCGAAAAATACGAATTGGAAACGCGATGCGGATTATTCAGAGGCCGCAACAGCACATCGCCCGAGCCGCGGATGATTTGCAAGGCGTCGCTGTCATGGACCTGCGGGCGGTAATCGTCGAACCGGCGCTCTGAGTGTTCGGCAAAGTAGAACATCGACGTCAAAGGCGCGAGGCCAAGCTGGCGGACGGGCGCGCGGAAATAAAGCTCTGCATCGACCTCAATCACCGTGTCCGCACCCGGCGAGATGACAAAGCGATAGGCACCCGTGACGGAGGTGCTATCCATGGCGGCATAGATTTCCAAAGATGTATCCTGCGTCTTGGGCCGCACCACCCAGAAGGCCGTGAAGCGCGGAAATTCTTCCGCGCCCTCCAGCCAGGTGTCAATCGACAGACCCCGCGCCGAGAGCCCATAGCTATTGCCAGACCCCAGAGCGCGGAAGTAGCTGGCGCCCAGAAATGTAACCAGCTCATCGAACTTTGTCGGCGTGTTCAGCGGCGCGTTGACCTTGAGGCCGGCGACGCCTGATAATTCGGCGTGTTGTGGCACGCGCTCAGCGATATCGTTTCGATATTCAAAGTCGTCGGTGTTGAAGATCAATGGCTGTGCCAGCCCATCGACGACTTCAAACACCTGCACGGGGTCCTGAAACAGCCAACCGGGATGAAACGCCTGGAGTTGAAAGGGTAAAACGGCATTTGCCCAGCGGGATCGGGGAGGGCGGAAATAGATGTTGCGATAATCATCATAGCTCAGGTTCTCAAGAAAGTTATCCAATGGCACTGGCGGCGCATCGGGCATTTTGGCGCGCGCGCGCATCCGGTTTTTGAGCCCCTCAAATGAGAAAGGCACCGGCGCGCCTGTCGTTTGCGCCATTGCGTATGTCGCCACCATCGTACTCGCCAGGAGCGTTGCCAGTACACGTCGCCGTCCCATGGGTTTGTCAAACAACATCAGATATTTGGCTCCTTCACCATGCATAACGGCAGCCCTTGGTTCGCATGCGCCCGCGTTTGTGTTTGACGCGGGGGATACATGGCCTTCGTGGTTTTCCTAAGCGCGCAAATAGCCCGTTTTCTGGATCAAATGCACTTCACGTTCCCGATAGAGGTTGATCGGCGGTGTCGTCCATTCAGGCTGAGTGCCAGTTTTCCTTTTACCGCTCAATCCAAATCGGATGTGGCTGGAAAAGTTGGCTAAAAACCGCAGGCAATTCCGGGTGCTCGTCCATTGTTGCAAGAAGCTTGATTTGCTCGGCGGCGAACTCGGCTGGTACGTATTTAGGACGGGCACCTGCCAGCGGTGCGGGGAGGTGGCGCAGAGAGGCCGCAAAGGCGTTGATGCGGCGCGCGCGTTACCCAAAAGCCGGGTATGTCGGTATCGATCTGCGCTGGAGCGCGAAAACCACTTCGATGTGACTTATTATACTCCAGCCGCGCGAAACACCTCCCCGGCCTCCAAACCCGCCGCAGGGAGCGCATCTCCTGTCTTGCACCGATGGCTTTACTGTTGAAACGGATCGCCTGACGCGAAAAGACCGGCGCATGTTTTTCCATCATCGGTTGTGTCATGCCCGGTTGATTGTCTAGGGTTGGGGTGGTGGTGCGAGTCCTGTCAAAGGAAACCGTCCGTTTGTAAGCTGGGGCTGTCTGTCGTGACGAGAACAAGTCTGAATCCGCTCAAAGGCACCATGTCCCGGAAAACCGGTAGTCCCGTTTCTGCGGGTCCTGCAACGTCGGTTTCGGGGCTTCAGGCGGTGGCGAACGCGAGCCAAACCATTCAACCGCTGGCCACGCTCCAGCGCCTTGCTAATACGTCAGCTTCTGCGCGCCAAAGCGCCAATGTCGCGGGCGATGGTGTCCCTCATGATCTGAGATCGGGGATTGAGACCCTCTCGGGGGTCTCTCTTGATGGGGTCAAAGTTCATCGAAACTCGCCACGACCGGCGCAACTCAGGGCGCATGCCTACGCGCAGGGTCGCGACATCCACATCGCGCCGGGCCAGGAACGGCATTTGCCCCATGAGGCCTGGCATGTGGTGCAACAGGCCAAAGGGCGCGTCAGAGCGACGACCTCGGAACAGGGGCAGCCGATCAACGATAATCCCGGCCTTGAACATGAAGCGGACCAGATGGGCGCGCGGGCCTTGAGCCATAAGGCGGCTGCAACACCATCAAACGCCCTGCAACGGGTGCCGCGCCAACGGATGCCGGTGCAACGCGTCTATGCGGGGCTTGACCGTATGGGAAAGGCACGCGTCGATCAGCAGGCGGATGTGGATTACGCTCAAAAAGCGCTGGCCTTTGAGCTTGGCATGGCACCGCTCATCATGACCAATCCTGCCGTCAATATGGCGATTGATGGGATCCTGCTCAACATCAAGAACATCGTTGATGCCTGGGCGGTACATACTTCCCAGGAGCAGGCGGCGGTCTATGAGCATGAATTTGGCTGGCCACCGGGTGACGGATATTACGGCGCTTTCGAGATGACGGCTGAAAATATCACGGCGCTCTTTGCGGATACCAACAAACCTCTGCGCACAAAGCTCAAGCTGATTTACAACGCTGTACGCAACAATGCGCTGTCAAAATGGCTCAAGGTCGCGGCGCTGCAACTTGATAAAAAGGCGCGTGGGAAATCGGGCCAGACTATCAAGGTGCGCAGCGAAGGCGTGTCCGTTGATCGCAGTGGCGATACTGAAAAACGTGTCTCCAGGAGTAAGAATGAGACGGTCACGAAAGGCTTTGCCGAGAGCTCCGGCATCGAGGCGCTGCATAATCCCGCCGAAACAGGCGACCTGATCAATATCGCAAAGGCAAAGAAGGAAAGAACGCGCAAAAGGACAGGGGTCACGCGCAGAAAGCGCGACATGTTTGATCATAAAACGATGAGCAATGTTGTTGGCTGGAAACCCGCAACCCACAAAGCGCATGGGGAACGGTTTCACGACCCGCGTGCGGCGGTGTCTGAGGATAAACAACGCCATCTGACGGTCGGGGATGTGCCCGATCTGACGGATGAGGAAATCGATCTGATGATCAAGCGCCGGGGGTTGGCGGAAAACATCACAAGCGGGTCACGCACGATGTTCCGCCAGGGCGGGACGGCGAATCTGAGTTGGGGGCAGGGTCGTGAGCATTACGACATCAACCTCGATTCCGACAGCGCCAAGGAAGCCGCCCAGATCAAGGCGCGTATGGAGGCAGGCATTTCCGGCTCCACCGATCTGATGATGCATGCCGCAGAACATCTGGGCGTCAAGAATTCCGTTCAGAAGATGTCGTTGCGCCTAGGGCTTGCCGGTTGGATGATTGCCGCGCGCGATCACAGTTTTTACGAAGTCTTCAAAGCGGCGGAGGCTTACGGCGTGCCTTTTCACGTCGATCCGACACGCCCCGGCGCGGAATATGAGCACATGATGAACCTCAGCCCGATGACCCGTGTCAACTTTGCCGGAATCTTGCCGAATGACGGGCCTTTGGTGAATGTATTTCCGGCCGATTATTTCTCAGTTGCCTGGAAAGACCACCTCGAAAACACTGTGCTGAATGCCAATCAGAGTGAAGCGGCAGCCAAGGGGGCGCTGGTTGCGAGCGGGGTCAATAAGCTTTCCCTGAGTGCGATGAACGAGCGCGATACCGTGGCGATGCAGCGCCTTGAGCAGGTCGTGCGGACGCGCCAGATTGATGCAAGTGTTGCGGGCTCCGAGAGGCGGCAAGCCGTGCGCCGGATCAAGGAGGATCCCTCCTATCTTTACCTCGCCAACACCTTTGGTGCCGAGCGCGCACGCCGCACGCTCAGCGATCTTTTGGCCCATCACCACGTGGCGGCTGTCCTGAGCGATCAGGGCGCAAGAGCCCGCTTGCGCGATGCAGGTCTGCCCGATGTGGTGATCGATTTTGCCAAGCCCGAAGAAATCCTCCATCTGGATCGGGTGAGACGGGACATCAGCGCGGTGGCCCCGCCGGCAGCGGGCCCGATCAGCCCGGCTCCCTTCGTTCAGGCGCTTACTGTAACGACACCCGTAACCTCCCTCGATGTCCCTCGCGTAAACATGGTCGTTGCGGCGTTGATCCGCCATTACCACCCCAACGCACCAGAAGCGCCGCTATCCTCGATCGCTGCGGATAAAATGAACCGCATCCGGGAGGTGGAGCAGATTATCAATATGGAGACCACGACCGGAACGTGGTACTCTTGGGGGCCGCCGGGGAGCCATGACATTCATGCCGCTGCACCGTCCCTGCGCGAAGCGACGGCAATCAGTAACACATCGTCGCTGCAGGGGCCGGGCCTTTATGTCGCGAGCTCGATCATTGGGTCCATCACCTATGGCGATTTCACAGGGGCGCGTGTCTTGGTGGTCAACATGACGAATGTGCCAACGATCAACCAGCTTAATAGGGCGCAAAGGGATCGCCTTGACCGTTTGATCGGATATGACAATGGTCCGCTCAAGCAATCAGGGCTTTACGATCACAAGATACGATCGGAATTCCTCATGCGCTATGGCTCGGGCGGTTTTGCCAGATTGTCAACGAACAAGGGTGTCAATATGACGATGGACCTGAAGACAGCACCCCAGGACGTTTTGAAGCAACAATTTCAGAGACTGGACCGCTGGCCCGCAAAGGCCCGCGCGAACTTCATCGAGCAGGCCCGAGAGAGCAAATTGGACATCAGCAAGTGGTAAACCACGAAAGGGACCGGCATGGGTGCGCTTGAAGAGATGATCCTGGATTATTTTGCGCGCGACAACTGGCAGGTCCAGCAGCATGAAACCGAACCCTATATTCGTTTTGAGTACGGCAATGAAGCCGGCAGCTGGGTCTGCCTGATCTGGTACATCGAGGAGGAGTCGCAGATCCTGATCTACTCGATCCTGCCCATTGAGGTGCCCGCCGGGCGCAGGGCCGATGTGTCGGAGTTCCTGACACGGGTGAATTACGGTCAGTCGCGCGGCTGCTTTGAGATGAATTTCGACACGGGTGAAACCCGCTATCGCACATCGGTGAATTTTGGCAAGGGCGACATCAACCCGGTGCCCTTTGTGCCCGCGCTCAAGATCAATCTTCTAAGCTACGGCGATCATTTGAGCGGGCTTGAAGATGTTATTGCGGGCCGCATTGACCCCGCAAGTGCGGCGGAAGTGCATCTTGAGGAGCAGCCCGATTTGGACCTGCGCGATGACGGCTATTGATGGTCTTTCGGGGTTCGCGCGAAGGCCCCCATCTGCCAACGCGCGTGATGTGTCGATGAGGCCTGTTCTGTGGTGTCGTTCACGCCTGCGCGGTTCCCGAAGGGCGACAAACGCAAGATAGCCTCGAGGAGCTAAGCGGCAGTGAAAGCCTCCGGCGGATATTGGTCATATCGGCACACCTCTGCTCCACAGAACACGGAAGATTTCTTGTTCCTGAATCTTACCACCGCAGAAAGCTTGTTCTGAGAGCTCTGTCCCTAAGGAAGCGTAGGCGATCCAAGCTCGTCAAGAAACCCATTATGGGCGGCTTTAACGGCCAAGTTTTTTTCTTCCAATGCCTTAAGTGCAAGGTTCGTCTGGGCAATGTCTATCTCCTTCTCGGTCTCATCCATGTCAACACGCCAGAGTAGCGGTCTTCTTCTCTACGGAACTGATATGTTTCGACTATGTCGCGGATGTGCTTGGGGCCAGCTGGTTTTGACGCTTGCCCTTTTTGAAGTGGTCAGGTCCAGTGGCATTAATGAATAAGATGTCGTCGAATTTCTTGCACTTCTTTAGCACGAGGATACAGACGGGGATGCCTGTCGAGAAAAACAGGTTCGCGGGCAAACCAATGACGGTGTCGACATGGCCATCTTTCAGTAGCTTGGTTCTAATCCTCTCCTCGGCCCCGCGTCTGAACAACACACCATGCGGAAGGATGATTGCCATCGTGCTCTCGTCTTTCAGGTAGTGAAAGCCATGAAGCAAAAACGCGAAATCGGCGGCAGACTTGGGGGCTAGGCCATGGTTTTTGAACCGGGCATCTTCTCCAAGGGCCTCGGAGGGGTCCCAGCGATAGCTGAAAGGCGGGTTCGCAACCACCGCATCGAAACGCGGCATCTTGGCTGGATTTGGCTCCCTCAGCATGTCCCAGTCGTTCGTCAAGATGTCGCCGTGAAAAATCTTGAACTCGGTGTCTTTAACCCCTGCAAGAGCATGTTCATCCGGGCCAAGTTGTAGGTAGTGATGTTGCGTTCTTGGCCGTAAATCTTACCGATAGCCCCAAACATCCACGCCGACGTTGACGGCGTTGCGGCTACCCATCCACTGATCGTGCACATGGCCGAACAAGTGTAGCGCGCCTTTCCGGGCGCGGTGCCGCGTGATCATTGGGCAATGGCAGAGGACCGAATGGGGGCTTTTGGCATCCGCCACCTCAGCCAGATGTGTTGCGCTGGTTCAAGGCAGTTGCTGGGTCGCCTCGCCATCGTGGTTGCCGATTACGAGGTGTTTTTCCGCGCCCGGCAGTTTTGCGAACAGAGCTTCATCAACCAGTTTCAATCCTTCGCCTTTGGCCCGAAAGCAAAGTCGCCGACGATCCAGAGCGAGTCCTTCGGGCCGACCTTCGCACCCAAGTTTTTCATTAGAACAGCATCCATCTGCGCCGCCGATGTGAACGGCTGGTTGCAATGCTTGATGATGTTGTCGTGACCGAAGTGCGTGTCGACCGTGTACCAGACGGTCATGGCTTAGTCTCCGGCCTCATGCGCTCATGGATGACTTCACTGTGGCCATCAGGCCATTCACGGCATGTTTTCTCCTCATCTCTGTGGATAATCGGAACGCCTTCGGCAAAGGATTCGGCGATCACCTTTGCGCAAGCCTCGGCCAGTATGGCGTCGAGCTCATCAATTGTGATTTCCTCAAGTGGTTTGGTTTGTTGCATAGCATCAACTTTCGCTGGCTTGCGCCTGAGACAGCAGGCGGTCGATTTCCGCCCGCGCATTCTCAGTGCGTTCACGGTAGCTTTTATACCAGACTTTTAGACCGGCATAGACGCTGGCCGCCAGCAGGAAGACGTAGATTTGATACCACCGGCGGTGAAGGCTTTGTCACCGAGACCGATTGTCTCTGTGATCAACACTCAAGGGATCAGTCCCGGCAGCGCAAGACTGGCCATCGCGAGGAGATATCTTGAAAACAGTCCCAAACCCCTCAAAGAAATTGCCTCTCTGTCCGGCTTTGCGACCGAACAAAAGATGCGCCGGAGTTTCCTCAAGCTGCTTGGCACGCTACCAACTGCGTACCGAGAACGCTTTGGCGTAAGGTGCACGGTAAGAACGTGATCATTGGCCTCCCCAAACCCAGTTGTTCACGCGGCTCACGATACCGGATCCGTTGGGGGGCCTGACCGTGATCACAAACTGGGGGGCGCAGCTTTGAAAAGGGCAGGCATTCCCAACGCATGTAAAACGCAACGCTGTTGCGCGAAAAGGAGCGAGACAGAGCTGTTTTTTAGAGTATCGTGCCGTCTCTGCGGAGTTTTCTGCACTATGCCTTTGACACGGAACATGCTCTTTGGCACCTATCCCAAATGCTTGCTTTCCCGTTCTATTGACCATTCGATCAGTTCCGACCAAAGGGTCTCAGCAAGCTTTTCGTCCAAACCGATGTGCGCAGCTTTCGATGTGACGTTTTGCAGAACTTCCGCGACGCGCTCGACGATCCTGGCAGGCAAACCTTCGATCCGCTTTAGATCAATGGCACGATCGATATACTGGCTGCGGGTCGCCAGAAGGTCCAGTAACATCGTGTCGATGAGATCGATTTGACGTCTTAGGTCGGCCATTGATGCGCAGTCTTTAGGCGGCATAAGGTCTGTCATTGTGAAGTCCTAATTGTTGAAAGTGATTTGTTGATTTTTTACGCAATCAGCACAAGAGTTGTTTGAGCAAATTGATCGCGCGCGCCGAGCAGCATGTTGACTGGGTGACAATGATGATAGGTGGCGTCACAACAGATACCGATTGCGTATGGATCACCAGGGCACATTTCAACATGTTTGGCGCATGACCGGCCATTGCGGTACCGATCGGACCGGATCAGCATTGCCTGCTCGTTGCTGTGCAGCGCGGTCTTTTTACACGGCCGGGGCCTTTCGGGGGTTCCCGAGCAATCGAGACCGTTGTCGGCGCGCTTTGGAAGCGCCAGACCAGCGCGGCCCTAGCCCTCGTCAAATACCTTACGCGCTGCCCTGAAACACTCCAGCCCCTGCGGAACTCCGCAATAAATCGCGATAACATGGATGATCGCGCGGATTTCCTCTTTGGTCACGCCGTTGTTAATTGCCCCGCGACAATGCAGTTCCCATTCCTGCATCTTGCCCAAAGCGCCGATCATCGACAGGTTCATCATGGAACGTGTTTTGGCGTCGATCACATCATCGCCCCAGCCAAATCCCCAGCACCAGGCCGTCATGGCTTCCTGAAACGGGCGGGTGAAATCATCGGCGGCGGCGAGGTTCTTTTCGACATACTCTCGACCCAGGGTCGCCTTGCGGTGTCCCAGCCCTTTGAGGAACAAATCCTCGTCAAACGTATCCATGGTTTTGCTATCCTTCGCGGGTAAAATCGCTTGCGACGCGGCATATTCATCGACGATCACGATATTGGCCTGGCACGCACCGTTGCGTTTTTCGCGCGCATGTCGATATTCCGGTGAATTGTAACAGGCCAATGCCTGCGCCTTGCTGTCAAAGGCAATTACCACATGGCGCTGCCATTCTTCGCCCTCAAGTGTCTCGGCGGACCCCCCTCTTACGAGGAATTTTGCACCGTGTTTCGCAAAGGCTTCAGGGGCGTGTTGCTGATATCCCGCGTAGGCTTGCGCGTCTGTCACGGTCACGAAAGCGATCCAGTAGGCTTTAGGCATCGCGCGCACCACCCTCTGGGGTTGCTGCAAGAAATCTCTGCGCCGTCGTTGCTGCATCATCGATATGGGCATGCACCGCTTGGCGGGCGGCCACGGGGTTTGTGCTCAGGATCGCGCGATGAATTTCAGTCATATGGCTGATGCCCGGGCGCGCTCTGTCCTTTGCTGCCAGGGTAAGCGCGCGAAGCCTGCTGATCCGGCCATTCAGGCGCTGCACGATCTCCCAGGCCACCGTGTGATCCGCCTGCGCAAAGATCAGTTCGTAGAATTGGGTCGTGGCCTGTAGAAGGTTGCTCCAGGTCGTATCGCCAAGCCGCGCCTGTATTTCGCGGAGCGCCGAGGTCAAGTTATTGGCAAATTCAGCATCATGGCTCAACGCACAGGTTGCTGCCGCAGATCCCTCCAACTGGCGCCGGATTTCGTAAATCTGCCTTGCTAGTTGCCAATCCATTTTGGCCACGATTGGTCCGCGATTTGGGATAATATCGACAAGCCCCTCTGCTTCCAGAAACCGAATGGTTTCACGGATCACCGTGCGGCTGACACCAAGCTGTTCGCAAAGCGGCCGTTCGACCAGCCGTTCTCCCGGTGCAAAATGGCCCTCGATAATGGCCGTTCGCATCCGGTCCTGAACCATGTCGCGTAGTGTTTGCGGGGCCCTGTCAATCTTGGCAAGGGTATTTTTCTCTATATTCATGGCCGATTACCTATCAGAGGCGCAGTCTTAGAACAAGTGTATTGACATATTGTATGATGGTATACCACATTACATCATCCGAACTATCATAGGATTCTATTGTGCCTGCTGAAATTAGAAAAACGCTCCTGCATGTTGAAAACACCCTGATCGAGGGCGGCAAGGCTGCGGCGAAACCGCTCCAGCTGATCGCGGCGATGGCCGTGATCAAAAACCCTTGGGCTCATCAGGGTTTTGTTGAGGACCTCTCCCTCGCGATCCGCGATTGCGCGCCGGGCCTGGGTGAATTGCTCACGAAAATGGTGCTGGATGCGGCAGGCGGGGGCGATAGGGTCGAAGCCTATGGCAAATCCGCGATCGTCGGTCTGAACGGTGAAGTGGAGCACGCCTCCGCGCTCATTCATACGCTTCATTTCGGCAACCATTACCGCAACGCGGTCGGTGCGAAATCATATCTGTCATTTTGCAATACGCGTGGACCTGCAAATGCGCCGCTGATGATCCCGTTGATGGACAAGCACGATGGGGGCAAACGCTCGCACTATCTCACCATCCAGACTTCAGTGGCGGATGCCCCCGCATCAGATGAAATCCTGATTGGGCTTGGTGCCTCAATTGGCGGGCGCCCGCATCACCGCATCGGCGACCGTTATCAGGACCTCAAGGAGTTGGGTCATGACGTTGACAACCCTGCCGCTGTCTGACTCCGGCCAAAAGATCACATTTCGCGCGCATGGCGCGGGCGCGCCCTTGGTGTTGATCCACGGCGTCGGCATGCAATCGGCGGCCTGGACCCCGCAGATCGATCATTTTGCAGATCGCTACCACGTCATTGCCCTGGATTTGCCGGGGCACGGTGGCAGCGATCCTTTGGCCGCCGACAGCCAACTGCCGGATTACATTGATTGGTGTAAAGCGGCGATTGAGGCAGTGGGGCTTGGCGCGGTAAATCTGATCGGGCATTCCATGGGGGCGTTGATCGCAGGCGGGGTCGCCGCGATGTATCCCGCACTTGTTTTACGCGTGGCCTTGCTGAACGGCGTGTTCCGGCGTGATGAGGCTGCAAAAGCTGCTGTAAATGCGCGCGCAGCAGAGATCCGCGAGGGTAAAATGGACCTCGCAACCCCGCTTGCCCGCTGGTTTGATGCGGAACAGACATGTGAACGCGCACGGGTGGCATCATGGCTGCGCGCGGTTGATCAGGGCGGTTATGCCACGGCCTACACCGCCTTCGCACAGGGCGATGCGACCTATGCGGACCGTTACGGCGATATCACATGCCCGTTCCTGGCCATGACCGGCGATGGTGATCCGAATTCAACCCCTGCAATGGCACGGGCGATGACTGATAGCGTGCCAGGCGGACAGGCGATTACGCTCAAAGGGCATCGCCATATGATCAATCTTACAGCGGCTGAGCAAGTGAACACTCACCTTGAGGCGTGGCTGGACAGATCCCCGCAAGCAAAGGAAATCCGATGACGCCGATTGACCCACGTGCGCTGCGCAATGCGTTTGGCACCTTCATGACAGGTGTGACCGTTGTAACGGCACTCGATGGGGAGGGGGCGCCCGTGGGGTTCACCGCCAATTCCTTTACCTCCGTGTCGCTTGATCCGCCATTGATCCTTGTTTGTCTGGCGAATACGTCGCAAAATTATGCCACGCTGGTGAACGCGCCCGGCTTTGCGGTGAACATTCTGTCGCAAACCCAGATCGACATTTCGAATAGGTTCGCGCGACCGGTCGAGGATCGTTTCGCTTCCGTTGACTGGCGCAGGGGGCCGCAGGGCTCGCCCATTCTGGAGGGCGTATCGGCATGGTTTGATTGCGCGATGCACCGGACCATTGAAGCCGGCGATCATGTTATCCTGATTGGTAAAGTCGTGGCGTTTGACCAGACCGCGAGTCCGGGTCTTGGCTATGCGCGCGGCGCTTATGTGACACCGGCCCTTGCCGCTGATGCACTCAGCCATTCGACGGGTCTGATTGTCTCGACCCTTATCGAGCGGGACGGTCACGTTCTGTTGGTGGACGATGGCCAGGGGGGGATGGCGCTGCCGGAAATGCGGGTGGACGGCGAGGGGGCCTCTGCTGCGGCGAAAAAGCTCATTGCGTCGACGGGATTGCAGGCAAAGCCCGGCTTTATCTACTCGGTCTTTGAAGATCTGCGCCAAAAGCGCCAGCATATCTCGTTTCTGTGCCAGACAGCTGCGGGCGAGCCGAAACGCGGTGCCTTTGTTCCTCTGACCCCTTCATGCCTGGACGATGTTTCCAATCCCGCGACGCTTACGATGCTCGACCGTTTTGCGCAGGAAACGAAACTTGGCAACTACGGTATCTATTACGGCGATCAGACCAGCGGAGAAGTCCGCCCGATGAAGGAAGGACGCTAGCACATGCGGTTCTCACTATTTGTCCACATGGAACGGATCTCGCAGGAGCAGGATCAAAAGCAGCTTTATGATGAATTCATCGCCTTGGCGAAAATCGCCGATGAAAATGGGATGCATGCGGTCTGGACCGGCGAGCACCACGGTATGAATTTCACCATTGCGCCAAACCCGTTTTTGAACCTCATCGACCTGGCCCGCCAAACCAAGAATGTGCGATTGGGCACCGGCACGCTGATCGCCCCCTTCTGGCATCCGATCCGCCTGGCCGGAGAGGCGGCGATGACCGATATGATTGTTGACGGGCGTCTTGAGTTGGGCATTGCGCGCGGCGCCTATAGTTATGAATACGAGCGCATGGTGCCAAGCATGGACGCTTGGGATGCAGGGCAGCGGATGCGCGAGTTGATCCCAGCGGTAAAGCGCCTTTGGCAGGGGGATTACGCGCAAGAGGGCGTCTATCATTCCTTCCCCGCCACCACGTCGTCACCCAAGCCCATGCAGGAAAACGGCCCCCCCATCTGGGTGGCCGCGCGTGATGCCAACAGCCATGAATTTGCCGTGTCCCAGGGCTGCCACGTGCAAGTGACGCCGCTGTGGCAGGGTGACGCTGAAATCACCAAGCTGATGGACACATTCAACGCCGCCTGCGCAAAGTTTCCTGGCACGCCACGGCCCGAGATCATGCTCTTGAACCATACCTATATTGCTGCTGATGCCGATGACGCACAGCAGGCCGCAGAGGAGATCAACCGGTTTTATTGCTATTTCGGCGCATGGTTCAAGAATGAGCGCGCTGTGTCACAGGGCCTCATTGAGCGGTTGTCCGACGCAGACATCGCCAACCATCCGTTCTATTCAGCCGAGGCGATGTTGCGTGACAATGTCATCGCGACGCCAATAGACGCGATCGCGCGGATCAAAACATACGAAGACATGGGATATGATGAATACGCTTTCTGGATTGACAGCGGGATGAGTTTCGAGCGCAAAAAGGCGTCGCTGAAGCGGTTTATCAAAGACGTGATGCCGGCGTTTGAGTAGGAGAGTGGTGGAATAATGCAGAAATTTCAGCAGTATATTGACGGGGCATTCACCGATGGCGCGGCGCAATTTGAAAGCCGCGATCCGGCGACTGGACGGACATGGGCGATAATGCCCGAGGCCCGTGCAGATGATGTCAACGCCGCCGTTGAGGCCGCAGCGGCTGCTTTCATGTCCCAGGAATGGTCAGGCATGACGGCATCGGCACGGGGCAAGCTGCTGTTCCGTCTGGCCGATCTGATTGCCCAGAACGCACAGTCCCTGGCCGAACTCGAGACGCGCGATACCGGTAAGATTATCCGCGAAACCTCTGCTCAGATTGCCTATGTGGCCGAATATTATCGTTATTACGCGGGCCTGGCGGATAAGATCGAAGGTGCCCATTTGCCGATCGACAAGCCCGATATGGAAGTTTGGTTGCGGCGTGAACCGGTGGGTGTTGTGGCGGCCATCGTGCCGTGGAATTCGCAATTGTTCCTGTCGGCGGTCAAGATCGGCCCCGCCCTTGCTGCCGGTTGCACAATCGTGCTCAAGGCCTCCGAAGAAGGCCCGGCACCTCTGCTGGAATTTGCGCGGATCTTTGATCAGGCGGGCTTTCCCAAAGGCGTGCTGAACGTAATCACGGGCTTTGGGGCGGATTGTGGGACCATCCTGACGACACATCCGAAAATTGATCATATCGCCTTTACCGGCGGGCCGGAAACCGCACGGCACATCGTTCGGAATTCGGCTGAAAACCTCGCGTCGACCTCATTGGAACTGGGCGGGAAGTCTCCGTTTATCGTGTTTGACGATGCTGATGTGGGAAGTGCGGTGAACGCGCAGATTTCCGGCATCTTTGCCGCAACCGGTCAAAGCTGTGTGGCGGGCTCGCGCCTGATTGTCGCCAACACGATCAAAGACCGGTTTCTGGACCGTTTGAAAGAAAAAGCCGAGGCCATCGTCATCGGCGCGCCGGATGATATGACAACAGAGGTGGGACCTCTGTGCACCAGGGGCCAGTTGGACACAGCGATCTCGCTTATCGCCGCCTCTGTCGATCAGGGCGCGGTTGTCATCACTGGCGGGCACCCGTTGGAGTGTGAGGGAAACTACTTCCCACCGACGATTATCGACTGCACGGATGCGCCGGATGCGCCTTGCCTGCGCCATGAGTTCTTTGGCCCCGTTTTGTCGGTTCTGGGCTTTGACACAGAAGCACAAGCGCTCGAAATCGCCAATGATACGCCATTCGGGCTCGCCTCGGGGGTGTTTACCAAAGACCTCGCACGCGCGCACCGTATGATCCGCGGCCTTGATGCAGGCATCGTGTGGGTGAACACGTACCGCGCGGTCAGCCCAATCGCCCCCTTTGGAGGGAGCGGCCTGAGTGGACAGGGTCGCGAAGGCGGTTTGCAGGCCGCCCTTGATTACACAAAGGTCAAATCGGTTTGGCTGCGCACCAGCGATGATCCGATTCCAGATCCGTTTGTGATGCGCTAAAGCGGTACAACGTCCAACATGCCGAGCGCTGACTTCACGCGCAAAGCGAAGTTTCTTCCGGGGTGCACGTTGGCTTTTAGGGTCATGAGGGGGGGGGGCGCAGTTTCAACGAAGCTGCCGAAAAACTTGGATATACCCTGCGTCTTCACCACCCCGGATCACCAGAAGAAAAAATCTTCAGGTGGCATGAAGCCGCCGATATCAATTGGTCCATGTCCCAGACATCATGCGCGTAGCGTAACGCCCAGAAACTTAGATATAAATCCTTTCCCGCTCGGTAAACCGAATGGTGCTCAGCGAGATTTTTGGAGGGGCAGGGTAACTGGGGCAACGGCTCTTGAATGTCCGATTTCTTGATTCGAATCATGGGATATGTTAGAAACAGTTACGAAATCGGGGCGTTTTGCTCCAAAATACTTTTATTAATTGACCGTTAAATCTTTTTCCCCTTTCGGCTTCATATTTTTCGAAGCCTAAACTTCACACAATGCGATCCGAACAGAAGCTTAGTCTGATATCTCGGTCGGTCTCTTTTGAGAAATAATTCAAACCCTTACTTGGGGTTTCAATTGCGATTGCTGATATCACAAATGTGATTTCGGGCAGGGGAACTCTGTTATTTGGAGGAATTTCCAATGGCTAAAACACCAACGCGTTCGGGCAACAAAAAAGCCCAAAACACAATCCAACTTAACCTCGAAGGCAAGACGTCCAAAGATAAGGCACCAGACATCGCTTTGTCATTTTGGAGCGGAAACGGGAAGGCGATTTTTTCGGCTGACGTCGCGGATGACGGGACCGTCAAGATCGACCCCGGTGCTCTGGAAAAGACCGATTTCATACGTGTTGGTCCAAAGAGCGCGGACGCGGATGATCTTATGAAGATTGGGCTGAACGCGACTGCACGGCAGTTCCAAAGCGTCCTCAAGACCGGCATGCTGGATGTGGGCCGTGATATCTGGATCGGCTGGCTGCCATGGTTGCGATGTGTGACCGGGCGGGTGCGCGTTTGTCGGCCAGGCCGGTGGTGGTTTGATGATTTGGTGACACTGGCGGCACAACCCGCAACGGTTGCGCGCGCTACAAAATCACCCTCAATTCGGATGCGCGCCGTTGAGCGCCCGCTGGACAATCGAAAGCTGGTGGATGACCGACAGTCGTTGCAATCTGCAACACGCTTACCTGCGGCACAATCCATCGACCAATTGATTGCATGGCCCGTTCGATGCGCCCCGATTTGTGAGGGTACGGTCGAAGTTTGGCGGCGCGTGTGTTGCTGTGATCCGTGGATTGTCTTTGATCCGCGCATTCCGGATCTGCTCGACGATCTTGATCGGTTGATACCGGATATTCCATTGCCCCCGGATCCCGGACCCTATGGCCCGAGACCTTTGCCAATCGACGGTAATCCCATCTTTAAAGACGGCACCTTGGATGTGCGCGCGATACACGCCGCACGGGACCTCGCCGCTCTGCGTAAAATGCCCGCTGAACAAGTCCCGACTTACATCAATGCGCGCCCGCATTTGTTCTGTCCCAATCGCTCCTGCGGGAGCGCCACGAATATCGCGACGGGATCGATTGGGCCGGATGGGCAGTTCAACATCTGCTGGCGGCAATTCCCTGTAAGCCTGCGTGCGGGCTGCCATTTTGAATATGCTTATGTGATCCGCCAACAGTTCGGTCCGTTTTCAATTGTTGTCTATAACGGCCTTGCGGCAAATCAATGGTATCACCAGAACGACAACCCGACGTTGACCACCTACAGCCGTTTTGCATACGGATGCCGCAATAACCCGGATGGCAATTTCGTGTTCCTGAACGCCATTGCCGACACAGGCGCGCATCATCTGAACACGCCAACCGCAACTGGCGCGACCTCTGTGGCGACACCGGCAATCCATAGCGGATTGGTGTTTACGGATCCGGCAACAGCGCCAAGCAACGTCATCAACCGCAACTGGGGCGGCACGCTGAAGCTGAACTTCACGATCAGCGAAGGCATGCAGGCTCTCGGCGCTAAATTCTATCGGTTGAGCGTTTATGAGGCGGACGCGAATGGCAATCCTGTTGGCAGTCCTGAGTATTTGACCGAAGGGCTATCCTGGAACAAGGCGGTGTCGGATGGCAGCGGTGGCGTCGATATTGTCCCCGTCGGGTTAGGACCGCAATCAGCCGGGGCGGGCGCAAATGAACAAAACGCGCTGTTCCTAATTCCCTATGATACCGCACCGACGACCGACTGGCTCGACAATCAATTCCACGCAAAACTGAACACGAATGATCCGCGTTGGAATGATCCGCTGACGCGACATCTTGTTACCCTCGAGATCTTTGATGAAGATGGTCGCCGTCTACGGCCCACGGGCACCCCGGCGACCGGGTTAGGGGGACAGGAAACCACGGCGGCCTTTACCTATCGGCGTCGTTTTCAGGAAACCGGCGCGACGGATGAAGTGCAATTCGGTGCGCTCACCCATATGTTTTGGTGGGATAACCGTGATGTCTTTGCGGATATTATCAATCTGCGCAAAGACGGAATGCAGTTCGATGCAGAATGTCTGTTTTTTGGTGGCACGGGGGCGACGACGTTCAGTGTCGGCTATCAAGCCTACCATCCAAACGAGATGTTCCAGTTACATCACAACATCACCTGGCGTCGTGGCCTTGGATCGACGCCTGGGTCATCGGGGGTGCTCCAGCCGACCATTTCGACAAATGTCACGGACCCGAATGCGGGAAGTGCCACGAATACATTTGCACAAATGTTGCTGCCTGCTGCCGTCGATCCGCCAAGAAACAAATGTGCGTTCACGGCGTTCCTGAACATCTATAACAAGCGGACGGATGGTGATGATTACGGGTTCCAATACCGTGGCGACACAGCGGCATTTGTGATCGAAATCGATTCCTGACCAACAGTAAATCAATAGCTGACGGCCCTTGAGTAAATCACTCAGGGGCCGTTTTTCTGCCTGCATCCCAGAGGGTGGGATTTCACGCACCCCTTGGCCCCCTTGGCAATTGTTGAGTTTTCAACCCGCACTCAGGTTTTGCTCGCGCGGTAGACGTTCGAGAGATTGAAGACATCCTGGCCCACCGTGGCATTGGTCGATACGACCAAAGCCTTGAATTTTAGGTGTCAGAACAGCGAGGTATCGCCTCGAGACGATGGTTCTTCACGCGGGCTTTTGGCATAAAAGCTGTCCCGGACCGTATTCCCATCGACATGAGGGACACAAATTTGGAGGTCCCCAAACGTGCCACGTGATCCTAAAATTCACGGTGCCCTGAGGGGTTTCGGATAATGGCTCGCTTTGAAATCGATTACCCTGATCGGATTCCCACCCGCCAATCTCAAGAGCACCCCGCTTCACCGCCTCGCAAGCATGCCAGATTCTCAAACGCTTCGACAGAACGGCTGCCGCCGCCCGCCGACAGATTCCCGGTCAACGGCCATCGGGTTGGGCTGTTTTTCAGCCGCGATCAAAAAACGGAACGCTACAGTTTCACCGACCCTTCGGGCCTTTTGCGCATCCAGCCTGTTTCTCATCCCGTTGAATGACCCTGTGAACTCACGCTGAAGTGCACTTTCTATTCATTCAGTTTAGCTGGTCTGCTTCGCTCCCTCCACAAGTTTTGCACTCAACACCTCGGCTGGCGCCTTGTAGTCTGAGCATTTGCGTTGCGTTGAGGCGGTCGCAAATCGACCTTTAATATCGCGTTGTGAATTCGGTGGGGTCGGACTTGCGGGGCAGGTATCTACGCAACCGATTGTTGCTGTTCTCGAATGTACCTTTTTGCCACGGAGACTGTGGATCACAGAACCATGGATCAATGCCCAGACCGGCTTTCAAATGTGGCAAGGCACTGAATTCCGTCCCACGGTCAAAGGTGATGGAGCGGCGTGCATGTTTGGGCAGGGGAGATAGCCCTTCGATTAAGCCCTCCATGACGGGTTGAGAATGCCTGTCTGGTTCTTGAGAACATCGGCAAAACGGGTGATACGTTTGACGAGGGAAGTCACGTTAAAACGTTTTGCGTTTGATGTGAATTGAACGGGGATTCACAAGATGTCATTTGTCTGATTCACTTTCTTTGGGAGGTGGATTATGGGCAAGCCTTACTCTTTGGATTTTCGGGGACGAATTTGTGCGTATGTAGCCGGGGGGGCATTCGGCGCGTGCTGCGGGGCGTGTATTTGGTGTGAGTGCCGCGACGGCTGTGCGGTTTGCGGCGCAGTATCGGAAACGGGGCACCATTTTTGCGAAACCGCAAGGCAGGCCGCCCGGACGGTTTGGCAAGCGGGCCCCGCATCTCGACTTCCTTCTCGATATCATGCGTGCAGAACCAGACATCACGTTGAAGGAACTGGCCGCCGCACTGTGCGAGACCGAGGGGGTTCAGATGCAGCTCTCATCGCTGCATCATGCGCTGGATCGCGCCAGGTTCTCATATGAAAAAAGGACTGATCGCAACTCAGCGTGATCGGCCTGCGCTGCGCCAGACACGTCAGGAGTGGATCACGCGCTGCCAGCCAAGGATGCGGCAGGAACCTCACGGGCTGGTCTTTATTGCGTCTCGGAACATTGCTGCGCAATACCCTGCCAACCAGTGGATGAGACAGCCGTAAAAACCAATGTCACGCGGCTATGCGGACGTGGGCCGGTCGGTGAACGGCTTTACGGTGCCGCACTCTTCGATAAATGGGGGACACACAGAACTTCATCGCAGGGTCAACGCAGAACGCGCTGATCGCGCCTTGGGTCATCACTGGTGCCATGAATGGCCCAGCATTCGACACCTACATCGCAATACAACCCGCACCGATGCTCGCCCCTGATACTGTCGTCATTCTCTCCTCTCCTTGATTGCTCCGCAATCAACTGCCGGGCAAGGGACAATCTATCCACTCACAAAAGCCCACGCGCCGCGCAGGCCTTGAGACGGCATGGCTGCTGGTTCCTGTTCCTACCGCTATACGTCCCCGACCTTAATCCCACCTCTCGGGACATTGCTGCGCAATACCCTGACGGCCAATGATCGAGATGGCTTTCTCAAAGCTCAAAGCCCACCTGCGACGGATCGGGACCAGAACCTTCGAAGCCCTTTGCGACATATGCGACCTCTTCGATCCCCAAAAATGCTGAAACTTCATCAAAGCTGCCGGATATGCCTCAGATTAAATACAAAACGCTTTAGCCGTGCCAAATTCCTTACGGAACATGAGCAGATCGCACTCCCGGTGCCCGAACTGGATGTGATCTTCAATCGCATTCGTCCTGCGATCTACTCAGGCGACCATCCCGCATCAAAACCACTGCGCACAGCGGCGATGATGTCAGTGTTTCGGTTCAGCTTGCGATGGATGGCGCGGTGGTCTTCGTACAGGTCTTGCGCATTCAACGCATGATAACCGTTCAGCTGTGGCAGTTCTTCGCCAAAATAGAAGTTCCGCCTGATCTCGCGCTAGATCGTCGAGGCGTCTCGACACAGATTTTCGGCGACCTCTTGATCGATATCTTCGCATCAAGCCATTTGGCCAGCTTACGACGTTCTTCGAGGTTCAGGTGAGGGTAGCAGCGGCCCATAATTTAACGCCATGCAGTTCAGTACCTTGATACAAAACTTGCACTTCGTTCGTGAATCCAGACCCGGTAAGTATAAAAACTTACAATAATAGTTGGTTATCGCTTGGAATTTCCACGCTAACACCTACTTGATCTTGAATGGATTGCGCTCTTGCATCTCCGTCAGCTCAAACTGATCTCTCGAAGATCGGACAAAAAACAGTGGAGGACTAACCTATGAAATTGATTGCAACTTTAGCAATATCCGCACTCGCCGCGACAACTGCCTTTGCGGATGGGCATCAGGATCGCACCGGCTGGCCGGAGAGCTTTACCGTTGCGACGGCTTCGCAAGGCGGAACTTATTTTGCCTATGGGTCGGGCTGGGCAAACCTGGTTGCCGAAGAGTTGGGTCTGACCGGTGGGGGCGAAGTCACGGGCGGTCCGGGTCAGAACATGGCGCTCGTCCATACCGGTGACGCACAATTCGGCATGACCACAATGGGCCCCGCAGCCGAGGCGATTGCGGGCCTCAGCCCGATTGCACCCGGTCTTGCGATGACAAACGCCTGCGCGATGTTCCCGATGTATCAAACACCTTTCTCCGTAACTGCGCTGTCCTCGTCGGGCATCACCTCAATTGCGGAAATCCCTGCCGGTTCGCGTATTGGTTTTGGCCCCGCGGGGTCGACATCGGACACGTATTTCCCGCGTATGATGGAAACGCTTGGCGTCGAATTTGACCGCCGCAACGGTTCCTGGAGCGATCTGGGTGGTCAGCTGCAGGACGGTTTGATCGACGTGATCGCGTTTGCCGCCGGTGTGCCGGTGCCTGCGGTCAGCCAGCTTGAAGTGCAGACGGATGTGAACATCATCGAGTTCACCCAAGCCGAGCAGGCGACGATCATGGGGGCCTTCCCGGTTGCCCCATTCGACATCGCGGCCAGCACCTATTCCACGCTGGAAGCGGATGCGCGCTCCGTTTCGATGTGGAACTTTGCCATCGCAAACTGCGATCTGCCCGACAGCATGGTCAATGCGGTCGTCGACATCATCATGTCCGACAACGAGCGGATGATGAACATCCACAAAGCGGCGCGCTCCACTTTGCCCGAAAACTGGACAAAGAACGCGGGCGTGATCGCGTGGCATCCTGGTGCGGCGCAGTGGTTCATTGACAATGCAGGCGCTGATATCCCAGCCGATCAGATCCACAGCAAATAACTATTTTCTGGGTGACCGCGCCTGTGGTGTGGTCACCGCTTTTTCATAATTCATGACTTTCAAGACCTGCGCAATACGGCTGCTGTCGCGCACGCGCCTGCAGCACGGGGGAGACAGACAATGACCCATGACGCCCAACAGGATGGCTTGTCCGACGGCCCCATCAACGTAGAAGGCGTCGACGACGAACCGGTTGAGCATAATCGGCGCATGTTTGAGGGCCGCGCCTATCTGGCCATTGCCGCGATTTCCGGTCTTTATGCGATTTTCCACATGGCGGTGTTGAACGGCTGGTCGATCAACGCCTGGACGGGCGTGGATATTCCCGGCCTTCCGGTGTTTCCGATGGAGACCTGGAATTTTCGCATCGTGCACATCGCCGGGGCTCTGATCCTTGGATTTCTGCTCTATTCTGCGCGCGCCTTTCCCGATCAGGACAAGGGGGGGCGGCATCCGCTTGATATCGTTGCTTATCTGGCGCTGATACCTGCGTTTTATGCCTGCTACATCGCGATGGGTTTTGCCAATCAGATCGCCGGTGGTGTGATGTGGAACGGCATTGATCCGGGCATTCGTACGGCTGAGACATGGCATTACGGCGCGCCGTTGATCGCGGCAACTGCCATTGGCATCGTGATCGGATGGTTGCGCCCGCGCGTGCGCGGCTCGATTGCGGCGGCTGATCTTGTGCTTGTCGTCTGTTCTGTGGGGGTGGCGATTTACCTCATCACTATCTTTGGCACCTTGATGCGTAACGCGACGGGTACGCCCTTTGCGCCCATCGGGATGAGCCTTGCCGCCGTGGCCGGGACCGCCCTGATTATGGAGATGACGCGCCGCGTGGCAGGGCTTGCGTTGATCGTGATTGCAGGCATTTTCCTGGTCTATGTTTTTGTCGGTGACCTCTTGCCCGGCTTCCTCAACGCGCCTGATATTGCCTGGCAACGGTTCTTCAGCCAGGTATATACCGATGCGGGCATCCTGGGCCCGACGACGGCCGTCTCCTCGACCTACATCATCCTGTTCATCATTTTTGCCGCCTTTCTACAGGCCTCCAAAGTTGGTGAATATTTCGTAAACTTCGCCTTTGCCGCCGCCGGGCGCGCAAGGGGGGGGCCTGCCAAAGTATCCATCTTTGCCAGCGGTCTGATGGGCATGATCAACGGCACCTCTGCGGGCAATGTCGTGGCCACCGGGTCACTGACGATCCCGCTGATGAAAAAAGTCGGCTACAAACCAACCACGGCGGGCGCGGTTGAGGCCGCGGCCTCCACCGGGGGGCAGATCATGCCGCCGATCATGGGGGCGGGTGCCTTCATCATGGCCGAAATCACCGGTATCCCTTACACCGACATTGCGATCGCTGCGATCATCCCTGCGGTGCTGTATTTCGTGTCGGTCTACTTCATGGTGGACTTTGAGGCGGCCAAACTCGGGATGCGCGGCATGCGCGAGGATGAGCTGCCAAAATTCCGCGATATGGTGCGGCGTGTATTCCTGTTTCTCCCCATCGTCATCCTGATCGCGGCGCTCTTCATGGGGTATTCGGTTATCCGGGCAGGGACATTGGCGACTGCGGCGGCGGCTGTGGTCAGCTGGTTTACGCCCTACCGAATGGGCCTCAAATCCATAGCCAAGGCGTTTGAACTTGCGGGCATCATGTCGATCCAGATTATCGCCGTCTGTGCCTGTGCGGGCATCATCGTCGGGGTCATCTCGCTCACCGGTGTGGGCGCGCGGTTCTCCTCTGTCTTGCTCAGCATTGCGGATGCGAACCAGCTATTGGCGCTGTTCTTCGCGATGTGCATCTCGATCCTGCTGGGAATGGGGATGCCGACGACGGCCGCCTATGCCGTTGCGGCAAGCGTGGTGGCACCGGGGCTGATACAATTGGGCATCCCCGCACTGACGGCACATTTCTTTGTGTTCTACTTCGCCGTTGTTTCTGCAATCACCCCGCCTGTGGCGCTGGCCAGTTACGCCGCCGCCGGTATTTCGGGGGCCAATCCCATGGCCACTTCGGTTGCCTCCTTCAAGATCGGCATTTCGGCTTTCATCGTGCCGTTCATGTTCTTTTATAACTCGGCCCTGTTGATGGATGGCACATGGTTCGAGGTATTTCGCGCGGCGGCAACTGCGATTTTTGGTGTCTATCTTCTATCTTCTGGCGTGCAAGGCTGGTGGGCCGCGCGCAAGGCAAATTGGCCTATCCGTGGTGGGCTGATCATTGTTGCGCTCTTTATGATTGAGGGCGGTCTGGTGTCGGATCTGATCGGTATTGGTGGGGCGGTTGCGCTGTTTTTCCTGTCACGTGCCACAAGCGCCAAGCCGGCGGCGCCATAACCAGCTGGTGCTGAGAGTGCTGACCGGGGGGTATCGCTGGGGACAGCAAGACAGCCCGTTCCTTCCTTTTGGGGTCATGGACCTCAAAGAAATTTGCGAGATGGTCCTGGATGTGGGGAGCCAAACCGGGTTGAGGTCACGCAAACCTCCGGCGAAGGCGGCCCTTTGTCGCGCCAGAGGGTTTTATCACCGCTCAAGCCCAATGATGAGTTTGGGTGAGGCACCTGCGAAGCAACCGGGGACGGCCTGCGTATCGTTTATCAGTTTGCTGATCCCGATGAACATGCTCGCGCTGCCGTCGCATTTGCACGAAATCTCGAAGGCACTTATGCGGCGAGCCGATATTTCTCAAATTGAATGGGTCCGTTGCAAATCTCGAAATTGCAGTAAAGGCCATTCAATAATGGGCTGCACCGCAGCACGGGGAGGGTCGCTCACGTCGTCAGCCGATGAGGGCATATCGGATTGCGGCAGAGTTTCGCGCCGAGCGCTTGTCAGCAGCGCATCCTAAAGCGTTTTCTATTTAATTTGAGGTATATCCGGCAGCTTTGATGAAGTTCCAGCATTTTTGGGGCTCGAAGAGGTCGCATATGTCGCCAAGGACTTCGAAGGTTCTGGCCCCGATCCGTCGCAGGTGGGCTTTGAGCTTTGAGAAAGCCATCTCGATCATTGACCGTCAGGGTATTGCGCAGCAATGTCCCGAGAAGCAATAAAGACCAGCCCGTGAGGTTCCTGCCGCATCCTTGGCTGGCAGCGCGTGATCCACTCCTGACGTGTCTGGCGCAGCGCAGGCCGATCACGCTGAGTTGCGATCAGTCCTTTTTTCATATGAGAACCTGGCGCGATCCAGCGCATGATGCAGCGATGAGAGCTGCATCTGAACCCCCTCGGTCTCGCACAGTGCGGCGGCCAGTTCCTTCAACGTGATGTCTGGTTCTGCACGCATGATATCGAGAAGAAAGTCGAGATGCGGGGCCCGCTTGCCAAACCGTCCGGGCGGCCTGCCTTGCGCCTTGGTACGCGCCGGGTTCTCATATGGAAAAAGGACTTATCGCACGGGAACGTAATCGGCCTGCCCTGCGCAAGGCAAGGCTGGATCAACCGCCGCCAGCCGCGCATGCGCCAGGAGCCACACTTTATTGCTTCTGGGGATATTGCCGCGCAATACCCTGCCGGGCAATGATCGAGATGGCTTTCTCAAAGCTCAAAGCCCATCTGAGACGGATCGGGCCAAGAACGTTTGATACACTCTTCCAGGCACTTAGCGACATTTGTGATCCGTTTGATCCAAACGAATGCTGAAACCTCCTCAAAGCTGCCGGATATGCCTCAGATTAAATGCAAAATGCTTTAGTCGCTTCTTTTGCCCTGAATACCTACGAATAAGTAGGTTTCTTGAAGGGAACTCTTGTCTTTAAGGGAGACACTTACGACAACTTCATCCAAAATATGATGGATCTGGTAGTAAGTGTCAGGATGGTTCACGCCCGTGTCTTCAATCTTTTCAGAACGGTTCTTAAAACACTCCCGCATCATGAGATTGAAAGCCTCAAACGCCATATTTGCCGCGTCATCTCTGAAAGGGTAATTCCAGGCACAGTGATATGTGTTGCCGCCCGATAGCGCGCGTCCCAAAGTACATTTTTTTGCATCAGGCAAGGTTTTTAGCACCATGAATTCAGCGGGCTGAGTGGATTTTGTTTCAAAGTTCGACCGCGCTTTGGCCGTCAGAACTTTCATGTTCTCGCAAAATTCAGATGCACTTGCAGCACCATTTGATAAAGTCAGGAAGGCGCTCATGAGCCAAAGCAGCGGTTTGGCTGCTTTATATAATGAGTGAAATAACAATGACATGGTAGGCCTCTTTGAGTTGGAAAGATACTCAGACTACCGTGCCAGCAGTAAATACATCCGCCTGAAAACTCTGATGTTACGATGCGCTATTCATGCCACGCGCTTCATAGCCGGGTCAACCGAAGTTCATGGCCATCGGTGTGAGAGGCAGCAAAACCAGTCGCTTAAGGAGTGGAAGCTCGCCCCAGGGACATTGGGATGCACGATGTTGGTCTCAAATATCTGCCAAAGAAGCAGACACTAACGGCGCTTAGTCAGTCGTCTTTCTCCGCGTCAGATTCCGACTTCTGCGTCAGGTCCGGTTTGTCCATGATCTTATCAAGGACCTCATCGGATGTCTCAGCCCTTACGTGTTTAACGGCCGCTTTGAATCCTTCAACCTGCTCGTTTAATTGTGGATTCAATTTTCCCAGTTAATTCCTCCTTTGCACCTGACCACTAGTCAGCTTCAGCACTTCGTTATTCATGCTTCCCTTGCGGTTTTTCGCTGAAATGGAAGAGGACTCTGAAGTCCTCAAAAACCAAAAATGGCGTCACTTTTTTGATACCCTCTCGCCTGATCAATTCAGCGGCGAGAAGCGCCTCAAGCATCTTCACTTCTGCAGGGACAGCGTAAACCCCAGCCGACCTCCCATTATCAGCTTGACCGAAAATACCAGGTATATCCGCCAAAACGCCGATCCCGTTTTCGGAACTTATCGCGTTTCGATCATGATGCCCCGGCCAAGTCGCATTTGATTGGACATGCTAAGCAATTCAGATGCCCGTCTCAGATACATTCCGCTGAGCTGGGCGCGCTGCGTCCTCATGACCGACCCGGCCCTTGGGTATATTGGGCCGGGTCGGGTCTTGTCACCGGGCGGGCAGGGGCATCCAGTCGGCCATCGCCACATCGGCATGCTGAAATTGGGGCATCTTCACGCCCAGGTCTTCCATGTTGCGGATGTTGTTGTCATTGAGGAAGGATTGCGTGATCAAAGTGGGCGGCACAATCACCGACGCACCCGGATCTTCGCCCACCAGCATCAGAGCCAACGCGCGCACTGAGACCTCACCCACCACGGCGGGGTTCGTGGCAACGGTTGCCTTCCAGGCGCTGTCGGTTTCGCGCATCAGGGCGATATCCGCAGTGGAGATATCGGCAGAGTAGATGGACATGTCATTGCTGATGCCCAACTCGTCCGCGGCGATCTTAACGCCCTTTGCGAACTCGTTGTAGGGCGCGAAAAAGACCGAAATACCGGGATTGGCCTGAAGGGCCGCGCGCGCCTGATTGGCATTGGCGTTGGCGATTGGGTTGTCGAGGGTGCCGATCCGCGCGGCCTCTGTGATGCCGGAATTCGCTTGTTTCACCTCTTCCCAGGCGACGTGACGGCGATCCAGCGGCGCGATGCCGGGAACATAGACGTAGCCTGCGGAAAAGCTGTCACCATTGTCCGCAATCGCCTGTTCCAACGCCAATTTGCCCAGCAGGTAATCGGATTGCTCGATCTGCGGGATGGCTTCGTTTTCGACGTTCACGTCGAACGCAACGACCTTAATGCCCGCATCCACCGCCCGCTGGGCCGCATCCCGCATGGATTCCGTCAACCCGTGCTGGATGATGATCCCGTCCACACCCAGGGCGATGGCCTGCTCGACCATGTCGGACTGAAGAGCGGCGTCCTGACGGCTGTCGAGCACGCGCAGATTGACGCCGAGCGCCGCTGCCTGTTTTTCGACACCCGACAGATAGGCCTGAAAGAAATCCCCCGTTGAGAGATAGCGCACAAGCGCAATTGTGACGTCCTCGGGATTGTCCAGAGGTGCAGGCGCGTCCTGCGCCGTTGCAACGCCCGCGCCAAGCGCAAGGCTAGCCACGCTCGCAAGGGCCATGAAGTGACGTTTCAGCATATGTAGTCCTCCCTATTGCTGATGATCAATGCCCCGTGCCGGTGCGGCGCGAGGACAGGTAAAATGTGAACACAAGGGCTGCGACCAGAACGGCCCCCTTGACGAAATCCTGAGTGTAATAGGGCGCGTTCATCATCGTCATGCCTTGCAGCAGAATCCCGACAAAAAGCGCGCCCATGGCGGTCCCGAAGGCGTTGGGCCGGGCGGCACCGAGCACAGCAAACCCGATCAGAGCCGCCGCGACGCTGTCCAGCAGCAGGTTGTTGCCGCTGGCAATATCGCCGCGCCCCAGCCTTGCGGCCAGCAGGATGCCCCCCACGGAGGCGGTCACGCCGGAAATCATATAGGCAATAATTTTATACCGGTTGACCGGCGTTCCCACGAGGCTGGCGGCGCGCGCATTTGAGCCGATGGCATACATCAGCCGCCCGTGACGGGTGAAGCCAAGGAGCAGCCAGATCAGCACGGCGATGACCACAAAGATCACCACGGGCATCGGCAACAGCCTTTCGATGACCACATCAAACCGGTGACGTCCAAGCCATAGGAAGGCCGCGGAAAACGTGCCCTCGGCGACGGTGCCGTTGGATAATGTCATGCCCGTTGCGATGGAATTTCCTTGCGTCGGGATGCGTTGCAGGCCGATGAGCAGAAACATCATGCCGAGCGTTGCCAACAGGTCTGGCACGCGAAATTTCACAATCAGCAGCCCGTTGATCAGCCCGACAAGCGCACCCATGCCCAGACACAGAGCGACGGCGACGATCGCGGGGTGCTCCAGGATCACCATGGAATAGGCCGACAGCATCAGCGCCGATGTCGCCACAGCACCAATGGACAAATCAAACCCGTCCACGACAAGCGTACAGGTCACGCCAAGCGCGAGAATGCCGGTGATGGCCACCGATTGCAGCACGAAAGCGGCGGACAAGGGACCAAAGAAGCCCGGCGCGGCGAGGCTGAAATAGACGATCAGCCCGAAAAGAAGGAGCAGGAAGCCATAGCGAATGGCAAAATCGAGGGTGCGGTCGTTCATAGAGATATGCCTGTTGCGGGTAATGTTGTGCCGGTCACGTCCGCGACCAGCGCGGTAAGGTCGATGTTCTGATTGACATGCTCGCCGACGATTGTTCCCTCGCTCATGACCAATATCCGGTCGGCAATTTCAAGCGCCTCATCGATCTCGGCAAGGAAAACCAGAGTGGCGCGTCCCTGCGCCGTCGCCCGGATATGTCGCCCGATGTCGCGGCGCGCACCGATGTCCACGCCCTGAAACGGTTCATCCAGGAGCAGCACTTTTGCCGGTTCCAGCAGCCACCGGGCGATCATGACCTTTTGTTGGTTGCCCCCTGACAAGCTGCCAATGCCATCGCTGACCGACTGGCAGACGATGCCAAGTTGATCCACCATTTCTTGGGTGCGGTTGCGCTGTTGTGGCGATTTGAGGAAGGGTCCGGCGCTGAGGGTCTGAAGGAACGGCAGGGTCATATTATCGGCAATATCAAAGGCCGGGATCACCGCGTTTGTGCTGCGGTCCTTGGGCGACATGAACACGCCCTGCGCCACGGCGTCTTCAACCGAACGGGGGGCGTAATCGCGCCCTTCAAGGCGGATATGTCCATCTGCGGGCCGTGCGATCCCATAGAGAATATCGGCCAACCGGCTTTTACCGCTGCCCAGAAGACCCACAAGCGCCACCACTTCACCGTCATGCACTGTCAAATTGAAAGGCGCGGCACTGTCAAAGAGGCACAGATCGCAGAGGTCCAATACCGGAGCCGTGCCGCATTGCACAGTGACATCCACATCGGTCATGCGGTGACCCAGCATTGCGGTGACGGCGGCGTTATAATCGAGGGCTTCGCTCTCAAACACGCCCGAAATCGCGCCGTCGCGCATCACCACGATGCGATCGGCAATGCGCCGGATGTCCGACATGCGGTGCGAAATATACAAGATCGCCACGCCTTGTGTGCGCAAACGATTGATCAAGGCAAAAAGCCGCTCCGCCTCGGAGGCCGACAGCGACGAGGTCGGCTCGTCCAGGATCAGGACTTTGGGGGCGCGTGCCATGGCGCGCGCGATTGCGATCATCTGCCGGTCCGCGACAGACAGATCCGACACCCGTGCGCGCAGATCCACGTGGATGCCCATGGCGGCGGCCACCTTGGTGGCCTCGGCGCGCAGATGACGCTCGCGGACAAAAAAACCGTGGCCGGGCTCGACAAGACGGTCGAGCATCAGGTTATTAGCCACGTCCAGATCCGGAATGACGCCGTCATCAATGGATTGGTGCACCGTGACCACGCCCTTGTGGATCGCGTCTGCCTCATCGACGGGGTCGAAAGGGACCCCGGACAGTGTCACCGTGCCGCCATCGGCAGGGTGATGGCCGCAGATCACCTTGACCAGCGTGGATTTTCCCGCACCATTTGCACCCATAAGAACAGTCACGGACCCCGGTGACAGGGCCAGGTCAATGCCGCGCAGTACATAGTTTTTCCCGAATGATTTTTGCAAACCGTTCACGTTGAGCGCGTCGCTGACCACTCATTTCCTCCCCTTTGTGGCCTGACGATAGGCAGGGTGAAATACTTTTGTCAAATAATTTGACATAAGTATAAATCGGCAAGTATGTAATTTGGGTAAGGCGCGTTTGAGCACGAGAGGGGGGCGACGATGACCGCAGACACGGCATATCAGGCCTTAACCGTTGAGACATTGCCAGAGCGGTTAAAAGACGTCGCCGCCCTGATACAACACGTGGGGCAAGACGCGGCAACCTGGCAGGTGCAGGAGGTCGGGGACGGTAACCTCAATCTTGTGTTCATCGTCAGCGGTCCGAACGGCAAGGCCATCGTCAAGCAGGCCTTGCCCTATGTGCGCCTGGTCGGGGACAGCTGGCCTTTGCCGCTCTACCGCGCATTTTTCGAATATCACGCGCTGAGGCGTCAGGCCGCGCGCGATCCCGGTGCCGTGCCTGTCATATACCATTTCGACGAGGTTCAGGCGATGATCATCATGGAGTTCCTTGCGCCGCATGTGATCTTGCGCCGCAAGCTGATCGCTGGGGAACAGGTGGCAGGGCTGGCGGCGTTTTTGGGCCGATATTGCGCAAGAACCGCCTTTCGCGGGTCCGAGCTGTCTATGCAGAGCCCTGATAAGAAAGCGGATGTGGCGCTTTTTGCCGGGAACGTGGAGATCCCCGCGATCACCGAAGCCTTGGTTTTCACCGACCCCTATTTCGACGCTGACATGAATAGCCACACCGAAGGGCTGGCGCCCGTCATTGCCAAATTGCGCAATGACATCGGGCTCAAAGTCAAGGTGCAACAGATGTTGCAGCAGTTTGTGTCGAACACGCAAACCATGGTGCATGGCGATCTGCATTCCGGCTCCATCATGTCGACGGATGACGACAGTCGCGTGATTGATCCCGAATTTGTTCAATATGGCCCGATGGGATTTGATATTGGGATGCTCTGTGCTAATTTCCTGATGGCCTATTTCAGTCAACCTGCGCATCGCGGTGCGAACCTATCGGCGTATCAAGAGTGGATCTTGGAGGTCATCGCGGACATCAGCGACCATTTTGAACAAGAGTTCCGCCATCTGTGGGCCACCGAGCGAACCGGCATCCTGTACCCTGCGGCCCTCTTCGAGGATCAGGGTCACGACAGCACTGCGGCTTGCGATGCGGTGCTGGCCGGGATTTGGCGCGATGCATGGGCGGTTTGTGGGATCGAAATGCACCGGCGATGCTTGTCCCTGGCGCATAACGCAGATTTCGAGGAAATTGATGACGTAGCGCTGCGCGCGCGGCTTGAAGCGCGCAATCTGAGCATGGGCGCGGAATTGATCCATACGGCAGACACCATCGCCGATGCGCAGGCGGTGTGCGCCCTGGCGCGAGAGTTCAACGGAAAGGACGTCCTATGAAGATCGACGGCACACATTACCGGTCCCTGTGGTGGAACAGCGACAACCAGGTTCTGGAGATCATCGACCAACGCTGGTTGCCGCATGAGTTCCGCGTCATCCCGGTGGCCAGCATGCAGGAATTTGCCGATGCCATTTACCAGATGCGTGTGCGGGGTGCCCCGCTGATCGGGGCCACGGCGGCTTATGGCATGGCGCTGGCGATGGCGCAGGACGCGTCAGATGCAAATATGGATGCGGCGTGGACATTTCTTGAGAAAACCCGCCCGACCGCGATCAACCTGCGGTGGGCACTGGATCGGTGTCGCGCGGCGTTGCGGCCCGTGCCGGAAGCGGACCGCGCCGCTGTCGCCTTGACCTTGGCACATGAAATTGCCGATGAGGACGTGGAAATCAACCGCCGCATCGGGGAAAACGGTCTGGCCCTGATCCGCGAAATTGCCGCGCGCAAACCTGCGGGTGAACCGGTGCGATTGCTGACCCATTGCAACGCCGGATGGCTCGCGACCGTTGATTGGGGGACTGCGACCAGCCCGATGTATCACGCTCAGGACGCAGGGGTTGCGCTGCATGTGTGGGTTGATGAAACCCGCCCGCGCAATCAAGGCGCATTGACCGCCTGGGAGCTGGGCAAGCACGGGGTGCCGCACACCTATATCACCGACAATGCGGGCGGCCATCTGATGCAGCACGGCATGGTCGATATGGTGATCACCGGCACCGACCGCACGACGCGGCGCGGCGATGTGTGCAACAAGATCGGCACGTATCTCAAGGCGCTGGCGGCGCATGACAATGGCGTGCCGTTTTACGTGGCGTTGCCGTCGCCCACGATTGATTGGACGGTGAGTGATGGTGTCGCCGAAATCCCGATCGAAGAACGGAATGCGCAGGAGGTCACCCATGTTCAGGGGCTCATCGAGGGCGGCGGCCTTGGCACGGTGCAGGTCACGCCCGAAGGCACGACAGGGGGCAATCCGGCCTTCGATGTGACGCCGAACCGATTGGTCACCGGGCTGATCACCGAACGCGGGGTCTGCGAGGCCTCTGAGGCCGGGTTATCCGGTCTGTTTCCGGATTTTGCCGAGGCGGCAGAATAAGACGTGCCGATGTCTGCGGGGTCCATCGGCAAAGCCAAAAGCAGCGCCCCCGATCTGGTGCGACTTCCCCCGCGTGAGGACGCGCTTTATGTCGAGGCGGCGTGGCTCTATTACCACGATGGGCTGAACCAGAACGAGATCGCCGCACGTATGCGGATCAGCCGCGCGTCGGTGGTGAATTACCTCAACGAGGTGCGCGCGCGCGATTGGGTCCGGGTGCATCTGGACAGCGATGTGTTTTGTGGACACCGCCTGGCAGCACAACTTTGCGCTAAATACGGGCTGGCGGAGGCCTTGGTGGTGCCTGAGGGGTCTGGTGATCGGGACGGGGCTGCGGCCAGCGTCTCGCGGGTGACGCGGGCGGCGGCGGATTGGTTGCCACGATTGTTGGAGCCGGGTGACATTCTCGGGGTGTCCTGGGGCGCAACTGTCTATCAGATGGCGCAGCAGGTCCCTCATACGCCGGTATCGGATCTCACGGTGATCCAGCTTTTGGGTTCGCGCCCCGCAGCCCTTGGTTTTGAAGCAGAGGCCTGCACGTCGATGTTGGCGCACCGGTTGGGCGGGCAGTGCATAAACCTGCATGTGCCATTGGTCCTTTCCACCAAAAGCCTGCGCGATGCGCTTTGCGACGAACCGGTGGTGCGCGACCAGCTTGGGGCCTTGGCGCGGTGCAACAAGACCATTCTGGCCTGTGGCACCTGTGATGCGGACGCGCATGTCGTGCGCAGCGGTATCCTGAGTGCCGCGGGGATTGCCGAATACCGCGATAAGGGCGCGGCGGGAGTGATTTGTGGTCGCTTGATTGACGCGGACGGGCAGCCCATGTTTGCCGATGTCGAAGAGCGCATGATCGGCGTGTCGCTGGAGCAGATGCGGGGCAAGGATATGGCGCTTTTGGTTGCCGCCGGGCCGGGACGCGCCGGGCCAGCGCAGGCCGCCATCAAGGGTGGGTTTGTGACGCATCTTGCGACCAGCGCGCGGGTGGCAGAGGAACTGTTGGAGATGACATCATGACGCCTGCAAACCCGCTTCCCGATACGCGCGTGACGCGCCAAGCCTTGATCGACGCCTGTCTTCGGATGAACGACCGGCACCTGAACCAAGGCACGTCGGGCAACATCTCGGCCCGGATCGACGGTGGTATTCTGATCACGCCCTCCGGTGTGCCCTATGAGGATTTGACCCCCGATGCGATGGTGACGATCCCGCTGACCGGCTTGCCCGCCAGCAATGGCCCGAAGCCGTCGTCCGAATGGCCGTTCCACCAAGGCATGCATCGCGCGCGCCCTGACATGCCCGTGGTTTTACATGCGCATCCGCCCTATTGCAGTGTCCTCGCCGTACAGCGCCGCGCGATCCCGGCGTGCCACTATATGATCGCGGCCTTTGGCGGGAATAACGTGCCGCTTGCGGATTATGCGCTCTTTGGCAGCCCGGAACTTTGTGCCAATATGGCGCAGATCATGGCGGACCGGCATGGATGTTTGATGGCCAATCACGGGGCGACGGTCCTTGGCGAAACCATCGACAAGGCCTTCTGGCGGCTGGAAGAGCTTGAAACGCTCGCGCGCACCTATCTGTTCAGCAGCATCGGTGGCGAGGCTGTTATCCTGTCGGATGCCGAAATTGCAGAGGTGTTGGTCGCCTTTCAGGACTACGGGCCGCGGGCTGCGAGCGACACATAAAACGGGGGAGACATCATGAAATATCGCACCTTGGGACGGACCGGGCTGAAGGTTTCGGCCATCACGATGGGCACCTTCACCTTCGGTGGGCGGGGTGATTTTGCGCGCGCGGCAAGCCAGGGGGTGAGCGACGCCCGTCTGCTTGTGGACACCTGCATTGATCATGGCGTCAATCTTTTTGACACCGCGAACATGTATTCCACGGGCCTCTCCGAAGAGATTTTGGGCGAAGTGCTGGAAGGCCGATACGACAACGTTCTGGTCACCTCCAAAGCGCGGATGCCGATTGGGCAGGGTCCCAACGACGAAGGCGTGTCGCGCTGGCATCTGATCCGGGAATGTGAACGCTCGCTCAAGCGGCTGCGCACCGATCATATTGACATCTATTACATGCACGAATGGGACGGGTTGACCCCGGTTGAGGAGAAAATGGAGGCGCTGGATACGCTGATCCAACAGGGGAAAATTCGCTACGCGGGCTGTTCGAACTATTCCGCGTGGCAGGTGATGAAATCGCTCGCCGCAGCACCGCGCCATTCCAGCCGTTTCGCCAGCCAGCAGATCCATTACACGATTGAGGCGCGCGAGGCGGAGTATGAGCTTTTGCCGCTGTCGGTCGATCAGGGTCTGGGCGTACTGATCTGGTCGCCGCTGGCCGCCGGATTGCTGTCGGGGAAACACCGCCGCGGCGCGGGTCCTGCGCAAGGATCACGGCAGGCCGAAGGGTGGAATGAGCCGCCGATCCGCGACACAGAGCGGCTGTGGAACATCGTTGATTTATTGGTTGAGATCGGCGAGGCGCATAACGTCGAGGCCGCACAGATCGCGCTGGCCTGGCTGCTGACGCGCCCGGCGGTGGCGTCATTGGTGGTGGGCGGTCGCAATGCTGATCAGTTTGAGCGCAATTTCCGCGCGGTTGATCTTGTACTCTCAGATGATGAATTGAAGCGTCTGAATGATGTCAGCCGCCTGCCTTTGGTCTATCCCTATTGGCACCAGCATAATTTCGCACGTGCCCGGTTTAGTGCGGCGGATCAGGCTTTGCATGCGGATTACCCAGACCGGCATTACGGCGGGGAAGACCCGCTGGTCTAGCGGCCGGGCACCCCTCGGCTGGGTTTAGGATCCGGTGGCGGCCTTGATGATGGACTGCATGGCCAGCATGCCAGGATCGTCCAGTCCGATGCTCTTGTCGCCAAAGATGCGCGCGCGCCCCACAGTGGCGGGTTTGTCGCGGAAATCATCGAGGGCTTTGTCGACGGCCTGAGCCGCCGCGCGCGCCTTGTCGTCACCATCGGCGGTGGCACGGACGATATAATCCAGACTGTCCAGAACGGTCTTGCCGCCCAGCTCCGCCTTGCCGCGCGCCTGCATCTTGTCGCGCGCCCCGGCGATCAGTTCGGGGATGCTGGCAGGCTCGATCACCTGCGCGCCGCGCAGGGTCTTGGCCGCGCTCATCAATCCGGTCGCCATCAAGGTGCCGTAAGACGACCCGGAGGTTTTGGTAAAGGCCTGCGCGCATTGCAGCAGCGCCATGCCGATGTCCTCGGGCAATTCCTCTTTCATCTGCGTGATGGCGCGCATGCCACGGGCCATGGTCACGCCCAGATCACCATCCCCAAGCGCACCATCAGCGGCGTTGAGCATCTCGAAATCCCGCTCCATCGCCGCTGTGATGCGGTCTATCGCGGCCAGTAACGTGTCCCGTGTGATGTTCATCTGACGCTCCAGAAGGCACAATCGCAGGGGGCGTTCAGCAGGGTTTCCAACTCGTCGTCCAGCTTGCACAGGGTGAAGGACACCCCCGTCATTTCCATAGATGTGGCGTAGCGCCCGACCAGTGGCTTGACGATGGTGGCACCCGCTTCTTCCAAGCGGGCTTTCACAACGCGGTAAAGGATGTAGAGCTCTTCGGGTGGCGTCGCACCCAGCGAGTTCACCATGACCGACACACGGTCGCCTGCGGCCACGGGCATATCCGCCAACAGACGATCCATCATCTCGCCCGCAATCTGATCCGCCGTTTGCAGCTTGCCGCGCCACACGCCGGGTTCGCCGTGGATGCCCATGCCCATTTCCATGTCTTCGTCAGCGATCTCAAAGGTTGGTTTCCCGGCCTGTGGCACGGTGCAGGGCGACAGTGCGGCACCAATTGAGCGACAGGCATCTGCCGCCTTTTGCGCCACGGCGGTCACACCGTCCAGATCGCGACCCTCTTCGGCTGCCGCCCCGGCGATCTTGAACGCATAGACCATGCCGGCCACGCCCCGGCGCTTTTCGGCCTCCTGAGGGGGCGCAGAGGCCACATCATCGGCCAGCAGAACGGTTGAGCAGGTGATATCGTCGAATTCCACCAGATCCCCGGCCATGTCGAAATTCATCACGTCCCCGCCATAATTCCCATAGAGGCGTAAAACACCCGCCCCGCTGTCAGCGGCCCGGATCGCATCCGCCATCTGTTCGGCGGAAGGGGAGGAGAAGACATCGCCAATGGCGCAGGCATCGAGCAGCCCTTTGCCGACATAGCCAGTGAACACGGGCAGGTGGCCCGAACCGCCCCCGGTGACAATGCCGACCTTGCCGTTCTGTCCCGGCTCGGCGCGCAGGACAACCTTGCCGCCCTCGCCGTGCAGCTTGTAATATTCCGGATGCGCCGCGGTCAGGCCCGCCAGCATTTCATCCACATAATCTTCGGGGTTGTTGAGTATCTTTTTCATTTTCTTCTCCGCTCGGTCGGGACAGGCTAATCGGGCTGGGCCCGCTATTTAGGTGATTTTGCAAAACTCGCGCGCAGGGCGGCGACGGCGTGGGTGTTCATGACCATGACGAGGATCAGCAGGATACCCCAGATCAACTCACGCGCAAAATTCGAGACCTGAAGCATGTTTAGCCCGCTGGACAGGAATTGCATCGACAGCACCGCAAGGATCACGCCGATCACGCGGCCATACCCGCCGTAGGGGTTCACGCCGCCCAGCACCGCGATCAGAACGGCCAGCAGCAGGTAGGAGGAGCCATAATCCGCCTTGGCCGAGTTCGCACGGCTCATGATGATCAGCCCCGCAACAGAGGCAAACATGCCAGAGATCACATAAACCTTGAGCAGCATGCGGTTGATGTCGATGGCAGCATAAAGGGCTGCCACGGGGTTTGCGCCATACATGGTGACCCGCAAACCGAACGCCGTGCGTGTCAGGATCAGATGCAATATGACCGCGAGGGCCACAAACAGGATCAGCGGGACGGGGACGCCAAAAACCTGCGCATTTCCGATCAGGGCAACGGTGTCTGGAAACCCCATCACCGCACTGCCCCCGGTCATCGCAATGGCAAAGCCGGTGAAGACCAGCCCTGAGCCCAGCGTGGCCAGAATGGGCGGCAGGCCGAAAAAGGCCACCAGCGCGCCGTTCAACAATCCGGCAATGGCACCGACGGACATCGCAGCGGTAACGGCCAAAGCAAGCCAGAGAGCGGATTGCGCGGCCGGCATGGAGGGGTCTGAAACCTGCGTCAGGATAAGAGCCGCCGTCACGGCCGACAGGTTTGCAATGCCGACAACGGATAAATCGATCCCACCGGTCATCATGGTGAGGGTCATCGCCAGGGCCAGGATGGCGAATTCAGGAAACTGAAAGGCCATTGACGTGAGGTTTTGCGCGGATAGAAATCTGTCCGGGGAGAGCACCGACATCAGGCCAAAAACGAAAACCGCGATGACCAGCAGGCGGAATTCCGGAGCGGCGGTGATGTCTTTTGTGGGGATGCGTGATGTCATGATGCCCTCATCCTGCCCGTGCGGCGGCCCGCTTGGCCCGGTAGGCGGGAACGCCGGTGCCCAAGAGGATCAGCATGCCGATGGTGACCGATTGCCATGTGGTCGGGATGCCGATGACGATCAGGCTGTTCTGCACGATAACGATGAGTGCAACGCCAAGAAGCGTCCCGGTCAGCGTGCCATAACCGCCGATCAGTCTGGCACCGCCCAGCACAACGGCGGCAATCACCGAGAGTTCCAGACCGACCAGTGAGAAGGGGTCCGCCATGCGCCCGACCGACCCGTGGATGATCCCGGCAAGACCTGCCAAAGCGCCGACGTAGACATAGACAAAAAGCTGTGTCCACCTGACGTTGATCCCGATGCGCCGCGCGCTCTCAACGGATCCGCCAATCGCATAGATTGACCGCCCCAGTATGGTTTTTTTGAGGATAAACCACGTCAGCACGATCACGAAGACCAGCGCCAGGACGGACCATGGAATGGAATAGAAATTCCCGGCCTCGGTGGTGCCGCGCGCCAGAACGCCGCGCGAAAAATCCCGCATGGCGGGGGGCAGGTCCGAGATGCGTTGCGAGCCGATGAAGGTTAGCAGAAAGCCCCGGAAGACCGAGAGCGTGCCCAGTGTTACAATCAGCGTCGGCAGGCCCAGAAAGGCGATGAAAAAACCGTTGATCGCCCCTAGTATCGCGCCGAAAACTACGGATATGGCAAAGATCAGAGGCCAGGGCGCACCCGGCCAGATGGTGAGGAATAGGACCGTAGAAGAATACATCGCAAACACGGCGATGGCGGTGAAGCTGACATCGATCCCGCCGGAGACCAGAACCAGCATCGCGCCGACGGCAAGGATGCCGATGACGATGGCGGCACGCAAAAGGTCCGATACGGTCGTGATCGTAAAAAAGCGCGGGTCCGATATTGTGGCGATGACGCAGAACACCACGATGACACCGGCGACCAGTGTTTCGTTGCGGGTCCAGAAATCCTTGGGCAGCCAGTCGCTCATGAGGCGAGCCTGCGGGCAAGATCATCCTCGCTCACCGATTTGCCGTCCAAAGCGTCAATGATCCGCCCATCGCGCATCACGAGGATGCGGTGGCAGGTGGCGAGGAGTTCGGGCAGATCATCCGAGATCACGATGATCCCGATACCCTCACTGGCGAGGTCGCGAATAATGTGATGGATATCGGCTTTGGAGCCGACATCAACACCGACGCTTGGCCCGTTCAGGATCAACACGCGCGGCGCGCGCGACAACCATCGGGCCAGGGCCACGCGCTGCTGGTTCCCGCCAGAGAGCGATTGCACCGGCGCGTTGAGGTCCGGCGCTTTGACCTTGAGCTTTTTGAGCCAGCCCGTGGCCTCTTGCGCCAATCCACCCATGTGCAGAAAGCCCCCGTTCGTATGGGCATCCAGCCGTCCGATGGCGACGTTGCGCAGGATAGACTGGCTGAGGAACAGCCCTTCGGTCAGGCGGTCTTCGGGGACGTATCCGATCCGTGCCATGGAGGCTGCTTGCGGGTCCCCGAGCGAGACGGGGTGTCCGTCCACAGTGATTGTGCCCGCATCCGGTGCAACCAGTCCAAACAGCGCTTTGGCGACCGAAGTCCGCCCGCTGCCCAGAAGCCCGGTGATGCCAAGGACCTCACCGGCCCTGAGGTCGAAACCGATATCCGCGAAGGAGCCTTCTTTGGTGAGACCCTGCACCTGCATGAGCGTTTCTGCGCCGGGCCTCACGTCGCTGGGCGGCACGTCGGGCACGTCACGACCGGTCATGTGATAGGTCAGGGACTGTGTGTCGAATTCTGACGCGGGGCCTTCTGCGACTTTCTTACCGTTGCGCAGTACGACAACCTTCTCGGAGACCTCGAGCACTTCGGCCAGTTTGTGGCTGACAAAAATCACCGCGACACCATCGTCTTTGAGCATGCGGATGATGCCTTGCAGGCGACGCACCTCTTTTTCGGTGAGCGCTGTCGTCGGTTCATCCATAATAATGAGCTGCGCTTCAGAGGCCAGTGCGCGGCAGATCGCGACAAGCTGTTTTTGCGCGACGGGCAGGGATTCCACACGCGCATCCAGATCAATTGTGACGCCAATGCGATCAAGTGCCTTGCGCGCGATCTCGCGGGCCATGCCGGATTTAAAGAAATGCTCGTGTTTGGAAAGCTGGGTCGCAAAGGCAATGTTCTCCGCAACGCTCAGGTTCGGGAACAGCGAAAAATCCTGAAAGATCACCATCACCCCGGCGGCGGCGGATATGCGCGGGTTCAGGACGGGTCGTTCCTGGCCGGCGATGTGCACACTGCCCTCAGTGGCAGGCTCGACACCCGAGATGATCTTGATGAGCGTCGATTTTCCCGACCCGTTTTCCCCGGCAAGGCAAACAGCTTCGCCCGGCTGGACGGTGAAGTCGACGGAGTCGAGCGCGGTAACGCCCACGTAGCGTTTGGTGATCGCGCGCAGGTCGATGAACGCTGTGTCATGGTCAGAGGACATGAACAACCAACTTGAATTAAATGTGTCGGATAGATGCGGGGCGGCCCACAGACCGCCCCGAAAAGCAGGGGATCAGAACGGGTAGTCAGCCATATTGTCCGCGTTCACGTTGACCCAGGCCTGACCATAGATGACCTTGCCATCCAGCGAGATGCTTTCATAGCCCGGCAGGCCAAGATCCATGCCGTCGGTGACTTCATCGCCGTTCATGACCATAACGGCCAGCTTGTTCATCGCCTCGCCCGCGACCGCCGGATCCCAGAAGCCGATACCATCAACGGCACCGGTTTCGATGTATTGACCCGCGATGGAGGGCAGGGAGGTGCCAAAGACGCAAGAGGCGTCTTCCATGCCGCGCTCTTCGATTGCGCGCCCGATGCCCGCCACATCCGTGGATGCCGAGCCTTGCATGCCCTTGATGTTGGGGAAGGCGCGCAGCACTTCCTGGGCCTTGGTATAGGCCTGTTCGGCATCATCGAAGGTCTCGTTTTTGTCCCCGACCAGCGTCATGTTCGGGAAATTGGCTTCCTGATGCGCGATGGCACCGTCGACCCATTGGTTGTGGGTCTGGGAGGTTAGCGAGCCGACAAACACGGCGTATTCGCCTTCGCCGCCCATGCAGGTGGCCAGTTGCTCCATCAGGTTTGCGCCGAAGTCTTCATTCACAAATGCTTCGAGGTCATAAGTCGTGTTCTGCTGGGCTGCGGCCTCATGCGTGATCACGGCGATCCCGGCTGCCATGGCTCGGCCAAGCACCGGCTCAAGCGCTTCGGGTGACATGGGCACGACGGCCAGGGCGTCAACGCCCTGCGCAATCATATCTTCGATCAGGGCGACTTGCTGTTGCGGGTCGGCCTGTGCCGGGCCCACCTGAAAGGCGTTCATGCCGGTTTCACTGGCAAACTTGTTTACGCCTTCCTCCATGCGGTTGAACCACTGGATGCCCGCAATCTTGACCACGGTGGCGATGTCCTTGGAATGCCCATCGGCTGCAACCTGCGTGCCGAAAAGCGCTGTTGACGCCAGTGCGGCGCTGGCCAACAATTTAAACTGGGTTTTCAATTATTCTTCCTCCCTATGCCCGCATTTGCGGGTCGTTTTCCGAAGTCAGGCACACGCCAGAACCCCTTTGGAATGCGTCATGTCCATGCCGCAGCGTGAGATTGCAATCTGATGACAGCAGCGGTTTGTATAACACTTGTGCATTGACTGCACGTTTGTGACTATATAATCAGTTAACCCTTGGTCAAGTTATTTTGTCGCCGGTCTCCAGGGGTAACTGAACGCGTCATGCTGCTGCACAAACGCCAGGCTGATCATGATATCGCGCAGGCGGCGTGGCTGTATTACGTTGGCAATCTGAGCCAGCAGGAAATCAGCAAACGGCTTGGCATTTCTCGCTTCAAAGTGCTGCGCATGCTGGCGGATGCGCGTGAACAGGGGCTTGTCCGGGTCACAGTTGAGCATCGCACGGCGCGCACATTGTCGCTGGCCGACCGTCTGGTGAGTGCCTTTGATTTGCAGGAAGCGCAGGTCGCACCGATCGAGGCTGCGGCGGGGGATGATGTCCTGGCGCGCAATGCGGTCGCGATACTGGCGAGCGGTTATCTTGCCCGGATCGCGGGGTCGGATGCGCCGGTCACCGTTGGCGTTGGCTGGGGGCGCACGCTATCCGGGATGGCCGATAACCTGACGGGCGTGCGCAACAGCGGTCTGACGTTTGTGTCCTTGATGGGCTCCGTGACCTATGCCTCGCACACGGCTCCGGGCGATGTTTGTGTTCGGCTTGCGGCACAAACGGGGGGGCGGGCAATTCTGATGCCTGCGCCCTTCGTGGCTGACAGCGCCTCAGATTGCGCGCGCATCATGGCACAGCGCCTTGTGCGCGATGCAATGGATGCGGCGCGCGGTGCCGATCACACCCTGATGAGCGTGGGGGAATGCCGTGAAGGGGCCATTCTTTTTGACAGCGATATTTTTAGTGCGGACCAGATCCAGCAGCTGCGTGATGCGGATGTGGTCGGGGATTGTTGCGGCGTATTTTACAAGGCGGATGGGTCGGTTGCGGATATCGAATTGAACCGCTGCACGCCTTGCGTTCGGCCAAACGACATGGTCGGGATGGACACGGTGCTGCTTGCTGGTGGGGCGGGTAAGCTCGCGGCGACGCTGGCGGTCCTGCGGGCCGGCTTCGTGAAAAAACTGCTGGTGGATCAACGGTTGGCGGTGGCACTTCTCGCCGTCAGCGAGAAAGGGAGCGCATAATGGAAGGTTTTGGTGTTCATACGAGCATGTGGACGATGTCCTGGGACAGGGCGGGGTGCGAAAGGGCGGTGGCAAAGGCGGGGTCCTACCGTATGGATTTCCTCGAGATTGCGCTGTTGGACCCTGCGGCCGTAGACGCCGCGCATAGCCGAAAGGTTCTGGAGGCTGCAAAGATGAGGTCAGTGTGCTCACTTGGGCTGCCTGAGCCGGTTTGGCCGTCGCATAACCCAGAGGGCGCGGTGGATTTTCTCAAACTGGCGCTGGATAAAGCCGCGGCCATCGGGGCCGAAGCCTTGACGGGTGTCGTTTACGGCGGCATTGGGGAGCGCTCCGGGCACCCACCCACCCGCGCCGAGTTGGACAACGTCGCCCAAGCCCTCACGCGCGCGGCAAAGCATGCCAAATCACTTGGGCTGCTGTTTGGGATTGAACCAGTCAATCGCTACGAAACCCACTTGCTCAACACCGGCTGGCAAGCGGTTGATATGATTGAACGCATTGGTGCGGACAACATGTTTGTGCATCTCGACACATACCATATGAACGTCGAGGAAAAGGGGATCGCACAGGGTATCATCGATGCGCGCGAGCACCTGCGCTACATCCACCTGTCGGAGTCTGATCGTGGCACGCCGGGGGTCGGCACCATTGCGTGGGACGAGATTTTTGCTGCCCTGCGCGCGGTTGATTTCAAGGGGGGGCTGGCGATGGAGAGCTTCGTCAACATGCCACCGGAAATCGCCGTTGGATTGTCGGTCTGGCGTCCTGTGGCTTCGGGCGAAGCGGAGGTAATGGAGAACGGATTGCCCTTTTTGCGCAACAAGGCGCGGCAATACGGGTTGATCTGAGCGGGATCAAGAAAATACGAGAACTTAAAAGCGACCAATGATTCGCCCAAAACTGCGCCGTGTTCCCACGCTTGTCTAATGAAAGTCTTGGCTCTTGCGTCACACTGGAGCCACGGGCCGGCACGGTATTTCGGCGGGGCGGTGGCGGGGCAAAATAAACCCGCACAACACGTCAACCAACCGAAAAAGGCAAGGTGCGATGCCCCTGATATCTTTCAAGAAGACTTTCTTTTAGCGATGCAATTGGATGCGCGGTGGCTTTGGTCTGGTTGCGGCGTGACAAGATTGCATCGCGCTGTTCTGGGTAGACCGCGCTTTGAGCCATGCGTGCTGCCCCAAGGCAGGCTGCGATCTCGCCTTGTTCGGGGATGTTGATCTCAGTGTCCAAAAGCGTTGCAATCAGTGACACCCAAAACAGGGAACGCGTGCCGCCCCCAACAGCGCTCAGCGATTGTATCGGGACTTTTGCGGCTTTTTGCGCTGTATAAGCGGCGCAAATCTGCATCGCAACGCCCTCTAGGATCGAAAAAGCCAGGTCTGAGGCGTCATGGCCAGCGGTCAACCCGCCGATAAAGCCCTGCGCGTCGGGACGATTATCTGGCGTGCGCACACCGGTGACGGAAGGGCGCGACAAGGGACAGCCCATGATGCCCTTGGTGGCGCGGGCTTGGGCCATTGCGGCCAGGTCTGGCGCCGAGATCGAGGTCAAACGGCTCAACCAATCCAGCGATTGTGTGGCGGACATGACCACGCCCATTGATAAAAACAGGCCCGGTGCCGCATGGGGTGTTGTCAGGATGGCCTGATGGGGTGCCGGATGAAAAACGTGATCTGCGGCACATAATACACCGGATGTTCCGATGCTGAGCGCGGCACGCCCGGACACCGCTGCGCCGACACCAAGGGCGGCTGCGTAATTGTCGCCACTTCCGGCCGCGACAAGCACATTGCCTGGCGTTTTCCAGCGCCTGCACAGGTCCGGTTTAAGCTGCCCGGCCGGATCACAGGATTGGAGGAGCGGGGGCAGGCGTGCGCGGTCCCAGCCGGCGGCGGCCAGCAGTTCGTCGTCCCAATCGCACGTGGCGCAATCCATCAGCATCGTCCCGGATGCATCGCTGTATTCGGTGCATCTTTCGCCGGTCAGCTGCAACACGACGTAGTCTTTTGGCAACATCAGGACATCTGCGGTATCCAAAGCCTTTGGCATGTGTTTTGCCAGCCATAGCAGCTTGGGGGCCCCTAGTCCGGGATCGGGATGCCCGTTGGTGCGCCATCCAATGTCAGGGATTGTGGCAAGCAGCTCATCGCACTCAAGAAGGGCGCGTTGATCATTCCACAGAATGCAGGGGGTGGTGGGCCGATTGTCCTTGTCCAGCAGGACCGGGCCTAACATATGCCCCGACACCGAAATCCCCCCGAGCCGCGCCATCAAATCCGGATCGCTCACGGCAAGCGCGTCAAAGATGTCGCAGGTCAGGTGCCACCATTGATCCGGTTCCTGTTGGCTCCACCCGACATGGGGGATCTCCACAGGTGAGGGGCGGGCAGCGGAGGCAAGGCACGCACCCTCCTCGTTCACCAGCGCGATCTTGATGCCAGAGGTCCCCAGGTCGATACCCGCAAAGATCATGTCGGTGCCGCCAACAGACCACGCGCCGTATGTTCATCCGTGACCAGATGGTTGACGCAGTTGCGCAGCAGGATCGCCTGAATGATTGGGACTTTGTTCATGCCGCCTGCCGCCAGGATCACATTCGCGAGGTCATTCAGATCCGCCAGCTTGATACCCAAGACCCGAGCGTTGATATCGTGATCAATCAGGCTGCCGTCCGCGCGCAGAAAATACCCGATGATGTCGCCAACGGCCCCGGCTTCAATCAGCTCGTTGACATCAATGTCTTCGGGTAAACCATCCGCCAACAACAAAGAGTGCTGCATGTCGCCAGCGGCCAGGGCCAGCCCGTCTGCGCAGCGGATTTTTTCAATGGATCCTTTGAATTCCTGTTGCTGTTCCAGAATTTCGCGCGACGCCAGGCTGGCGGCATAGACCGGTGCTGTGAAATAGCTGTGGGATGCGTTGCACAGGTCAGCCAAGCGCGTCGTAATTTCGTAGCTATTGACGTCGGAGCCTTTGGTGAGCCCGCCCATTACAGAAGTTATTTCAAGGTCGGGGCGGTTCATCGGTTCCATGAAACGGGTCGCCATATTCAGAGTATTGCCCCAGGACATCCCGAAGAGTTTAATATCGGGGCGCTCCAACAGGCGGTTCAGGAATTGCCCCAAGGCCGCGCCCAATACCGTATAAAGCTTGAAATCTTCGCCACCCACCGGCGCTACGGTTGCGGTTTCGAGCCCGTATCTGTGGCGCAGCTGGTCTTCCAGTTCGATGCAAGGGCCAAAGGAGGAATTGATCGTCACGCGCACGATTCCGCGTTCACGGGCCTCGGCGAGGGATTTGTTGACCCTCAAACGGGTGACGCCAAATTGCTTGGCTGCCTGCCCCTGGGTCATGCCCTGCACCTCACAGGCCCAGGCCAGCCGCACCAAAAGCTGCTCGTTGGCATCCAGAATTTCGGTCTTGGATTGGCGCGACATTACAAAATATTCCTATTTTACGGCCCCCATTGTCAGGCCACGAACAAGCTGTTTTGACGCCAGAAGCGCAAAGATCAAGACAGGGATCACGATCAGCGTCGAGGTGGCCATGATCTTGCCGTAGGGCAGGTTGTACCCCTCCATGAAACTGACTGCCATGGCGGGCGCGGTCTTGGCTTCTGATCGGGTCAGGACCATACCGAACATCAGCTCGTTCCACGAAAAGATGAATGCAAATATCGAGGACACAGCGACGCCCGGCATCGCCAGCGGCAGGCAGATTTTTGTCATGATCGTGAATTGCGAAGCCCCTTCAAGGCGGGCCGATTCATCCAGATCATAGGGAATTCCGCGAAACTGGTCGGTGACGATCCAGATGACGATGGGCAGATTGAAGGTCAGATAAATCAGGATCAGTGTGATGTGTTTGTCCAGCATGCCCAGATTGCGCGCGATCAGGAAGAACGGCAAGGCCAGTACAATTGGCGATACCATGCGGTTGGTGATGAACCAGAACCACAGATCTTTTTTACCCCGGAATTCGAAGCGCGCGAGCGCAAATGCTGCCGGCACGCCCAGCAAAACCGCCAGAGCCGTGGTGCTGAGCGCAATCACCAGAGAGTTGATCAGCGTGCGCAGCACACCGTCCTCAAACAGGGCTTCGCGGTAGTTTTGCAGGGTCGGCTCGAAAATCCAAGCGGGTGGGGTTTGCAAAGCGACGATATGCGTCTTCAGCGAGGTTGTGACCATCCAGTAAAAAGGGAACACGCAGATCATTATGATCAGGCTGAGCAAAATGATCTGCCCCCAAAGTGATGGCTGTTTGCGCGCGCTCATGTCAAACCTCCTTGTAGAAAACGCGGATGTAGATCTGCGCCAGAACAATGGTGATGATCAGCAGGATGATCGCCTGAGCCGAGGCGAGGCCCTGATCAAAGCCCCGAAAGCCCACCCTTTGGATCATCAGAGAAATGAACTCGGTCGAGGCGCCGGGCCCGCCTCGTGTCAGCGTGAACACCATGTCGAACAATTTGAGCGTGTCTGCGGTTCGCAGGATCAGGACTGCAACAAGTCCGGGCAGCAGGAAAGGCAGCTGCACGTAACGCAGCACGGTCCAACGGCTTTTCGTTTCCAGCCGCGCCGCCTCCTCGACCTCGCCCGGCACCATTGTCAGACCGGCCAAAAGGACAAGTGCGACGAAGGGCGTCCATTGCCAAACGTCCCAAAAGACAATCATGATGAAGGCGTTCGTGCCATCCCCGATCCAGTTGATATCCGCACCGCCCATGAGCTGGTTCACCACGCCAAATTTCTGGTTGAACATGACTTGCCCCAGCAGGCCGACAACTGCATAGGTCGTTGCCATCGGCAGCACGAGGCTGAGCCGGGCCAGGGTCTTGAGAATATTCAGTCCGGGTTGATGCAGCACCAATGCGATGATCATCCCAAGCCCGATCTGCAATGGCAGCGATGTACCAAGCAAAAAGAACGTGCGCCCCATGGCCTGCCAGAAGACCTCATCGGTCAGCACTTCCCGGTAATTTTCGAGACCAATGAACCTGGCGTTCTTAAGCTTGGTCAGGTTGAAGAAATGCAGCGACGTCCACGCCGCATAGAGCAAGGGCACGATCCCGATTGCGGCAAGCGCAATCACGGCGGGGCCAATGAATGCAAAGATGGTGCGTCCCGAGATTCGATCGCGCATGGGTGCCCCTCCCAGTTTGAACTGATGCGTCAGGGGCCGCATGAAACAGCCCCTGACCCCGTATATTTTATCAGACTATTGCGCGAGTGGCTTGTCGCCGGAATAATATCCCGCTTCTTCCAACACGGCTTCCATCCGCTCGCCGATCTCCATCGCCCCTTCTTCGGTGGTGACCTCGCCAAGCATCATTTTGGTGCCCCACTCTTGCACGATCTCGGTGATTTCGGGCCATTCAGCAAAGCGCGGCCGGAACTCTGGAACACCCTCCTGCCAACTTTCGACCAAGGCGGGAACAAACTTGAACGCTTCAAGCCCGTCTTCCTGATAGACCGATTGACGGGCGGGCACGCCGCCGCGCTCCAAATACGCGCGCGCATTTGCCTTGGACGTGGCCCATTGGATGAACAGATAGGCTGCGGCCTGCTCCGCTTCGTCCGCCTGGCTTGCAACGGCCATTGAGAATCCGCCAAGCGCCGGTTTGCGGCCCGCCGGGCCGGTTGGCTCAGGCGCGATTTCAACGCAATCCGCAACCGTCGAGGTATCAGGCGACACTACAGAGGAGTAAAACGCAGACCATTCCGTGATCATCGCAATGTCACCCTGCGCAAAACCATTGACCACTTCTGCATGGTCATAGGCGACGATACCATCGGGCATGTATTGCATCAGATCCTGACGGAATTTCAGACCCGCCTGGCTCTCCGCGCTCATCAGGTTGGATTTGAAATCTTCATCCAGGAACGAGCCGCCAAAGGGCCAGATCATCCGCGCGAAACTATCCGCAGATTGCGTTTCATTGCGCTTGGACTGCAAGGCATAGGCGTATTTGCCATCCTTTGTCAGTGCGGGGCCATAGATATCTTTCAGCTCTGCCCAGGTCTGTGGCGGTCCGTCAAAGCCGGCGTCTTCGAGCATGCAGCGGTTGTAGAACAACAAGCCTGAATAATTATCGACCGGCAGCCCATAGGTAGTATCGTTCCAACCCCCGAACGCGTTCAGAACAAGCGGGAAAAAGTCGTCTATATCAAGATCGGGGTCAACGGTCTCAGGGAACTTCGCCTGCACATCTGCAAGCGGTAGAATCCATTCATTTTCGGCGAAACTGCCGATCCAGACGAGGTCGATCAGCGCCACGTCCAGGTCGCCCCCTGCGACAAAGTCACGGACCTGCTCGCCCAGTGCATTCTCGTAGGGGTGTTTGATGATGTTGACCTTTATGCCGGTCTCTTGTTCGAACGCGGGCAACATGGCTTCGATGGCCTCATACCCTGGGCGTAGCAGGAATACCACATCAACTGTCGTACCAGCATAGGGTTCGGCTGCCTTCTTCAGGCTCCACCCATGACCGTCAGCGAGAGCCCCGGACGCGAGTGTCGCGGCAAGTGCTGTCGATGCCATTAATGTCCTCAATTTCATGGTGACCTCCCTTTTTAGAATTGGTTGACATACTTTTGCTTCGTGCTGCATACAAATGTAAATGACGGGGCTATGTCAAACATAAATTGACGTAAGGCCAACTTGGACCGAAGCGGGTCGATCAGAGGGAATGAGAACTTGGCGACTGTAGAGCTTTCGAAAATCAACAAGTATTATGGTGACTTGCACGCCCTGAAAAACGTGTCCCTATCGGTGGCTGACGGTGCTTTCGTCGTTTTCGTGGGGCCATCGGGTTGTGGTAAATCCACCTTGCTGCGCGCGATTGCGGGTCTGGAAGGGGTGAGCAATGGCACGATCAACATTGACGGCCAAGACGTCACGAACCTTGAACCAGCTGATCGCGACCTGTCGATGGTTTTCCAGTCATATGCGCTTTATCCGCACATGACTGTGCGTGCGAATATGGAATTCGGCATGAAGGTCAACCGCATCCCGCCCGCTGAGCGCAAAGCGCGCATTGAGGAGGCCGCGCAGGTTTTGCAACTGACTGAGCTGTTGGAGCGTAAACCGGGACAGCTTTCTGGCGGGCAGCGTCAGCGCGTGGCGATCGGGCGGTCGATCGTGAAAAACCCCAAGGTTTTCCTGTTCGATGAGCCGCTGTCGAACCTTGACGCAAAACTGCGGGTGCAGATGCGGATCGAGCTTGAAGCGCTGCACAAGGAACTGGATGCAACGATGATCTATGTCACCCATGATCAAGTTGAGGCCATGACCATGGCAGATCAAATCGTTGTCCTGAACGGTGGGCGGATTGAACAAGTCGGATCACCCATGGATTTGTATCACGCACCGGCAACAGAATTTGTTGCCGGGTTCATCGGGTCGCCCGCCATGAATATTTTTTCTGCGACCAACGCATTGGGAGCAGATTTTGCTGTGCCAAGCGGCACCTCAAAACTTGGCATTCGGCCGGAACATGTCCAATTGGGCGACACGGGTCATGCGGGCATCATACGTGTCAAGGAAAAGCTGGGCAGCGAAAGCTACCTTTACATCATGGCAGGGGATGACACGCAGATCGTCGTCAAGACGGATGGGGAGGACAGCTACAACGCCGGGGATACAGTCAATATGATCTTTCGCGAAAATCGGCTGCACCATTTTGATGCCGATGGACAAACGCTGAAATGAGGAGCCGCCCATGAGCACATGGACTTCCCAGATGGACAGCCTGATTGCGCCAGCTGTTGCGCGCTCGGAAGTGACGGACGAAGTTGTCCTGGGGGCGGGCAGGTTGCGTGATACCGGCGCGCTGGTGGCCCGGATGACCCGCATGCCCCGCGTGCTTCTTTGTGCGGATGAAGCAGGGTTTCAGGCGGCGGGACAAGCCGTTGTCACATCGCTGGAAGCCGCCGGGTTTGAGGTGGAGGCGCATGTTCTGCCGGTCAACCCGCTCCCAAAGGCCTCCGTAGAAGAGGCGGAGCCCTTTCGCGTCGCCCTGGCGGCTGACGCGGATCTTTTTCCAGTGTCCGTCGGATCAGGGGTGATCAACGACCTTACCAAATATGCAGCCTTCAGGACCGACCGCCGCTATGTGACCGTGGCGACGGCAGCTTCCATGGATGGCTACACCAGCGCCGGGGCACCCTTGGCCGAGAACGGTTTCAAAGTGACCATTCCGACCCGCGCGCCCATCGCGATGCTGGCTGATCTTGATATCATAGCGACGGCACCGGCCGAGATGAACGGTTGGGGCTACGGCGATCTTGCGGGCAAAGTCCCAGCGGGAGGCGACTGGATTTTGGCAGATGCGCTTGGCGTGGAGCCGATCGACACTGTCGCTTGGCCCATGGTGCAGGATCATCTGAAGGGGTGGCTTGCCGGGCCAGATGGTGTGCGCTCAGGTGAGCGTGACAGCTTGGCGCGCTTGTTTGTGGGCCTGGCAGCGGTCGGCTTTGCGATGGAAGCCCATGCCAGCTCGCGCCCTGCATCGGGGGCGGATCATCAGATCGCCCATATGTGGGAAATGGAGGGCCTCACGCATCAGGATCAAAAGGTCAGCCATGGCGCTGCGGTCTCTGTCGGGTGCGTCGCTGCGCTGGCGCTGTTTGACTGGTTGCTGGATCAAGATCTGAGCCGCTTGAATGTAGCGGATATTCTGGGTGCGACCCCCAGCCTGCAAGCCCGCAAAGAGGCCCTTTTGAACGCCATCGACGCGCCGAAGATCGCGCAGAAGGCAGGGGTGGAGCTTGAGGCCAAATTCGCAACCGCGGACGTGCATGCGGCCCGGTTGATGGTCCTAAAGGATTGCTGGCCAGCATTGCGCAACCGTTTGCAGAGCCATCTTTACCGCCATCAAGACATGGCCGATATGTTGCGACAGGCCGGTGCCCCAGCCTTTGCGCGCCAGATCGGGGTAACGCCGGAGCATCTGCTTTCGACGATGCGTGCCGCCACCTTCATCCGCCGCCGGTATACGATTTTTGATCTGCTGCATGATATTGGCCAGACCGAAGCGGCATTCGCGGCGGTCATGCCCAAACTCATCTCCGGCAAATCGGCGATGGCCTCATGACACTCAAGAAACTTGCATCCCGCGCGATCACCGAAATCGGGGCCGTTCTGGACAGCGCGCTGCCACATCAGGTTGAGGTGATGGCCGCGCCAATCCTGAACGCCAAACGTATCGCCCTTTACGGCGTGGGACGCGAGGGGCTGATGATGAAGTCGCTTGCGATGCGGCTGTTTCATTTGGGGCTGGATGCGCATGTGGTTGGGGACATGACAACGCCGCCGCTTGGTACAGGTGATATGTTGATTGTCAGCGCGGGTCCGGGTGAATTTTCCACAGTCAGCGGTTTGATTGACGTCGCCAAGACCGCAGGGGCAGCCACCATGTGCGTTACCGCAACGCCAGATGGCACGGTGCCGCAATCCGTGACCCATGTGGTTCACCTTGAGGCGCAAACCATGGCGAATGATCAGGAGGGCGCGACCTCGGTTCTGCCTATGGGCTCGCTGTTTGAAGCGGTACAGTTCCTGTTCTTTGAAATGGTAATCCTGCATTTGCGGGATCAAATGGGTCTGAGCGCTAATGCAATGCGCGCCAATCACACCAATCTGGAGTAGCCTATGACGTGGCAAGACAGGTTTTCGATTGCTGGTAAGGTCGCTTTGGTTACGGGCGCATCCTCTGGCATCGGGGCGGAGATCGTGCGGGTCTTTACGCAGGCTGGTGCGACTGTCATCGCGACCGGGCGTTGCGAACACCGCCTGAACACGCTTGCACAGCAGACCGCCTGCACCACGATTGCGGCGGATATTGCCACGGTGGAGGGCTGTGAAAGCGTCATCACGCAGGCGCTGGCAGGACAGGAACAGGTCGATATTCTGGTCAACTCGGCTGGCGTCGCGCTTGTCGGGCCCGTTCTTGAGTTTGACCCGGCCGACTGGGACCGGACGATGGCGATCAACCTGCGCGCGCCGTTCCTTTTGGCCAAAGGTGTGGCACCTGGGATGATCGCCGCAGGGGGCGGGAAGATCATCAACATCTCCTCGCAGACCGGGGTGATCGCGCTGCCCGACCACGCCGCCTATGCAGCGTCCAAGGGAGGGTTGAACGCGCTGACCAAATCGCTGATGGCCGAACTGGCCCCGCATAACATTCAGGTCAACGCGATCTGCCCAACGGTTGTTCTGACCGAAATGGGTCGGCAAATCTGGAGCCCGCCGGAAAAGTCCGGACCGATGATTGCTGCAACCCCGTTGGGCCGGTTCGGCGAACCGGTCGAGATTGCCGATATGGCGCTGTACCTTGCTGCACCCGCCTCTGATCTGGTCAACGGGGCGCTTATGATGATCGAAGGGGGTTTTTCCAGCGTATGAAGGGTTTTGGCGTTTATACTTGCATGTGGACCCTGTCCCGGGATGCGAACGGGGCGTCTCGCAGGCTTTGGAAGGCCAACGTCCTTGAGATCGAGACGCAGCGCTGTGTTGTCTATGCGGCATCATAGAACGGTCAGGCTTATGCCCACATCTCACCAACTGGCCAAGGTCACGACACTGCTGGAGGCCGCCGCCAAATGCGCCTACAGATCAAAACGGCAAAACATTCGCGCGCCGGTATCCATGAACGGCTTGGAAATTTCGCGAGGGTATCTCAAATTGTCATCCCGAAAACTGACCCGTTCCAAACCAACCTGGAGACCACGCGAAACGTCTGGCAAGGTCAGTATGTTGATTGGAGAGATCAGTGTGTGTCAAACCAGATAATTATCAGGTAAAATGCCATTCAAGATTACAAATGAAACGCAATATTCAGTGAAAGAGATGGCCACGCGATGACCAAAATGCTCAAGGCATCGACCGACACCTGCCATTGGGGCTTTTTTGACGCCGCTTTGCAGCCCGTCATGACACTCGAAAGTGGCACCGAGATCACAATCGACACCCTCTCTGGTGCGCCCCGGAATTTGCCCGGCGATGGCTTTCATGTGCCCCCTGAACTGCTGGAACTGCATGCAGCGGGTGTGCCTTCTGTGCCGGGACATCTGCTGACGGGGCCCGTTGCCGTTGCCGGTGCGATGCCGGGGGATGTGCTGCAGGTCGATATTCTGGAGGTTTCATTGCGACAGGACTGGGGTTTTAACTTTATCAGGCCGCTGGCCGGCACCCTTCCTGCTGATTTTCCAACGCCGCATCACACGATTATCCCGCTGGATGGTGAGCGCGGTATCGCCACGTTGCCCTGGGGTCTTGAACTGGATTTGAACCCATTTTTTGGTGTTATGGCGGTCGCGCCGCCCCCCGCCTGGGGACGGATTTCCACGATTGAACCGCGTGCCTTCGGGGGCAACATCGACAATAAGGAACTGATTGCGGGTACAACGCTTTACCTGCCTGTTTTCACAGAAGGCGCGCTGTTTTCATGCGGTGATGGTCACGGTGCCCAAGGGGACGGCGAGGTCTGCGTCACCGCCATTGAAACCGCGCTTCAGGGGCGCTTTCGGCTCAGCGTTCGCAAAGATCTTGACCTCACTTACCCGCAGGCTGAAACGCCCACTCATTATATCACGATGGGAATGGCCCCCGACCTTGATCGCTGCGCTGAGATGGCCTTGCGTGATATGATCGCATTGGTGTCAGAGCGGGCCGGTATCTGCCGCGAAGATGCCTATATGTTGTGCAGTCTCGCGGGGGATCTGAGGATCACGCAAACAGTGAACCGCGAAAAAGGTGTCCATATGATGATGGCGAAAAACCTGATTGATCGTGGCTGATCAGAGGCCCGGTTCTGATAAATCGCAGGCGGCGAGCAACATTGTGCGGGCCGTGTCCCGGTTGCAGAGCCTGCCCTGGCAAGCCGAAATGGGCTTGTCCACAGCGCCATGCAGATTGCCGCGATAAATCCCTCAATCTCGGTCCGAAGGCCGTCAAACCATGGTGCCTGGGTCGGCTGATTCACTCATTTATTTACCCGAACCGGTTAAAAAAACGGCAATCTGTTGAGACTTTATGCCATGGTCTCAGAGGGTTAAGTTTTAATTTGACCTTGCGCTCTTGAGAAGTGCCTATGAAGTCAGGCATAACTCGCTAAAAATATAAGCTCGATCCGATTTGAAGGACGAGCAACAACAAGGAGAATCCTGAATGAATTTTAAGACCCTGATTATGGGGGCGTCATGTGCGGTTGGACTCGCGCTTTCACCCCTCTCCGCTATGGCGCAGAACCTTGTGTATCTGGTCCAGCCGGAACCGCCCTCGCTTGCGTCGTTTCTGTCCACCTCAGGGCCGATTGGCCTTGTAGCCCCCAAAATTTATGACGGTTTGTTTGATTATGACAATGATCTGAACATCGTACCCTCTTTGGCCGAAAGCTACGAGGTCAGCGAAGACGGCAAGACCGTGACATTCAAGCTGCGCGAGGGCGTTCAATGGCATGACGGCGCGCCATTCACCTCCGCCGATGTTGCTTTTACGGTCATGGAAGTACTTAAGAAAGTTCACCCACGTGGTCCGAACTCTTTCCGCGAAGTATCCTCCATCGATACGCCCGACGACTTCACGGCTGTTTTCAATCTGGACAATCCTGCCCCCTACATGCTGCGCGCCCTGTCTGCCTATGAAAGCCCGATTGTGCCAAAGCACCTTTTGGACGGTACAGACATTCGCAGTTCTGATCTGGGAACCAATCCCGTCGGCACCGGTGCTTTCACATTTACGGAATGGAAAAAGGGCCAGTATATCCGCCTCGACAAGAACGAGAATTACTGGAAGCCCGGTTTGCCTCTGATCGAACGCATCGTCGGGCGCTTTGTGCCGGATGCCTCGACGCGTACCGCTGCCATGGAAAACGGCGAAGTGATGTATGGTGCTTACGGCGCGATCCCCAACATCGACGCCGTTCGCTTGCGCGAGATGGATGGATTTTCGGTGACAACCGATGGTTATTCGATGATCAACCCGATGGCCTTGATCGAGTTTAACACCACCAAACCCCCCTTTGATAATCCGGCCATGCGTCGCGCTGTGTCGCTGGTCATGGACCGTCAGTTCCTGATCGATAACATCTGGTTTGGCTACGGCAAGCCTGCGACCTCGGCTTTGTCCTCCAACTTTGACAAGGTTGGCCTCTATAAATCGGGACTGCCGAATTACCCGGCCACGGGCGATCTGGAAGCTGCGATCAAAGAGCTTGATGATGCCGGGATCATGCCAGATGGCGACGGTGTGCGCGCAAGCATCACGATTGATCTCATCCCTTACGGTGAAGACTGGCGCCGGGCCGGTGAGTACATGAAACAGGCGATGAAGCCGCTGGGGATCGAAGTCGAGTTGCGTTACGAAGACGTGCCCACATGGTTGAACCGTATCTATGCGGATTACGACTTTGAGATGAACGTGAACTACTTTTACCAGCTGCCTGACCCGGTGCTGGGCGTTCACCGCCATTACGGTACGGACCAGATTCGTCAGGGTACGCATTTCGTGAATTCTTCACGCTATTCCAATCCGGAACTCGACGCCCTTCTGAATGCCGGTGCACAAGAGCCTGATGCGGCAAAACGTGCTGAGATCTATGGTCAAATCCAGACGATCCTGGCAACGGATATGCCGGTGGCGAACCTGTTCGAGATGGAATTCCTGACCGTCTATAACGAAAAACTGGCAGATCACGCGACTTCTGCGTTGGGTGCATATGGTCCGTTCGAGAAGGCCTCGGTCTCCGAGTAACTTTCACGTCACATAAAGTCCATAAGGGCACCGGTCAGCAGATATGACCGGTGCCCTCTACCAAAAGGGTCACGACTAAATGGAAAGTTCAAAGCGGCGCACGAGATATGTGCTCAAGCGTCTCGTACAAGCCATTCCGATTGTTCTTGCCATTGTGGTGCTCAATTTTTTCCTGCTGCAACTGGCCGAAGGTGACGCTGTTGATGTGCTCGCAGGCGAGGCGGGATCCGCAACACCGGAATACATGGCCGAATTGCGTGAAAAATTCGGTCTCGACAAACCGCTTATCGTGCAGCTGGGCGTCTACTTGAAAAACGTTGTCAGCCTCGATCTGGGCTATTCCTTCCGACACGATATGCCCGTCAGCGAGCTTGTGTTTGACCGTTTCATGCCGACTTTGCTGCTCATGACCTCGACGATCCTGCTGGCCGTGGGCTTTGGCATCATCCTGGGTCTCGTCGCGGCTTCGGGGTTGAACACGTGGCGCGATACGGCGATCTCGATCTTTGCGCTGATCACCTATGCGACCCCTCTGTTTTGGGTGGGTCTGATGTTGATAGTGGTCTTTTCGCTGAACCTTGGGTGGTTCCCGACCTCGGGAATGGAAAACTTCTCGATGTTCTATGAGGGCTGGGACAGGGTCGTGGACATCGCCCATCATCTGGTGCTGCCGACCATCACCCTATCGCTGTTTTATCTTGCGCTTTACACCCGGCTGATGCGCGCGTCGATGCTGGAACAAGCCGGACAGGACTATGTCACAACAGCCCGTGCCAAAGGCCTCACGGAGCGCCGTATCGTTTTTGTCCATGTCTTGCGCAACGCCCTTTTGCCGGTCGTGACCATGGCGGGCGTGCAGGTCGGCGCGCTGATCGGAGGCTCGGTCATTGTGGAATCCGTCTTTGCCTGGCCAGGTCTGGGGATGCTCGCATTCGAGGCGCTTTTTGCCCGTGATCTGAACCTTCTTCTGGGAATTTTCCTGCTCTCTGCCGTCCTTGTGGTGGCCGTAAATCTGGTGGTCGATATCATTTACTCTACGCTTGATCCGCGCATCGAGATGGCCTGATCCATGGCATTCTGGAAACTCTTCGCGCGCAACCGCTCCGCTGTCATGGGGATGATCATCCTCGTGGGTATCTTTTTGATGGCGATCACAGCGCAGATCTTTTTCCCCGCAGATCCGTTCAGCCTGGCGGGTCAATCCATGTCACCCCCCGGCCAGAACGGCTTCCTGTTGGGCAGCGATTCGCTGGGCCGTGATGTGGCGTCTGGTATTGCCCATGGGGCCAAGACCTCCCTGCTGATCGGCTTGCTTGCCACGCTGGTTGCCGTGTTTATCGGCGTCATCATGGGCGCACTTGCGGGCTATTACGGCGGTATCGTTGACAATCTGCTGATGCGCACGACCGAAATGTTTCAGACGATCCCCTCGTTTCTCTTTGCGATCCTGTTGGTTGCGATCATGAAGCCCTCCATTGAAAGCATCGTCATCGCCATCGCCGTGGTGTCCTGGCCCGCCGTTGCGCGGCTGGTGCGCGGCGAATTCCTGAGCCTGCGCAGCCGCGAATTTGTGCAGGCCTGTCACACGCTGGGCATGGGCGACATTCGCATAATGCTGGGGGAAATCCTGCCAAATTGCCTGTCACCGATTATCGTTATCGGCTCCCTTATGGTGGCTACGGCGATCCTGATCGAAAGTGGGCTGGCCTTCTTGGGGCTGGGCGATCCCAATATCATGAGCTGGGGTTTTCAGATCGGTGCGGGGCGGACCTTGCTGCGCTCGGCCTGGTGGGTCTGCACCTTTCCCGGTATTGCCATTCTGCTGACTGTGCTCGCCATCAACCTTGTGGGGGAAGGCCTGAACGACGCGCTCAACCCCCGTCTGAGGGACCGCTCATGACCCGATTGCTTGAGATCACCGACCTGCATGTCGGCCTTCCCGCCGGGGGGCAGCGCGAGTTTGCGGTTGAGTCCGCGAATTTTCATCTGAATGCGAATGAAATCCTCTGCGTGGTGGGCGAATCCGGTTCGGGCAAGTCCCTGACTGCCCGTGCCATCATGGGTTTGCTGCCCAAACCCCATGTGCATATTGCCAAGGGACAGGTCAATTTTCTGGGCGAGGACCTGACCGCTGTCAGCGAGGCCCGTTTGCGGCAAATCCGCGGATCCGAGATTTCCATGATCTTTCAGGAACCGATGACCGCGCTGAACCCGGTGATGACCATCGGCAACCAGATCGACGAGGTTTTCCGATTCCACGAGAAAATGCCCGGCCATGAGCGGCGCAGTCGCGCGCTTAAACTCTTGCGGGACGTGCAGCTGCCCGACCCGGAACAAGCCCTGAGCGCCTATCCGCACCAATTGTCAGGTGGGCAACGCCAGCGCGCGATGATTGCCATGGCCCTTGCCCTTGATCCCAAAATCCTGATCGCGGATGAGCCGACGACGGCGCTGGATGTGACCACCCAAGCGCAGGTGTTGCGCCTGATCAAAGAGATGCAGGAAACCCACGGCACCGGCGTTGTTTTCATCACCCATGACTTTGGCGTTGTGGCCGATATTGCCGACCGCGTGGCGGTCATGCAAAACGGTCTGGTGGTTGAGACCGGCACCACAGAAGAGGTCCTGCGCAACCCGACCCACCCCTACACGCAAGCCTTGATGGCGGCCGTGCCCAGTCTGATCCCGCGCGCGGCACGCCCGCGGTCTGACGAAACGGTCCTGCGGGTCAACGGGTTGACCAAAACATATACTGGTGGTGGCGGGCTGTTTGGCGGTAAGGCGCGGGTGGTGCATGCGGCCAAAGAGGTAACGCTCGATCTGACACGGGGCGAAACGCTGGGTATCGTTGGCGAATCAGGGTCCGGCAAATCCACGGTTGCACGGTGTATCGTGCGCCTGAACGATGCAGAGGCCGGGGAAATCCTGCTGGGGGATATTGATCTGCGGCCACTGGGGCGCGCCGCCCTGCGCCCGCACCGTGCGCAAATCCAGATGGTGTTCCAGGATCCCTTTGCCTCGCTCAACCCACGCTCGAAGGTGGGGCGGATCATCGCGCAGGGACCCGAAATGTATGGTGCCAGCAGTGACGAAGCGCGCGAAAAGGCGCTGGAGTTGCTGCGCATCGTGGGGTTGGATGATCGCGCCTATGACCGCTTTCCCCATGAATTTTCTGGCGGTCAGCGCCAGCGGATCGGGATCGCACGGGCGCTGGCGCTAGAACCCAAGATCCTCGTGGCCGATGAACCTGTCTCTGCTTTGGATGTCTCCATTCAGGCGCAGATTCTTGATCTTCTGGATGAAATCCGCGACCGCATGAACCTGTCGATGATCTTTATCACGCATGATCTGCGGGTCGCCGCACAGGTCTGTGACAGGATTGCGGTCATGCAGCGGGGTGAGGTGGTTGAGATCGGCCCGACGGCGGAAATATTCGCCAACCCGCAGCATCCCTATACCGCTGAATTGCTGGCGGCTGTTCCGGGCAAGGGGTGGTTTTCAGCCGAAGGGCAGACGCTGACCGAAGCGTCATAAGGGCGTTTGCGGGGTCTGCCGGGGCAGGGGCCTTACATCAGGCGTTTCATGGCGCGCGGCTGATCAGCTCCGGTGGGGTGTAAATCTGCGAGTGCGCCAGGCCTTCGGGGGCGGCTTCGATCTCGACCAGACAGGAATGCGCAATCGGCCCTTGCGCCAAACGTGATGTGCCCTTGTCGGGGGTCAGCACATTCGGATTGCCGTTGCGGCAGGCATCTGCCTGCGGATCATACCACGCCCCGGTTGAAATCTGAACCACGCCGGGCATGATGTCGTCACTGACCTCCAGGCCCGCAATGCAGGTGCCACGATCATTGAAAATCCGCACGACCTGCCCTGGGACCAGCCCGCGTGCTGCGGCGTCTGCGCTGTGCATCATGCAGGGTTCACGCCCCTTGATCCGGCCGGACTGGCTGACAATCCCATGATCCAGCTGCGAGTGAAGTTTGGTGCGGGGCTGGTTCGAGATCATGTGCAGCGGGTAAGCACGCGCATCGCCCAACCACTCAACCGGCGTCATCCATGCCGGATGGCCTGGACAATCGTCATATTCGAACCCCGCAATCGTTTGCGAAAATATTTCGATTTTGCCGCTCGGGGTCTTTAACGGATGGGCCACCGGATCCTTGCGAAAGCTTTCCAGCATAATCATGTCCTGCTCAGGCTCTGGCACCCGAAAGTAACCATCGCGCTGGAAACTGTCCCAATCGGGCAGGCTCACGCCCTCACGCGCTGCGGATTGACGCGAAATATCATAGAGCCAGCGTTGCCAGTCCTCTGGGCTGCGCCCCTCGGTAAAAGCGGCCTCAACCCCCATCCGAGCGGCGATCCCGCAAAAGATATCATGATCACTTTTGGCCTGCCCTACGGGGTCGATCGCCTGATCCATGACGACCTGAAACGGGTCCTTGGGCGTCAGGGCGATATCGCTGCGCTCAAGCGGCGTCGTGCAGGGCAAAACAATATCAGCGTGGCGCGCCAGGCTGTTCCAGCACCATTCGTTGACGATCACGGTCTCGGGGCGCGCCCAGGCCCGGCGCATGCGGTTGAGGTCTTGATGGTGGTGAAACGGATTGCCACCCGCCCACCAGACCAGCCGGATATCAGGATAGCTCCGGCTTTGCCCGTCATAATCAAAATACCCGCCGGGGTTTTCGAGCAAATCCGTCACCCGCGCCACGGGGATGAAATCCGGCACCGGGTTGTGACCCTGGGGCAGGGAGGCATACTCAATCTGGCGTCGATTCAAACCAACGTTGTTCATGGCGGAATACCCGAAACCCAAGCCCGTGCCCGGCAGTCCGATCTGGCCCAGCATCGAGGCCAGCGCAATCGCCGCCCAGAAGGGCTGCTCTCCGTGATCCTGCCGGGTCAGGGACCAGCTCACCGAGATCATCGTGCGTTGTCTCGCCATGCGCCGGGCGAGGGTTCGGATCTTATCGGCAGGAATGGCACAAATGTCAGCGGCCCAATTCGCGCTCTTTGGGATCCCGTCCGTTTCACCGCGCAGGTAAGCCGCAAACCGATCAAACCCCGCGGTGTATTTGGCCAGAAACGCCGTATCGTGCAGCGCTTCATCCAGCAAAACATGGGCAAGCCCAAGCATCAGCGCGGTGTCCGTGGAGGGGCGCGGCGCGATCCACTCGGCCTGCGCCACTGCGTCCATATCCGTCTTGAGCGGCGAGATATTCACAAAGGTCACGCCGGCTTCTGCGGCGCCTGTGATCCCGGCTTTTTGGACATGCGCCCCAAGCCCGCCCTGGGATATCTGGCCATTCTTCAGCGGCACACCCCCGAAGGCCACGAACAGCTCGCAATGTTTGGCAATGGATTGCCAGCTTGTTGTGCTGTCCAGCGGGCCGCGGAAATCGCCCAGCACATGGGGGACGAGGACTTCTGCGGCGGCAAAGCTGTAGGTGTTTTTCGAGCCGGTATAACCGCCAATGCAATTGAGGAACCGCTTGAGTTGGCCCTGCGCGTGGTGAAAACGCCCCGCACTGGCCCAGCCGTAGGACCCGGCATAGATCGCGCGGTTTCCATGCGTCTCAATCACGCGGCTCAACTCAGCCGAAACCAGACGATCCGTCTCTGCCCAGCTGACCTCAACAAAAGGCTCTTCGCCCCGCAAATGGCCCGCGCTGCCTGGCCCACCTTCCAGCCAGCTTTTGCGCACCATTGGGGCCGTGATCCGTGTTGGCCCGTCCAGAACACCCGCAATCCCCTGACCAATCGGCGATGGGTCACCGTCCTGCTCAAACGGGCGCAGCGCCGTGACACCTCCCGCGTCTACATCGACGTGATAGGTGCCCCAATGCGCGCTGGTCAGAAGGTCCCGGTGAGTCTGTTTCATGATAACGTCCTCTTCATTCGCATCATGATCGCGAATGAACCCGTGGCGTCAATCCTGAACACACCGCGGAACCCCCGACACATTGCCATTCCCGATGGAATGGGCAATTGATTGGGCAAAACCAGCGGGGCAGGCACAATGGCGACACAAGCAAAAGACATCCCACTTCTGGGCTATGTGGACCGCCTTTCGGGTCGGCCCGGTGATACGCTGAACTTTAAGGTCTCCTCTACGTCCGCCTCGCCCTTCAGAGCACGGCTGATGCGCGCCATAAGCGCCGATCCCAACCCCAAAGGTCCGGGCATCATCGAGGAAGAGGCCGACCGGTATTTCACGCCCGCGCGCTGTGCTTCGGTGCATCGCCCCTTTGCGGCGGGGTCATACGGTATCGGACGGACCGGTGTTTCAGCGACGCCGAACGCCGAGGTTATCTTGTCGGCGCATATCTATCCCACCTTGCAAAGCGAGCAGGTGCAGAGCGTGATCGGCATTGGCCGTTATGATCTGAGCCTTCATCCGGGCGGGGGGATCAGCCTTGCGGTCGATGGGCGCGCCATCACATTGGAAAACGCGCTGCCGCTGCGCCAGTGGTATGTTATCAAGGCCCGGATCACGCGCGACAGCATCACCGTTTCGCAGCGCCCCGTCGGGCACAAGACGACCACCGCGCAGGAAATAACGGGTCCCGGAAATACCGATCTGTCGCTCTCAGGACGGCCCACCATTGGTGCGCATCTGATAGACGCGGTGCCAGCACAGCAATTCAACGGCAAGATCGAGGCACCTCAGATTCTGGTCGATGGGCAAATGTTGTGCCAATGGGATTTCGCCTCCGATATTTCCAGCCGGGTCGTACCCGCACAGTCAGGGCCAGATTTGGAGCTGATCAACTATCCCACCCGCGCGGTGACCGGTTCCGCTTGGGACGGATCAGAAATGAACTGGACCCACAAGCCCGCCCATTACGCGGCCATCCATTTTCACCCTGACGACATCTATGATTTTGGATGGGACACGGATTTTTCTTACAGATTGCCGCAGGATATCCCCTCCGGCGTCTATGTCATGCGCCTCAGCTGTGACGGGCATGAGGACGCGATCCCCTTCTTTGTCTGCCCGCCGTCGGGGCAACCCAAAGCAAAGCTCTGCGTGCTGGTCTCGACCTTTACCTACGCCATCTATGGCAATCACGCGCGGCCTGATTACAAACCGGCTTGGTTGGACAGAATCCGCGACTGGAACGCATATCCCCATAATCCGGCGGAGCATCCCGAATATGGCCTGTCGACCTATAATTACCACGCAGATGGGTCGGGGATCTGCCACGCCTCACACAAACGCCCGTTGTTCAATCTCAGACCCGGCTATTTGACCTTTGGCGAGGCGATCTGTTCGGGCCTGCGCCATTTTCCTGCCGATATGCATCTGATCGCCTGGCTGCATGCCAAGGGCATCGAATATGACATCGTCACCGACAGGGAGCTGCATGATGACGGTGTTGCCGCAATCGCGGGGTACCGCGCTGTGACGACCGGTTCGCATCCCGAATACCACACCAGCCAGACGCTGGACGCGCTGCGCGATTATCGCGACGGGGGCGGTCATCTGCTTTATCTTGGTGGGAATGGGTTTTATTGGCGCGTCGCCCTGCACCCCGAAAGCGAGGATATGTTGGAAATCCGCCGCGCCGAAGACGGGATACGCGCCTGGGCGGCTGAGCCGGGCGAATATTACAACGCATTTGATGGCACCTATGGCGGGTTATGGCGGCGCAATGGACGGGCCCCGCAGGATCTGGTTGGGATCGGTTTTGCCGCCCAGGGTGAATTCTTTGGCGACCCGTACCGCCGGATTTGCACAGATCCCGCTTATGATTGGGTTTTTGAGGGCGTTGAGAACACATTGATCGGGGACTACGGGTATTCGGGGAACGGCGCTGCGGGGTTCGAGCTTGACCATATGGATTACCGCCTTGGGACCCCTCAAAACGCGGTTCTGCTGGCGCAATCAGTGACACGGGACAATGGCTTCATGCTGGTGCCCGAAGAGCAGTTGACCCATCTGACAAACCTGACCGGTGGCACCGCCAAAGAAGCGATGCACGCCGATATGGTCCTCATCGAATACCCCGGCGGTGGCTCGGTGTTCGCAACGGGATCGATTACTTTTTGTGGCTGTTTGCCATGGAACGGCTACAAGAACGATGTATCCCGACTGCTGCAAAACGTGATCACGCACCTGCTGGGGGCGGAGCATTGAAACGCCACTGATCTCGGGCCTGTTGACAACCACCCGCAGGGACGATGTTAAGGGTATCACTGCTGTTGGTCGTGGTCTGTAATGATAGAATGCAGCTTATCAACGTCAGCCGAGCTCACCTGTTCTGGAACTGGATCTCTGCGCGTAAATGCCGTTACCATGTTTTCTATCGCTGCACGCTTCCAAGTCCCAATCTGCGTGGGGTGGGCACCCTACTTCTTCGACAACTCCGCCAATGTCATTTCTTCGCAGATCGCCTCAAGCGCAACCTTGGCCTTGAATTCACCCTCTCGGGATCATGCTATGCATGACCCTGCCGGGCAATGGGACGAATGGTTCTTTCGTTTCGTCATCTTGGATCACTTCTCTCGTCATGCGATCCACCTTAACGATTGGTCTGAAATTTCGCGACAACCTTTGAGCACCGGCTGATATCTTGTCAGTAGCGCCTTTAAAGCGTTTTGTATTTAATCTGAGGCATATCCGGCAGCTTTGATGAAGTTCCAGCATTTTTGGGGATCGAAGAGGTCGCATATGTCGCCAAGGGCTTCGAAGGTTCTGGCCCCGATCCGTCTCAGATGGGCTTTGAGAAAGCCATCTCGATCACTGGCCGTCAGGGTATTGCGCAGCAATGTCCCGAGAAGCAATAAAGACCAGCCCGTGAGGTTCGCTGCCGCATCCTTGGCTGGCGGCGCGTGATCCACTCCTGACGTGTCTGGCGCAGCGCAGGCCGATCACGCTCAGTCACTGCGGTAAAAATGGAGCAGTTACGATTTGTCGATAAGGCTGGAATATTCAGGATTGCCAGCAAAGGAACACCCAAGGAGACGGTTTCGATGTCGGGTGCGTCCTGGCCCGCAACGACAGGGGTTGCGGGGTGCTGAAACTGGAACCTGGCAATGCGTATGTGCCCTATTGTCTCACCGGGGGTGGCTAGGGTGCCGTCTGCTTTGACTGAAGTGGTCCCACTTATTTGGACAGTTTTGCGGCTCAGCTAAGATGTAATCGGGTTTGGAGCCATGCCGCCTTTTGGGTTCGTTCCATGTCGAAGAACGCATCGTCGGGGGATCGCTTGTCTAGGGCTGTGTGAGGCCGTTCAGAGTTGTAGAACCCAATCCAGTCTTTGATCACGCGTTTGGCTTGGAACCCATCCTGTAATTCGTGCAGATAAACGGCCTCCTGTTTGAGCGACCGCTACAGCCGTTTGATGAAGATGTTATCGAGATGACGACCTCGACCATCCATTGAGATTTTGACATCTGCCTCGGTCAAGGTGGTGATCCACTCTGCACCCGTGAACTATAGCCCTGGACGCCCTTCTAAGTGTCAAGCCGCGATCTGAGCCCGATTGATCTGTTTGTGGCGTCGCGCGATGATGTTGAAGACTTCGCGAGCTATGTATCGCTTGACGCAGCGGATTGCTTCGAGTTTGGAATGGCCTTGGGCTACTCGGCGCGCCACGTATTCTTGGGTCTTTGAATCCAGTCGCAACCGTCCAATTGCAATGATATGAAGCGCGCTGTTGGCGGCACGGTCGCCGCCCCGGTTCAACCGGTGGCGTGTTGTTTTGACTGATGACGCCGGAACCGGACTGACACCGCATAGAGCAGCAAAGCTTGTCTCTGATCTCAGTCGTTCAGGATTGTCACCTGCAGTCAGCAAAAGTTGGGCCGCGCTGTTCAACCCAATTGAGTTGCGTGCGATCAGCTCTGGAGCCAGGTCTTTGACAATTGCTTCGATCATATCGTCAAGGTCGGCCACTTCGTCATGCAGTTCGAGATAACGACGTGCCAGTGATTTGAGCGCGATCTTGTAGGCTTCTTCAACATCCCGATACCCTGATAAGTCGGGCTGCCAGGCCGCCAAAGTCCGTATCAATTGCATACGGGTCATTTTGCGCAGAGTGTCGCGCAATCGATCCGGAGCGCAAACAATTGTCGTCTGGATTATTTGCAGCGCGATCCGGCGTGCTTGAACCGCATGCGTCGGGCAAACAGCGCCCCACGCTGTTTGCTGGTCCTCCTCATTGCGGCAAACCTTCAATACACGCAGGGATTCCACCATTCTATCTCGACTGCGCGGGGTGACTGTGCGCCGCTCTGCGAAAGCCGCATGGGCGGTACTTTCAGCATCAAAGTCATCATTCTTGCCGCGCCGTCTTCGATCCAGCTTGTGTGGTGCGGTTACCTCCAGAACATCAACATCAGCGACCTGCATATATCTTAAAAGTCCTGCGCCGCAACTGCCGGTGCATTCCACCCCAATGCGCTGCAGGTTCCCGAATGACCGCATCCACGCCAGCATCAACTTGTAACCCTGCCGCGTCGTCGCAAAGTTCTGCGTGCCCAGCACTTGATCATTATCATCGACAACTGCCGCAACATGAAGATCTTTATGCGTATCAACCCCGCCAACGACTGGGATGGTTTGCTTAGTTTTGCCCATGGGATCATCCTTTGCGGCGGCTTTCGACATACTTCACCAGAAAGAATGCACGGACAGGACAGTCATGAGACCAAGTGGTCAGGCCCTTCTTTGGTCACGCGATATCTTCGAGACGAAGCCTCACCGCAAAGCGTTCCCGGATGATCGACAGGTCCAGGGAAAGACACAAGTCAGGTCGATCGGAGTGAGGGTCAGATCACACCAAGAGGCCAAGCGGTACCAACCCAACGAATGGTCGATCGGTGTTAGAGTCAAACCACCCGAGAACTGGTGTCCATTCTATGACTGTCGGAATTCATGATCTCGGGCTTGCCTTGTTTTGCGATGGCTTCGTTTAGGGTTTCAACACAGAAGGTGGCATCCAGCGTGTTCGACAACTGCCACGCCAGCACCTTGCGCGCCGCCCAATCCATAATCGCCACCAGATACAAGACCCGCGCCGCATGAGGATGTAGGTGATATCACTACACCAAACGTGGTTGGGGCGCGTGATTGGTAACTTCCGTAGCAGGTAGGGGTAGATGCGATGCTGTGGGTGTTTTTGCTGGTGTTTAGTCCTTTGTAGATTGCTTGTATGCCCATGATGCCCATCAGCCGACGCACACGGTGACGGCCAGCACGGAAACGATTTCTAGGCAAGTATGCCGCAATCTGGCGGCTGCCGAAGAACGGATATTTGGTGAACACCCGATCAATCTCGTTCATCAGTTCCAGCGTCTCAGCATTCACGCCGACTGGCACGTAGTACAGTGACGACCGGCTTATCTTCAGCAACTTAAACTGCTTCGTCAGGCTCAGATCTGCCAGGTCTTTGCGGATCATCGCCTTGCGTTCGGTCGGGTTCATCGCTTCAGCCCTTGTGACAAAAAATCATTTTCGACCGCCAGCTTACCGATCTTTGCATGAAGCTCTTTGACCTCGGCTTCGTTGTCTTCCGCTCTCCTGGTCTTATCAGAAAACACGTCCGTCAGGCCATCAATCGCCTGCCGCTTCCATGTCGTCACCTGCGTCGGATGAACTTTATGTTTGGTTGCAATCTCTTGCGCCGTCCTGTCTCCACGAAGCGCCTCAAGCGCCACCGTAGCTTTGAACTTGTCTGAAAAACTGCGTCTCTTCGTCATTTGTGTATCCTGTCGTCGTTGTTGGATACATCTTAGCACGCTGTCCGATTTTGCCGGACCACTTCACTTGGGCTTCCACCGTTAATTTGAGCTCGGCGGATGATTTGACCGGGTTTTTCTTTGTCGCATTCATGTCGACGTTGAGCGCTGATCTCTTGGTAAGACCACACGCAGAAATCTGTTTTTTCGGACTGTTTGCGTCAACGTCGTCCTTTGGATACCCCGCCGCGTCGGCTTTTTCATCCCCGTCCGCGCTTTCAATTGGCACGCTGCTCAAATCACCAAGCGCAAGGGTACTGGATACCTCGAGGTCTTTGATTGCCAGTCTTGTTGTGCCGACCAGAGAGAGAAGGGGGACTCCCATCTCGTCTTCATCAAGATCATCTCGCATTGAGGGCACACGGATTTTGAGTGTAATGGGGCGATGATTTTTATCGAAGTAATTGTGAAGAAGGGCGATTTGATGTCTCTTCACATGGTCTTGAGCCTCTAAGACACCATTCGCAATGGCATCTACTAGGTCTCCGAGATCAACACTGCTGGCCAAGATAATCACCTAAAATCGGGTTTAAAAGTGAGTGCACAGCGCGGATATTTCCAACAAGCGTTATGTCCTGGGGGCAACCTGTCGCACTGCTTGAGGACTGATGCAGGGGTATAAAAGCACTTCGCAAAGCGATATCCAAGCGCACCATGTGCGCATGGTTTTGGATAACACGGGCGGAAATCACAGTCGCTTAGCGGCAATTTTTCGGCATTTCAAAACAGGACTGTCAGCGTAGCTGCACGGCGCGGAGAGTGGTGCGCATGATGAGATGGCAATGGGGCGTTTTCTGCTTTGCGCATCGTGCCAGGAATGTCTTTCACTCGGTTTTTATTGCAGATTCCGCGCGGTGCATTCGACCCCCCGGCGCCGATAAAAATCAAACAGCGGATCCCGCCCTTCAGGTGCACGCGCTGGAGAGGGTTTGCAGTGCCGCTGGAATCGAAGGGTTTGAAGTGCTAGGATTTTCTATCTGCACGGGAGGGCTGTCACTGTGAATACCAAAATTGCCACCATTTCGACCGAGAGTGATCAGTCCGACACCCCGCGTACGGCCAAAGACCCCAAAGCCCCGGTTCAAAAGCGCGAGCGGAACATGAGGGTCAATAACTTGAGCGAAAAACTGCGAACCGATACGGTTCGCGAGATCGAAGCCATGGCGCTGTTTCTCCTCTCAGATGGCCGTGCGATCGGGCAGGAGGCTGCCGCCGGGCTTTCGCAACTGGAACAACAGGCGGATATGCCGCTGGAGGGCCTGATTTCGCTGCATGGGCTTCTGGCGGAAGCGGTCGCACCTGCCAAGCAGCGTTCACTCCTGTCGCTTCAGCAAGGCAAAGCATCCGGGCGGATGTCAGGTTTTCTCGGGCCAACGCCGGGCGTGCGAAGGCTGTCGATTGCAAGCCTCTTTTTCGCCCTCACATTCTTTGCCATCAGCCTGTCGGCCGACATCAACATTGAGGCGATGTCCAAAAGCATTTATGAACTGAACGGCACGCCTTTGGCAGTCAAGCTTGCTCTCATCCTGTCCGCTGCTGGCCTGGGGGCGAGTTTTTCAGCGTTGTTTACCGTTTGGGAGGACCTTCGAAAACACCGCTATGAGCCGCTGGCTGATAGTGCAATCTGGATGCAGATCGGCCTTGGTGTGGTCGCTGGCCTGATGCTTGCCGAGATTATCGGAAGTGAGCAGGTTCTGGTTGAGGGCAGCGATACAGGTGCCGGTTTTGGCGGGATGTCAGACACGCTCCTTGCGCTTCTCGGAGGGTTTTCCGCCAGCGTTATCCATATGGTGCTTAACAGCATCGTTAACGCATTAAAGCGCGCCTTTGATTACACACCCGATGAACAGACGCCGTCTAATATTCAAATGCCCTTTCAGCCGCGCGTGGCAAATCCGTCCTCGGTCCAAGGGGGGCAAGGAAGGGGGGAGACAAGCTACTCAGCGCGGCAACCCGCTGAGCGCGATGCTCAGGATTAAGCGCTGATTGTGTCTATCCCCGTTGACCTTTAGGCCGACAGCGACGTTTCGTAAGAAATGGCATTGTTATAGCTTTTGGCATAGCCAGCAATCAAATCGGCCTTATCCACGCCGTTTATGATCCGTCGCGCATTCACATAATCCTGTTTGACGTTGGCAATATAATCCGCAAGCTTTTTACCCGTGAATGTGCCTTCCACCATGCCCTCGAAGATGATTTCTGTTGCAATGCCAACCTCAAGCACACGGTCCGCAGCTGCGCGATTGCTGGTCAGATCGCCGCTCGGGACACGCTTTTCCCAAAACGCATAATTTGATCGACCCGTCAGTTGAACAAACCCGCGCCCGTGAAACAGCACGCCGTCTCCTTTCGCAAGATTGCCCAATCTCTTGGCAACATGGGGTCGGTCGCCTTCGATATCATACATTCTGAAGAAGTATTTATCCCCGCCATATTCACTTATCGGGGTAAAGGTTTGATTGACCTCATGATGCGCCGTGGCGAGCACATAAGCCAGCCAGCGGTCATCGGCATCACCGTAATTTTTTTCCCAATAATCAAGAAAAGTAGTTATACCAGTAACCTGAGTTGTGCTCAGGGTTCCGCCAAATAGTTTCTGCCGGATGGTGTCGAAAAAGGCTTTTCTGTCAATTTTTTTCATCGTCTCTACTCCATAGCCCACGTTTGCAACCTAAAGTAGCTTTTCTAATTTTACAATTTCTTTCACGCGAACTGTGCCGGGCAGAGTGGCTTGAGGTGACGTGGACCTGGCATGTTTTGATGTCGCTCCATTGATTGCGTTTGCTACACCGAAGGTAATGAAAGACGGGTCGTGAGCGCGAAGGTGAGTTCCGTGAGCGTGGAGTACGGCGCGCACTGAGCAACGGGCTTATGGGATGCGCGTCAGGTTCGTCGATCCGGCAAATCTGGGTCACGTCACTGACGGCTTATGGAGCACGATGAAAGCGCCTGCGGTCCGATGAAATTTGATTCGTAAGCGTGATCCTGTCTTGACGCATATACCTGCGCATTTTTGGTTTGGACGCGCTGATCACAAAAAGTTTTCTTAACAAGATCAAGCAATGCGCATTGAATTGCTGCGGCGCGGCATAAAATGATTGACTTTAGAGGTAAATAATGTTTACCACTAAGTTATAAATTTGAGTTCTAAACAAGCGCCTCTACTGAACCAACTGTTAATCTAAGGGAGGTGGGTGGTTAGGTGGTAAATAATAGTGCCGCATGTGGGTGTGGTCAAAAAGCGAGCCTGACACCGTGAATGACAGATATCCGCACAAGCTTCAGCAAACAGAGGCCGATGTCGGCGTTGATCCTGGGATTTTCACCGGGACGCTGAATGGGGCGATACTTGGCGGCTCGCTGAACGCATTACTCTGCGCCGAGGGCGCTTACATAAAGCGCGCAAACAAGCATAGCATCATCGCCAACGAGGGTTCGGCGCAGCAAGGACTCATTGCGGTCCTGAATGGCATGGTGAAATTATCAACGTCGTTTCGCGACGGTCGGACCCAGATCGTGGGCCTTAGGTTTCCGGGTGAATTCATCACCCTTCTGACGCAGGCGGAACCATGGTTTGCCAGAGTTGAAGTTGTAGAAGATGCGGCGCTCTTGGTTTTGGGTGCTGAAAAAACCGAAAAGCTCCGTCTGGAAAGTCGTCAATTCAATATTGATATGAGTTCCCACGCGAATAGAGAGATCGGTTGGGCACTGGCGCATCTTGTCACCCTTGGTCGCAAATCGCCGATCGAACGGCTGGCATCACTGCTGATTGAATTAAACGATCGGGGAATGGGGGTGAATGACGCAAGCGGCGAAATCCGCATACCAATATCGCGCGGCGAGATCGGTGACTACATCGGGTTGGAAAGCGAGACCGTCAGCCGCCAATTCACACGCCTGAAATCTGATGGCTACATAAGCCTGCTATCGCCAAGCCGCGTTGTTGTCAGGGATTGGCATTCCCTGGCGCATTTGAGCAACGGCGGATCTATTGCGGCTGAGTAACAGTGTGGTTTTCCCGGTGCCGCCTCACATTTTTTGCTGACGGCGAGATAGCGTCCAGAACCTTAAAGCGGTTTGCGTTTAATCTGAATTGATTTGTGTTTCCCAAAGGAGTCTTTGTCTGCTTCATTTTCAGTGTGGAGGTGGATGATGGGCAAACCTCTTTCTTTAGATCTTCGGCACCGGATTTGCGGGTATGTTGCTGCTGGGATCTTTTGTCGTGCAGCAGGGCGTATTTTTGGTGTCAGTGCGGCAACGGGGGTGCGTTATGCTGCGGACAAACGAGAGCGGCGCGACGTCACGCCCAGACCACAGGGCAGGCCGGTGGGCCGATTTGGCCAGCTGGCACCGTATAAGGATTTCTTAATCGGGGTTATCCGTGCCGAACCAGACATAACATTGCATGAACTATCCGGCGCGCTGGAAGACACGTCTGGCGTATCTGTTCACCTCTCATCAATTCACCGCGCCTTGGTACGCGCCGGGTTCTTATATGAAAAAAGGACTTATCGCACGGGAACGTAATCGGCCTGCCCTGCGCAGGGCAAGGCGGGGGTGGATCAACCACCGCCAGCCGCGCATGCGCCAGGAGCCACACTTTATTGCTTCTCGGGACATTGCTGCGCAATACCCTGACGGCCAATGATCGAGATGGCTTTCTCAAAGCTCAAAGCCCATCTGAGACGGATCGGGCCAAAAACGTTTGATACAAACTTCCAGGCCCTCGGCGACATTTGTGATCTGTTTGATCCAAGCGAATGCCGGAACCTCCTCAAAGCTGCCGGATACGCCTCAGATTAAATGCAAAATGTTTTAATGAGTTTTTTCTGATTATGATCAGAGACTCGAACGCCACAATCACAAATGCTGCCCAAACTCACAACTTGTGCGGGGAGGTACAGACGATGAGGACATTGAGTGACTCTCGTCACGCCGCGGATGCGGTGTGCGGCGCGTTGATCGGGCGGGCCTCAGGACGGCGGGCGCGATCGCGTTTTCATCGGTCGCTGGGTGGTAAACAGGCTTCTTCGTTTGCGCGCCATATCTGTGCGCCGTTCCAGGCTGTTCGCTTCCCGGTAAGAAAGTTCGACAAAATTGATATGCTCTTCGGCTGCCGCCGCCGCCGCCTGGGCATCGCGGTCCAAAATCGCAAGCCCAATCGCCTGGTGCTGCTCCAAAAGAACGGCGCGGCGGGTGGTGTCGAGATATTCCATGTTACGACCCAGAAACACCCCGCGCGCCAGAAGCTCGTAGATCGACGCCATCGTGTGCACCAGCATCGCGTTATGTGTGGCATCCACGACCGCCCCATGAAACTGGACATCAAGCTTCAATTCATGCGCGGCGTCGAAAGCGACAGTGGCATCCGCCATTTCATCCAGAATTTGTTGAATGATAGCAAGGTCCTCGGTGGTTGCACGTTGCGCGGCGGTGAAGGCTGCGAAACCTTCGACCTCTCTGCGAAATTCAAGGTAGTCGCCAAACGCCTGGGGGCGGCGCGCAAAAAGATCGATCATGGCGGGCGACAAGGCCGTGCCGGTCAGCGAAGCAACGAACGTCCCCTCTCCGTGCTTGACCGTCAACAGCCCACGATCTTCGAGCGTCTGGATCGCGGCCCGGATCTTTGGTCGGGAGACGCCCGTCTGCTGGGCAAGCTCGCGTTCAGAGGGGAGTTTTTGTCCGCTCTTGAGGACGCCGGCGATGATGACATCTTCGATCTGGGCAATCACCGCTTCAGACACGGAGTCGTGGTCGACCGGATCGAGTATTGCAGTTTTGGGCATAAATTTACCGTTGTTTTACAGGGTTGGGCCGACAGCCATGGTCAACAATATTTACCTCTTTCTCATGGAAATCAACCCGTAGACCGAATTGCGCTTTGGGAGGCTGATCCCGCGGGTGCCACGCTCAACGCAAGTGCCCCAGACGAAACCGGGAGGAAAGACAATCACCGATCATGACATTCTAAACAGCCTGCGTCAGATTGTCGGCAAACGACACGTGCTGACCGGGCAAAAGAAAACAGAACGTTTCCGCAAGGGATGGCGTTCGGGGCAGGGGGATGCGCTATGCGTGGTGCAGCCGGGCGATCTGGTGGAGCAATGGCGTGTTCTGCAAACCTGTGTGGCGGCGGATAAGATCATCATCATGCAGGCCGCCAATACGGGGCTGACCGAAGGGAGTACGCCCAGCGGCAGCTATGAGCGCGATGTGGTGCTGATCAACACGCGGCGCATGGATGGGCTGCATTTGCTCAAAGGGGGGGCGCAGGTGCTCGCCCTTCCGGGGTCCACCTTGTTTGCACTGGAAAAGCTGCTCGACCCGCTGGGACGGCAGCCTCATTCCGTGATTGGGTCCTCCTGTATCGGCGCATCCGTTGTGGGGGGCGTGTGCAATAATTCGGGCGGCTCTTTGATTGAACGCGGGCCCTCTTACACGGAACTGTCGCTCTTTGCGCAGATTGACGCGACAGGTGCATTGCGCCTCGTTAATCATCTCGGGCTGTCCTTGGGCGACGATCCCGAAGACATCCTGCGCCGTGTTCAGGCGGGAAGATTTAGCGACGCGGATTTCGAGGACAGCAATAAAAAGGCCTCTGATACGGATTACACGCGGATTGTGCGGGCGGTTGAGGCGGATACGCCTGCGCGCTTTAACAGTGACACGCGTTGTCTGCACGAGACTGCGGGCTGCGCGGGTAAACTTGCGGTTTTCGCCGTGCGCCTTGATACCTACCCCAAGAATGATCGCGAACAGGTGTTTTATGTCGGCACCAACGATCCCGCCGATCTGACAATGTTACGCCGCCACATGCTGGCCGAATTTGAGACGCTGCCTGTCAGCGCTGAATATATGCACCGCGATGTATTCGATATCACAACCAAATACGGCAAAGATACGATGGTCATGATCGACAAGCTGGGCACCGCGCGTTTGCCGATGTTCTTTGCGATCAAGGGGGCTGTGGATGCGCGACTGAATAAAATCCCTCTGTTGCGCGGATTTACCGATAAATTCATGCAGGTGCTGAGTGGTGCTTGGCCCAAAATTCTGCCCGATAAGATGATGGCATTCCGGGATCGGTTTGAACATCACCTGATCATCAAAACACGAGACGGCGGCATTGCTGAAACCGATGCCTTCCTGCACAGCGCCTTTGCTGACAGCGAGGCGGATTTTTTTGCCTGCACCCAGCGCGAAGGCAAACTGGCGGGGCTTCATCGTTTTGCAGCCGCAGGTGCGGCCATTCGGTATCAGAACGTGCACGCGCAGGACGTCGAGGACATTCTTGCGCTCGATATCGCGCTGAGACGAAACGATCGCGACTGGTTTGAAAAGCTGCCCGCTAAGATTGGTGATCAAATCGTCCACCGTCTCTACTACGGGCATTTCATGTGCCACGTCCTGCATCAGGATTACATCCTGCGCAAAGGCGCGGACGTCAAAGCGATCAAGGCGCAGATGCTGGATCTGCTGGAAAAACGCGGTGCCGAATACCCGGCTGAACACAACGTCGGGCATCTGTATAAGGCCAAGCCCGATCTGGCGGCGTTCTATAAATCGGTTGATCCAACAAATTCGATGAATCCGGGCATCGGCAAAATGTCCAAGAAAAAGAACTATGCCTGACCTACAGGCCAGAAAGGCACGTCCCATGACACATGTTGTAATCGCATCCGCCGCCCGAACCGCCGTGGGCTCCTTTGGGGGCGGGTTTGCCACGACGCCGGCGCATGATCTGGGTGCGGCCGTTCTGGAGGCCGTGGTGGCGCGCGCGGGGATCGAAAATAGCAAGGTATCCGAGACCATTCTGGGTCAGATCTTGACCGCTGCCCAAGGGCAAAACCCGGCCCGTCAGGCCCATATCAAAGCAGGGTTGCCGCAAGAAAGTTCCGCATGCTCGATCAATCAGGTCTGCGGCTTGGGCCTGTGCGCCGTTGCCTTGGATGCCCAGCATATCCAGCTGGGTGATGCCCAGGTCGTAGCCGCCGGGGGTCAGGAAAACATGATATTGTCTCCCAATGCGCAAAACATGCGTGCCGACCAGCAGATGGGCGATTTGAAACTGGTCGATACCATGATTTCGGACGGGTTGTGGGATGCCTTTAATGGCTATCACATGGGCCAGACCGCAGAGAACGTTGCAAACCATTGGCAGATCAGCCGTGAAGATCAGGACGCCTTTGCCGTAGCGTCACAGAACAAGGCCGAAGCGGCGCAAAAGGCGGGCAGGTTTGACGATGGAATTGCGTCCTTTGCGGTGAAGACCCACAAGGGCGACATTGTCGTCGAGCAGGACGAATATAACCGCCACGGGGCAACTATCGGTGCCCTTGAAAAACGGTGCCCTGCCTTTGCCAAGCAGGGCTCGGTAACCGCTGCGAACGCTTCTGGGCTGAATGATGGTGCCGCTGCAGGGCTGTTGATGCATGCGGATGATGCAGAAAAACGTGGGATCGAACCTCTTGCGCGCATCGCATCCTACGCCACGGCGGGCCTCGATCCGTCGATCATGGGCGTTGGTCCAATTTATGCCACAGCCAATGCGATCTGCTCTGGCGACATTGGCACCGACATGGTGTTGGTCGTGCCCGAGAAAATCCGCGAGAGCATCATCGCGGAAATACCTGCCGCTCGCTTGGGAGAACCTGAAGAAATCGCGCGCTGCATGGCTTTGCGCGCGTCTGATGATGCGGGCTTTAACAAGAGCTCCACACTCCGCGCCAATGGCACCCAATTCTTTGTGTGAGGAAGAAACTATGATCATTCAAAACACCGATATAGACCCCCTGGAATCGCAGGAATGGCAGGAGGCCGTTCAGGACGTTATTGAAAAAGATGGGGCGAACCGCGCCCATTATCTGCTGGATAAGGCTGTGCAGCAGGCCCGTGCCGCTGGAGCAACACTGCCGTTTTCCGCCACGACACCCTATCAGAATACGATCCCTGCGGACGATGAGCTTGAGATACCTGGCGATCTGGAAATGGAATGGCGCATTCGGACCATCAACCGCTGGAACGCGATGGCGACAGTTGTGCAGCGCAACAAGGAAAGCAGTGAATACGGGGGGCACATCGCCTCATTTGCCTCCTCAGCGGTCATGTATGACATCGGGTTGAACCACTTCTGGCGCTCTAAATCAGCGATCCACGGTGGCGATCTGGTGTTCTTTCAGGGTCACGTGATTCCGGGCATCTATGCGCGGTCCTTCATGGAAGGGCGCCTGACGCAGGAACAGATGGAGAGCTTCCGCTCTGAGGTCGATGGTGGCGGGTTGTCATCCTATCCGCACCCCTGGCTGATGCCGGATTACTGGCAATTCCCGACGGTCTCGATGGGGCTTGGCCCGCTGATGGCGATCTATCAGGCGCGGTTCATGAAATACATGCACAACCGGGGCCATATCGACATGGACGATCGCAAGGTCTGGGCTTTCCTCGGCGACGGTGAAATGGACGAGCCAGAATCGCGTGGCGCAATTGACCTGGCGGCCCGCGAAGGGCTGGATAATCTGATCTTTGTGGTCAATTGCAACCTGCAACGTCTCGATGGACCCGTGCGCGGAAACGGCAAGATCGTGCAAGAGCTTGAGGGCGATTTTCGCGGTGCAGGCTGGAATGTGATCAAGCTTTTGTGGGGCAAAGGCTGGGATAATCTGCTGGAAAATGACGCCACCGGGCGATTGAAACAATTGATGGATGAAACCGTTGACGGTGATTACCAGACGTTCAAATCCAAGGACGGCGCCTATATCCGCAAGCATTTCTTTGGCAAATATCCAGAAACAGCGGCACTGGTTGCCGACTGGTCAGACGATCAAATCTGGGCGTTGCGTCGGGGCGGCCATGATCCGCAAAAGGTATACACCGCGTTCAAAGCGGCCAGCGACACCAAGGGGCAGCCGACCTGCTTGCTGATCAAGACGGTCAAAGGTTACGGTATGGGCACGGCGGGTGAGGGTCAGAATACCACTCATTCGGCCAAGAAATTTGCCGATAACCAGCTGCGTGATTTCCGCGACCGGTTCAAGATTCCAGTGTCGGATGAGGACCTGCCAAAGGCACCGTTTGTATCCTTGAACAACGCGCAAAAAGCCTATCTGGCGGATCGCCGTAGCGCCCTTGGCGGCCCATTCCCCAAACGTGAATGGCGGGATGCACCCAAACTGGAAATACCACCCCTGTCCAATTTCCAAGCGCAGCTGAAGGGCACCGGGGATCGCGAAATTTCGACGACAATGGCCTATGTGCGCATTTTGACGACCCTGCTGCGGGACAAAAAGATCGGAAAATTCGTGGTGCCAATTGTCCCCGATGAATCCCGGACCTTCGGGATGGAGGGGTTGTTCCGCTCGGCGGGCATCTACAATCCGCTGGGGCAGAACTACACGCCCGAAGACGCCGATCAGATGATGTTTTACAAAGAGACCATCGATGGGCAGGTCTTGCAGGAAGGCATCAATGAGGCCGGTGCCATGGCCGATTGGATCGCGGCGGCGACGTCTTATTCCAACCATGGTGTGCCGATGATCCCGTTCTACATCTATTATTCGATGTTCGGGCATCAACGCGTAGGTGATCTGGCCTGGGCGGCGGGTGACAGCCGGGCACGCGGGTTCCTTTTGGGGGCCACGGCGGGACGCACAACGCTCAACGGCGAAGGGTTGCAGCATGAGGACGGCCACAGCCATATCCTGGCCGCCACCATTCCCAACTGTGTGACCTATGATCCGACATTTAGCTATGAGTTGGCCGTCATCCTGCACAACGGGCTGCAAAGGATGTTCGTCGATCAGGAAGACATCAGTTTCTACATCACTCTGATGAATGAAAACTACAGCCACCCGGATATGCCGATGGGGGTCGAAGAGGGCATCATCAAGGGCCTTTACCGCATGTCTCAGACCAAAAGGCCCGGCAAAAAGCACGTCAACCTGATGGGGTCTGGCACGATATTGGTTCAAGCGATTGAAGCGGCACGCATGTTGAAAGAGGATTTTGGTGTCACTTCCGACATCTGGTCGGCCACCAGCTTCAACGAGCTGGCCCGTGAGGGTCAGGATACGGCGCGCCACAACCGGCTCAGTCCGCTGTCTGATAAACAAGTGCCTTATGTGACTGAATTGCTGAGCCGCGCCAAAGGTCCGGTTATCGCAGCGACGGATTACATGAAGAATTACGCCGAACAGATCCGCGCCTTTGTTCCCAACAGGTATACCGTTCTGGGCACTGATGGTTTTGGGCGTTCTGACAGTCGCGTCAACCTGCGTCGTTTCTTTGAGGTGGACGCAAACCATATCGCGGCCGCCGCGATGAGTGAGCTGTTTGAGGCCGGGGCCATTACCAAGGCCGAAATGCAAGCAGCGCTTATCAAATATGACATTGACGGCGACAAGCCGAACCCACGGCTCGTCTGAGGACGCCGGAAAAGGAGAAGAAATATGACAACCCAAGTTACGGTTCCCGATATCGGAGACTTTGCAGATGTACCCGTTGTGGGCATTCTGGTTGCTGTTGGTGATATGGTCGCGCTCGAGGACTCGCTGGTCGAGATCGAAAGCGACAAAGCCACGATGGAGGTGCCAAGTCCGGCAGCCGGCAAGATCGTCGAGATCCTCATCTCCGAAGGGCAGAATGTCTCGAAGGGGACGCCTTTGCTGGTCATCGAGGAAGAGGGTTCCGGGGACACGCCCGCACCTGTTGCGGCGACCCCGGCGGCTGCGGTGCCGGACATCCCCGTTGCGCAGGCTTCTGTCGCGCCGGTCACTGATGCGGGATTTGGCAAGGCTCATGCGTCGCCTTCGATCCGGGCTTTTGCACGCACGCTCGATATCGACATCACCAAAGTCAATGGTACAGGCCGCAAAGGTCGTATCCTGCGCGAGGACGTCACCAAGTTTCTCAAAGCCACCACGGCACCTGCTGCGGGAGGGGGCGCTCAATCTGGAGGGATGGGGATCCCGCCAATCCCGGTTGTGGATTTTTCCAAGTTTGGTCCCATCGAGAACGTGGAGATGCCCCGCATCAAAAAGCTGTCCGGTCCCGCGCTGCACCGCAGTTGGCTGAACATCCCGCATGTGACGCATAATGAGGAGGCGGATATTACCGACCTCGACACATACCGCAGGGAGCTGGACGCCCAGGCCAAAACCGAAGGTTACCGGGTGACCTTGCTCAGCTTTGTGATCAAGGCTTCCGTTTCCGCGCTCAAACAGCATTGGGAGGTGAATTCTTCCGTGCATCCTGATGGCGACAAGCTGATCAAGAAGGATTTTTTCAACATCGGTTTTGCCGCCGACACGCCAAACGGTTTGATGGTGCCGGTGATAAAGGACGCGGATCGCAAGGGTTTGGTGCAGATATCGAAGGAACTTGGCGATCTGTCCGCACAGGCTCGTGACGGCAAGTTGAAGAGCGCAGATATGCAGGGGGCAACCTGCACCATTTCCTCGCTGGGCGGGATCGGTGGTACGTCCTTCACACCGATTGTGAATGCCCCCGAGGTGGCGATCCTTGGCCTGACACGCTCGAAAATTGCACCGGTCTGGGATGGCGAGGCGTTCCAGCCCCGCAACATGCAGCCTCTGTCGCTGAGCTATGACCACCGCGCCATTGATGGCGCGCTCGCCGCGCGGTTCTGCGCCACATTGAAACACCTGCTCGGCGATGTACGCCGGCTGATGCTGTAAGGGGGCGCGGACATGGACATTAAAGTTCCTGATATTGGTGACTTCGAAGAGGTCCCCGTGGTCGGCATTCTGGTCAGCGTCGGCGACACCGTTGCCGTCGAAGATCCGCTGGTCGAGCTGGAAAGCGACAAAGCTACAATGGAAGTGCCATCCCCGGCAGCGGGCGTGGTGAAAGAGATCAAGGTGGCCGAAGGTGACAAGGTTTCCGAAGGGTCGGTGATCGTGGTGCTTGAAGGCGCGGAGGCTGCCGAGGCGCCCGCTGCGGCTGCTCCAGCACCCACAGCCGCCCCGGCACCCGTGGCCACAGCGGCAACAGGCACCGCTACCGCCACCGGCCCAGGCGACATCCATGCCGAGGTGGTTGTTCTGGGGTCTGGACCCGGCGGCTACACAGCGGCATTCCGCGCCGCTGATCTGGGTAAAAACGTGGTTCTCATCGAACGCAACCCGACGCTGGGCGGCGTTTGCCTCAACGTGGGCTGTATCCCATCAAAAGCGCTCCTTCACGTGGCCAAGGTGTTGACCGAAGCTGAAGAAATGTCCGCCCACGGTGTGACCTTCGCCAAGCCCAAGATTGATCTGGATGCTTTGCGTGGTTGGAAAGACGGTGTCGTAGCGCAGCTTACCGGGGGTCTTGATGGGCTCGCCAAAGGGCGCAAAGTCACGGTTGTAAGCGGGACGGGTACATTCACCGGCCCCAATATGATTGAGGTCACGGGCGACGACGGCACCAAGACACTCAGCTTTGATCAATGCATTATCGCTGCGGGGTCCGAACCCGTTGAGCTGCCCTTTATTCCGCATGATGATCCGCGGGTTCTGGACAGCACAGGGGCGCTGGAACTGGGCGATATTCCAAAGCGCATGTTGATCCTCGGCGGTGGCATCATCGGTCTGGAAATGGCTTGTGTCTATGATGCGCTCGGCTCCAAAATTACGGTTGTGGAGTTCATGGACCAGCTGATGCCCGGTGCGGATAAGGATATGGTGAAGCCCCTGCACACGCGGATCGCCAAGCGTTATGAGAAGATTTTGCTGAAAACCAAGGTGACGGCGATGGAGGCGCAGAAGAAAGGCCTCAAGGTCACTTTCGAGGATGCCAAGGGCGAGGTCACAAGTGATACTTTTGACAAGGTCCTGGTTTCCGTAGGGCGCCGGCCCAATGGCAAGTTGATAAATGCGCAAGCGGCTGGCGTTGCCGTGGATGAACGCGGTTTTATCGCCGTGGACAATCAGCAACGCACCGGTGTTCCACATATCTTTGCCATCGGGGATGTCGTTGGCCAGCCGATGCTGGCGCATAAGGCCGTGCACGAAGGCAAGGTCGCCGCCGAAGTGGCCGCCGGTGAAAAGCGCGCCTTTGACGCGATGGTGATCCCATCCGTGGCCTATACCGATCCCGAGGTCGCATGGGTCGGCATCACGGAAACCGAAGCCAAGGCAAAGGGCGTAAAATTTGGCAAGGGCGTGTTTCCCTGGGCGGCATCCGGGCGTGCGTTGTCCAATGCACGCTCCGAAGGCATGACAAAGGTGCTCTTTGACCCGACCGATGATCGGGTCATCGGCGCCGCCATTGTGGGCACCAACGCGGGCGATTTGATTGCCGAGGTCGCATTGGCCATCGAAATGGGCTGTGACGCGACTGATCTGGGCCACACGATCCATCCCCACCCAACGCTCTCGGAAACGGTGAATTTTGCGGCAGAGATGTATGAAGGAACGATCACGGATTTGATGCCGCCGAAGAAACGCCACTAACCCCCAATTTTGATGCAACACCAATGAGAGGACAAAAAATGACCAAGACCCCATTTGATATGTCGGACATGTTCAAAGCCTTCAACCCGGAGGCGATGTCAAAGGTCTTTGATCCTTCAGAGATGATGAAATCGCTGCAACAGACACATAAAGGCATGCCCGATCTGTCGGCGTTCATTGAGACCAACCAGCGCAACTTCGAAGCCATGGCAGAGGCGAATAAGGCGGCTGCCGAAGGCTATAGGGACATGCTGGCAAAACAGATGGAGATCTTTCAATCAGCGATCGAGCCCGCTCAACAAAAGCTGAAAGACGCAGGTGACCCCGCCACGATCCAAGCCGGAACCGAGGCGATGAATGAGGCCGTGGAACAGGCGCTTTCTCTGATGCAGAAAATGGCCGAGGCCACGCGCGAGGCCAATGAAAAGGCGTTTGAATCCATAAAAGACCAGGCCGAAAACATGATGGGCTCGAAAGGGTCATAACACCAGTCAAGGGGCAGCGGCTCAGGGCCTCGGGATAGATCGGAAAGGAAATCGGATGACAGAACATACAGCTTCAGACAGGCCCCGCGTTGGTCTGTTTGTGACCTGCCTTGTTGATGCGATGCGACCCAACATCGGGTTTGCCACTCTCAAGCTATTGGAAGCGGCGGGGTGTGATGTCGAGGTGCCATCAGCCCAGACATGTTGTGGACAACCCGCCTTTAACAGCGGTGATGACGCGACGACCCGCGCCATCGCCAAGCAGATCATTGAGAGCTTTGCGCGATATGACTATGTTGTGGTGCCCTCTGGGTCCTGCGCCAGCATGATCCGCACGCATTTCGGCGAGGTTTTCGGCGATGAGCCGGATTGGATTGAACGTCAGTCCGCTTTGTCCGCCAAGACGTGGGAAGTTTTAAGCTTCCTGTCGGACGTGATAGGGTATCACCCCGAGGATGTCCGCTATGACGGGCTTGCGACCTATCATGACAGCTGTTCGGGGCTGCGCGATCTGGGGGTTCGTGATCAGCCGCGCGCGATGTTGGCAAATGTTGACGGCCTGCAGATGACACCGCTCAAAGACAATGATGCCTGCTGCGGGTTTGGTGGCACGTTTTGTGTGAAATACCCGGATATCTCCAACGCTATCGTCGCCGAAAAAACCCGCAACATCGTGGAAACCAAAGCGGATACGCTGCTGGCTGGTGATCTGGGATGTCTGATGAATATGGCGGGCAAGCTGTCGCGTGAGGGGCATAAGGTCAAAGCGTTTCACACTGTTGAGGTTCTGGCGGGCATGGCTGGCGATGGCGGTATTTGCGGGGAGGGGTCATGATTCAAACCTCTGATCGGTTCAAGGAACATGTGACGCGTGCCCTTGCGGATGATGATCTGAAGATCGCGCTTTCGCGCACAACAGGGTTGCTCCAGGCGCGGCGCAGGCAAGTCATCGATGAATACGCGGAATACGGCGCGGCCCGCGAAAGGGCTGGCGCGATCAAGGACCACACGCTTGCGCACCTGGACCACTACCTTGAGATGTTCGAGACCAACGCGCGCGCCAATGGTGCCACTGTACATTGGGCCAAAACCCCCGAGGCGGCGCGGCGGATCGTCACAAAGATCTGCACGCAGGCCGGAGCAAAGACCGCCACACGGGTCAAATCGATGCTGGGCGAGGAAATCGGCATCGCCCAAGCGCTGAGCGATGCAGGGGTTGAACGGATCGAAACCGATCTGGCCGAGCACATCATTCAACTGGCACAAGACCCGCCGAGCCACATCGTGATGCCGGCCATGCATAAGACCCACGAACAAGTCGCACAGCTCTTTGATGATTTGCACGACATCGCACCGGATACGCATGATATTCCTGATCTGGTAGGCTCTGCGCGGCGTGAATTACGCCAGAAATTCCTGTCGGCGGACGTCAGCATATCCGGAGCCAACTTTCTGATCGCGGACACTGGTGCGACTGTAACCGTTACTAACGAGGGCAATTCGGAACTGACCTGTACACCGCCCAAGGTGCATATCGTGACGGCCGGTATCGAAAAGCTTGTTCCGGGAATGGCGCATGCCAGCGTCTTTTTGCGGCTTTTGGCGCGCGCCGCCATTGGGGCCGAAATCACTCAATACACGACCTTTTACAATGGCCCCAAACGCAGCGGTGATGCGGATGGACCCGAGGCCTATCATATTGTTCTGGTTGACAATCATCGTAGCGAAATGTTGGGCAGCGACCTGCAGGCGATGCTCAAATGTATCAGGTGTGGGGCCTGTATGAACCATTGCCCTGTTTATGCCGCCATCGGTGGGCATGCCTACGGTGCTGTCTATCCCGGCCCGATGGGATCGGTTTTGACCCCTGCGCTGTCATCTTTGAAGGCCGCCAAGGACCTGCCAAATGCCTGCACTTTGAACGGGCGTTGCAAAGAGGTCTGCCCTGTCAATATCCCGCTGCCGGACATGCTGCGAAATCTAAGGGCGCGCCAGTGGGAAGCGAAACTGGCCTCGCCCGTGACGAAACTCGCTTTGGGCGCGTGGCGTTTTGTAGCCCGCCGTCCGAAATTATATCATTTTGCAACCGGAATGGCCGTGTTTGGGATGCGCCTTCTGTCGCTCGGGCGCACACGTATCCGGCGTATGCCCATGGCCGGAGGCTGGGTGAAATACCGCGATTTGCCGCGGCCCGAAAAAGGCAGCTTCATGCAGCAATATAAAGCCTCAAAGCACGCAGGGGAGAAACGACCATGAGCGACAGGGCTTTGATTTTTGGGGCAATCAGGTCGGCCAAAAGATCCCCCGCGCGCCCGGCAGAGGACATCGCCAAAGAGGCGGCAGATTTAGTGGCCCACCCAGAGGTCACCCAACCGGGTTTTGCGGGCGAGACATTGCTCGACCGGTTCGTGGCCAAAGCAACCTCAGAACGTGTCACCGCGACCGTGGATCAGTTGGCGGCCAAGCGCGATATCCCGAGGGCTGTGTCGGAATATTTGAAAAAGATCGGGCAGGGCACAGACATCTGCGTGCAAAACTGCGCTGTATTGAACGGGTTGGATTGGTCCGGGTTCGCGTGTTCGCCAGATCTTGAAAAAGACCGGGGCTGTGCGGTGACACTGGCCGAATACGGAATTGCCGAAACAGGTTCCGTGGTGTTCCGATCGGGTGCTGACAGCCCCATACTTCTGAACTTCTTGCCGATGTACCACATTGTGGTTTTAAGAACAGACACCTTGATCGGATACACCGAAGACCTTTGGCCTCTGTTGGGGGGCGCGCATGCCCCGCAATCAAGATTGCTCACGATTGTCACTGGCACCAGCGGCACCGCAGATATCGAAGCCATAAATGTTCGCGGTGCGCATGGGCCAAAGCACATGCATATTTTGATCGTGCCACCGTGACGCGAAAATATGTCGCGCTTCAGGCCGTGCGCGCGCGCACCTTGGCTGACGAACGAAGGCGACATCACCCGCGTTGGTAACTGCGTGGACCCCAAAAGCTCTTGGCACCCTCAAGGTCTTTTCCCAGTCCCGCTTTCCTTGCGTCAGCCGTTTGCTCAGCGTCAACTTCTTCAGAGAAAGACCAGAATATGTCTATAGGAATTCAAGCTTTACTCGCTTTTGCGCCCATTGCGCTTGCCGGTATCCTGTTGGTCGGATTGCGATGGCCGGCACGCAACGCGATGCCGCTGGTGTATCTGTCCGCAGCACTTATTGCGCTGTTTTTCTGGGGCATGCCGTTCAGCCGTGTCGCTGCATCGACGGTGCAAGGCCTGTTGATCACCGTATCGGTTCTGTGGATCATTTTTGGCGCGATCTTGCTGCTCAACACGCTCAAACACAGCGGCGCAATCACGACGATCCGTTCCGGGTTTACCGAGATCAGCCCGGACCGACGGGTGCAGATGATCATCATTGTCTGGCTGTTTGGATCCTTCATCGAAGGCGCGTCTGGTTTTGGCACCCCCGCCGCGATCGTTGCGCCCCTGCTTGTGGCGATCGGGTTCCCGGCCATGGCCGCTGTCGTCATGGGCATGATGGTACAAAGCACGCCCGTTTCATTTGGCGCGGTTGGCACACCCATCGTGATCGGTGTGACAAGCGGTCTGGATAAGGTCGCGGTGACTGCGCAGCTTGAAGCGCAGGGATCGTCCTGGGAAGCCTTCTATGGCACTATTGTCTCAAATGTGGCGATGACCCATGCTTTGGTTGGGCTGTTTATGCCGATCCTGATGGTGATGATGATGACCCGTTTCTTTGGCGCGCATAAATCCTGGACGGAGGGTCTGTCGATTGTGCCATTTGCGCTTTTTGCCGCTGCGTGTTTCTCGGTGCCCTACGCGCTTGCGGGCGTCTTTCTCGGGCCGGAATTCCCCTCCCTGATCGGTGCGTTGGTTGCACTTGCCATTGTGGTGACGGCAGCGCGCAAGGGGTTTTTGCTGCCCAAGGACAACTGGGATTTTGCGCCCGCCGAGCAATGGCCCTCGGAGTGGATTGGTGATCTGGAGATCAAGCTCGAAAAACTGACCGACAAAGCGCCCATTTCTTCCGTGATGGCATGGACACCCTATATTTTGGTCGCAGGTATCCTGGTGCTCAGCCGTGTCTGGCCTGACTTCAAAAGCTTCCTGGTCTCAGTCTCTTTTGGAATGAAGGATATCTTTGGCGAAACTGGCATTTCGGCAAGCATCCAACCGCTCTATCTGCCTGGTGGCATCTTGGTTTTCGTCGCCCTTATGACGGTGCTGTTGCACCGCATGAAACCTGCGCAATTCGGGGAGGCTGTGGGCGAGTCTGCAAAGCTGCTGGTGGGTGCCGGATTCGTGCTGGCCTTTACAATTCCGATGGTCCGGATCCTGATTAACTCAGGCGTCAACACCGCGGATTTGATGAGCATGCCCGTTGCCATGTCGACCTGGCTGGCAGCGGTCGTCGGTGACGTCTATCCGTTCTTCACCGCAACGGTGGGCGCATTGGGGGCCTTTATTGCCGGAAGCAACACCGTCAGCAACATGATGCTCAGCCAGTTTCAATACGGCGTGGCGGAACAACTGGGACAATCGACACCGATGATCATAGCCCTGCAGGCGGTCGGTGCGGCTGCCGGTAACATGATCGCCATTCACAACGTGGTCGCCGCGGCGGCAACCGTGGGCTTTCTGGGGCGTGAAGGGGCTGTATTATCGAAAACAATCATTCCGACGATCTATTATCTGGTCTTTACCGGGATCATTGGTGTCGTTGTGATGGCTCTGTAAACAACCGGTACGGGCGCATTCGGGCCGGCTGCCGTAACGCCGGGATGCGCCCAATCGATAAGAAACAACGCAAATAATATGGCGGACATCGATACGTCGGCCTCCGGGATGTAAATGCGGATCGCAGTCTTCAGCACAAAACCCTACGATGTAAAATACCTGGCGCAGGCGAGCGGCGACACGCATGAGCTGGCCTTCTTTGACGCGCGCCTGTCGCTGGACACCGTGCCGCTTGCAGCCGGTGCGCAGGTCATTTGCCCCTTTGTCAATGACGACCTCAGTGAACCGGTCATCGCCGCGTTGGCCGATGGCGGTGTCAAGCTGATCGCGCTTCGTTCAGCCGGGTTCAACCACGTCGATCTTGCCGCCGCAGATAAGGCGGGCATTGTCGTGGCACGCGTCCCGGCCTATTCGCCGCATGCCGTCGCGGAACACTCCGTGGCAATGATGCTAACGCTCAATCGCAAAACTCACCGTGCCTATAACGGTGTCCGGGAGGGGAATTTTGCGCTCGATGGGCTGCTTGGCTTTGATCTGCACGCAAAAACGGTCGGCATTGTCGGGACCGGCCAGATCGGCGCGGTTGTGGCCCGGATCCTGAACGGTTTTGGCTGCTGCCTGCTCGCCCATGATCCAGTGCAGAACCCGGCCTGCGAGGCGCTCGGTGTGCGCTATGTCGGCCTTGATGAACTTTTTGGCCTCAGCGACGTGATCACTTTGCAATGTCCGCTCACCCCCCAGACGCACCACCTGATTGATGCGGTGGCAATTGCGAAGATGAAGCGTGGCGTAATGCTGATCAACACCAGTCGCGGCGCGGTCGTAGATACGGGCGCGATGATCGGAGGTTTGAAAAGCGGCGTGATCGGCAGCGTCGGTCTTGACGTTTACGAAGAGGAGGCGGATCTCTTCTTTCAGGATTTGTCCAACAGCTTCATTTCGGACGATCTGTTTGCGCGCCTGCTGACATTTCCCAACGTCTTGATCACCGGACATCAGGGGTTTTTTACTCATGAGGCCCTGACCGCCATTGCTGAGATGACAATCGCCAACGTGACGGGTTTTCAGCGCGATGGGGAACCTCTTTACCGCGTGCCGGGGGCGAGCGATAGATAACTCTCGACCCCCTCATGGGCTTTGGCAAGGGAGCGCGCAGACCAATTCCGCCACGCCCTCACAACCAACTCTGGTGCGCAGCGCCCTTCGATCAATCGCTGATTTGTCAAATGTGACATCGTCTCGATCCAACCTTTGACACCACCCCAAACATTCTGGCTGTGAATCCAGAACGAAATGCGGCAACCATCTACATAGGGAAAAAAGATGGATTGAGACCATGTCGATAGACTTCTGGACACAAGAGCTTGCGCAGCATTGGCAGATCACAGCGCAGCTCCAAGCGCTTGACGGGGAGTATGATCTTAACTTTCTTGCGGCCACCCAAGATGGGCAGGGCTATATTCTGAAAGTCATGCGTCCGGGCTGCGCGTCGGACTTGATCGACATGCAAATCAAGGCGTTTGACCATATACGGCAGAACGATCCCACAGTGCCGGTGCCCTCAGTTGTGCGTTGCAAGGACGGGCGACGCTATGCAGAAATCCGCGACGCAAACGGCGAGCTCAGGCTTTTATGGGTGCTGACAAAACGGGCGGGGCGTTGCTATGCGAAGATTGCGCCCAAAAGCCTCGCGTTGATCCAGGATGTTGGGGCCGTCTTAGGTCGGTGCGCCACTGCGCTGAAAAGCTTTGAACACCCCGGACTTCTTCGCGACTTCAAATGGAACCTGACACAGGCCGATTGGTTCACCGCACAGATCGACAGCATTCAGGATACTCAGCGGCGGGTCCTAATAGAAGAAATCGGAAACGATTTCAGACAAATACAGACCGCGCTTAAAGCGATGCCGCATCAGGCCATCCACAATGACGCGAATGACTATAACATTCTGGTCGAGGGTCGGCTTGGCGCTGATCTTTCAGTTTCCGGGCTGATCGATCTGGGCGATATGTGTGCAGCACCACGGGTTTGCGATCTGGCGATTGCCGCCGCATATATCGTATTGGATCATGATCATCCTGAACGGGCACTTGCGGCTCTGGTGGCAGGTTTTCACAGCACCTCTCCGCTTCAAGCGCGCGAGGTTGATTTGATTTGGCCGCTGTTGCGCGCGCGCCTGGCGGTCAGCGTGGTGAATTCAACCCTGATGGCTGCACAGAACCCGGATGATCCCTACGTCACGATATCCCAAGCGCCCGCATGGCGGTTTCTGGAACGGGTCCACAGCCACCCCAACATGATCAATGCACGCTTGCGCGCAGCATGCGGCCTGCCTGTCACAGAGGGCGCTGAGCGTGTTCTGGATTGGTTGGCAGGGCAGGGCGATTTTGCCCCAATTACGGACATGAAACTGGATGAGGTCCCCATGGGCGCGCTTTCGGTTGAGCATTCCTCAGAACCGCAGAACCCCTTTGCCATGACCCCCTCCGAAGCCGCCGCCTTGGGAGGGCTTGATGCACAGGCAAATGACCTTTGGTTGGGGTATTATCGCGAGCCGCGGTTGATCTACACCGACGATGCCTTTCGGGCGGGTCCCTTCAAAGCAGATGATCGGCGCAGCGTGCATTTGGGCGTTGATATCTTTGCCCCCGCCGGAACGTCTGTTCATGCGCCTCTGCGCGGCCAGGTGATGGTGGCCGAATACCGATCTGACCCGCTCGATTACGGCGGCATGATTGTTCTGAGGCATGAAACACCGCAGGGCGACGGTTTTTACACGCTTTACGGTCACCTTGATCCGATGTTTCTGGACCAGCTTCAGATTGGGGATTGGGTTGAAGCGGGCGCGGTTTTTTGCGCCTTTGGGGCGCAGAATGTGAATGGCGGTTGGGCCCCGCACCTGCATTTTCAATTTCTGATGACTGCGGATGGCATGGCACCCTCCTGGCCGGGTGTGGCCGATCCTGATGATTTGCAAATGTGGGAGGCACTCTGTCCCAACCCCGCGGTGCTTCTCAATCTGCCCGCTACAAAACTGGCCTATGCCGCTGCGGCAAAATCTGAGGAACAGACCAAACGCCAGCGTTATTTTGCGGGGAACCTCAGTTTGACCTATTCAGAACCTGTCATGGTGTTGCGCGGTTGGTGCCACCACTTGTTTGACGAATGGGGGCGGGTCTATCTGGATGCCTACAACAATGTCCCGCATGTCGGGCATGCCCATCCGCGCATCCAGAACGTGGCCGCCGAACAGCTTAAACGCATCAATTCCAACACGCGGTATCTGCACCCGGCGCAAACTGCTTTTGCCGAGAAAATCCTGTCCAAGCTGCCCGCGAGCTTTGAGGTGTGCTTTTTTGTCAATTCCGGATCAGAGGCCAACGAGCTGGCGCTGCGTTTGGCCCGCGCCCACACCGGTGACAAGGGAATGATCACGCCCGATCACGGATATCACGGCAATACCACCGGCGCGATTGATATCTCGGCTTACAAATTCGCTAAACCCGGCGGGGTCGGACAAGCGGATTGGGTGGAATTGGTTGATGTCGCGGATGATTATCGCGGACGCTTTGGGCGCAATGATCCCGATCGTGCCCAGCAGTTTGCCAATCTGGTGGATCCGGCGATCGCCGCACTCAAAACCAAAGGCCACGGCGTGGCGGGGTTTATCGCAGAAACCTTTCCATCCGTGGGTGGCCAGATCATTCCCCCGGATGGGTATTTGCCAAAAGTGTATGAAAAAATCCGCGCGGCAGGGGGTGTTTGCATTGCCGATGAAGTACAGACTGGACTGGGTCGCCTGGGCGAATACTATTTTGGCTTTGAGCAGCAAGGTGCCGTGCCTGACGTGGTTGTCCTGGGCAAACCCATCGGGAATGGCCATCCGATTGGTGTGGTCGTGACCACACGCCATATTGCCGAGGCTTTCGACAATGGTATCGAGTTTTTCTCTACCTTTGGCGGCTCAACACTGTCTTGCCGCATCGGAAAAGAGGTTTTGGATATTGTGGATGCGGAAAACCTTCAAAACAACGCCAAACGCATGGGCGACCGGTTGATGACACAGCTGCGCGATATCGAGCAGCGCTTTGACACTGTGGGCGATGTGCGCGGCATGGGTCTTTTTGTAGGCGTTGAATTGATCAACCCTGATGGCAGCGAAAGCCCTGAGATTTGTGCCTATGTCAAAAATCGGATGCGGGATCATCGCATCTTGATCGGAAGCGAAGGGCCCAAAGACAACATCCTGAAAATACGACCGCCCCTTACCATTCAAGCCGATGATATTGACATGATTGCAGCGACGCTGGAAAAAATACTGGCGGAAGTAGAACTTTGGCAGAGCTAGCGTATGCGTTATGCGGCAAGCGGTTTTAAGGAGGGCTGAGGGCGATTTTTGAACACCGCCGTGGGTTGCGAATACCTGATCTATGGCGCTCCCATCCCGTTGATTTCGCTGTAGCGGTTTTTTGGAGCCTTAAGGGTTTCCAGCTCCAATACCCACATCATTGCATTTATTACTTCATCCTTTGGAGTTCTGGAATATCAGCTGGCCGGTGTCCTTTTGTTTATGGCCCTTGACGGTGGCTGTGAGGCCGCGGGATAGGTGGGTGTCCTTCGACGCATCAAGCCCGACGTAGGCAATTTCCCGTTGGCCTTTCATACCGGTTGCCCAAAATGAAGGGCAGCGAGATGTCAGGCCGCCCCTTGGAAACCAGCATAAAACGTCAAAACACCAAGCCACCGCGCGAAAGATATGCGGTCTTTTGCCGGTTCAATGCGGCTGTCCGTTCCTTCAACAAACTGCGTTTGCCATGTAGAATTCGCGTAACACCAAAATAATGGGAAGTGTTTCTTTCTGCGGCTCCAGCTCCATCACCATGCGCGCCAGAACGGCGGTTTTAACCCTATCCGTCTTTGTCAGAAAAACTCTCGCTTGGGCAAATCGAGCCGTAAATAGCTGATTAACCTTCACCAAGGGGTATTTTGCCCGGTGAAGGGCATGCCCAAATGCGCGATGATAGGCCCCCAGTCGGTTCAAAAATCACCATTCTGAGGGGTTGTTCACGCGCCCACTGCAGGAACTTTCGAAAACCGTTCATATCGTTCTCAAACTGAGCATACCTGCCATCTGGCAAGCTATGAACATCAAGATGCACCTTCGACACATCTACACCGATCGCTTGAAGCGTCATTTTCCGAATCCTCTGCTTGTCATTCGGGGCCGCTGGCCCCCTCTTATCCATTCAGGCCATGGGAAAAAGACGGGGACGATCTTACTCTAGTACGGTTCTTTGAAAACTCGCGCGGTGCCGCCCCATCCCCGCCACAAACGCCGCGCTGGTCGATGGCGCTAGTGTGACGCAAGAGCCAAGACGTTCATAAAACAACGAGGGCAGAGGTCAGCGCGTTTGAGCCAGAACATCCCTCAGAGCGACGGCCAGGAGTTCCGCCCATTTTTCAACCTGTACTTCCGTTTCTACCTGATCGTTACAGACTTCAATCAGGCTGTGGCGCAGGCCGCGAGGTTCTGCGTGCTGTGGAATAAACCAGTCGCCGTCCTCTTCGATTTGATAGGGTTCATTGAGCGCGACAGTCAACGCCGGGTCCGCCCGCGTGATGCTTTCAAGGATGGTTTGTGCGGTGGGCAAATCGCGGCGGCATAAGATACCCGCATCCCATGTGCGCCGCTCACCTAGCTGCATCTGTCGCGTGAAAGTGTGAATTGAAAAACCCGCGCGGCGCGGCGCACGCAAAAACCCATCTTGGATCGCGTCATTCAAGGGGTCGAAGATCGTGCTTTGACGCTGCGCACGGGCCTTGGGATCAAGCCCCTGATTTGCCGGAATAACCACCGTGTCACTCACTTCTGGAATCGAGCCGGCTGAATGTGGCGGGCGATTGCAATCCAGGACTAACCTGCTGTAGCGTTGCAAAATGAGCGGCGCGTCCAGTTTCTCAGCAACCGCTCTTGCCAGTTTCTCGGCACCAATGTCCCATCCGATGTGCCGATCAATCGCCCCCTTGGGAAGCCCAAGGTCGTACAAATGCGACGGGATTGCTTGTCCTGCATGTTCACATAGCAGCAGAACTTCAGCTTGGCTGTCGGCATTTATCCACTCAACAGGTGCCGGGTCGTTATGCACCGCCCCTACGTGCCTTGCCTCGGCATCGCCCATTACACCCCCCTTTGCGCTCTCTGAGCCTGCGCCCGTCCCATTATGAACGATTGGCGTTTTTGGCGGGCAGCAACCCGTCCGGGCGCCATAGCAACGCTGCGATCACGAGCGCCAACACAATGGCATCACGGTAAGGGGAAAGGCTGTCCGGCAGAAAGGCCTGCGTCAGCACTTCGAGGATCCCGATCACAAAGCCCCCGAGCACAGCCCCGCCAAGGCTGCCCAATCCGCCCAGAACCGTTGCGATAAAGGCCTTGAGCACTGGGAAAAAGCCCATCATCGGATCGACAGATCCTCGCTGGGCCGTCCAGATCACGGCAGCAATACCAGCGAGCAATCCCGATATTGCAAAGGCAATCGCCACCACGCGATTGGCCCGCACCCCTAATAGCTTCAGCATTTCAATGTCTTCGGCGGCGGCGCGCATTGCCATACCCGTCGCAGTTCTGCGCAACACAAGCGTCAGCGCCGTGAGCGACGCCAGAGCGACGATGATCGAAACCGTCGGGACAACGCCGATCGTCGCCCCGCCCACCTGATAGGTGCCCGACCAGGCGGATGGAAAAGAAATCGGCACCGGGCGGGCGGAGATGCCGTTTTGGAAAAGCACCTTGAGGATTTCGGACACGGCAAAGCTGGTGATCAGCAAGGTCACAACATCCGCGCCGCGCATCGCGCGGAATGCGGTGCGCTCCAACGTCAGTGCCATCACCACCGCAGCGCCAATCCCGACGGCCAATGCGGATACCGGCGACATGCCAAAAGCAAGCGCGAGAAATATGCCGTACCCGCCAAAGGTCATGATATCGCCATGGGCAAAGTTGATCAGCCCGACGATGGAAAAGACGATTGCCAATCCCAAAGCCAGCATCGCATAGACGCCGCCGAGGCTGATCGCGTTGATCGATTGTTGTAAGATCAAATCCATGTGTCAGGCCGCCAGATAGGCCGCTTGCAGCAGCTTGTCATTTTTCAAATCCCCTGGTGCCCCTGCGGCGGCCACCTCGCCGTTGGCCAGGATCACCGCGTGATCCGCCACATCAAGTGCGAGCGTCGCGTTTTGTTCGACCAGAAGGATCGAAATGCCTTCATCGCGCAACTCTTCGACAATCCCGAAAATTGTATCAACCATTTGCGGTGCAAGCCCAAGGGAAGGTTCATCCATCAGCAACAGACGCGGACCGCTCATCAAGGCACGGGCGACTGCCAGCATCTGCTGTTCGCCACCCGACAACAGGCCCGCCAATTGCTTGCGTCGCTCGCCCAGGATGGGGAACCGTTCCATCATGGCGGCTTTTTGGCGTGCCGCGCGCGCACCATCCCCCAGAACAGACCCCGCCAAGGTCAAATTATCCTCTACCGACAGGGCAGAAAACACGCGCCGCCCTTCCGGAGAAATGGCAACGCCTGCCCGCACAATGGCGTCAGGCGTTGCCCCTGTCATATCTTGCCCAAAGATGGAAACCGACCCCGCATGGATCTTGCGTGCACCCGCAATGGCCATCACCGTTGATGTCTTGCCGGCACCATTTGCACCCAACAATGCGGTGACGCCGCCTTTGGCCGCGATCAGGTCGACGCCGCGCGCCGCCTGTACCGGACCATATCGGACGTCGAGCCCTTTGAGGGTGAGTGCAGTTTCCATCCCCAAATGCCTTTACGGTTGCGGCAGTGTTTCAGGGTCCGCAGTGGTCCGCAGAACGAATTCTTTGTCACCGGCCCCGGTGATGCGCGCGACAACCACATCGCGCAGCGGCATCCGGTCGGTCCCCTTGAACGTAAAGTCGGACATGATGCCCTTGCCGTTTTCGATCTCGGCCATCGCCGCAGCAACTGCACCGGGTTCAGTCGAGCCCGCTGCCATCACGGCTTGTTCAATCATATTTGCGATGTCACAGCCGTTGACGTAGTAATTATTATCCGGCGTCGTGCCGGTCGCCGCTTTGAAATCATCGATGAACTTGGCATAATCGGACCCTTCATGCGGGAAGCCACCCGAGGTATGCACGACACCGTCAACGACATCGCCCAATCCCCGCACCGTGGGGGTATCCAGCACATCGCCGCCCATTACTTGTGTATCAAGGCCCGCACCACGCAAGGCTTTGATAAAGGCGGGGAAGTCAGGCTCCCACGCCCAGGTGACGATCACATCAGGTGTAGGCTCTGCGGCCTTGATCGTTGTCACAATTGCCGAGAAATCCGGCTGGTTGAGCGAGTAATTCGAGGTGCCGACAATATTGCCGCCCAAGCTCTCGAACACTTCACCAAAATACTCGGGACCGCCAAGCGTATAGGCGCTGTCCGGTGATTTCACCAAATAGACATTCTCGAACCCCTGGTCGCGCGCGTACCCCGCAAGGACCGCGCCTTGCTGGTTGTCGGCTGGATAGCTACCAAACACATGGGTGCCGACCTGCGTCAGAACGGGGGCGGTTCCGGCAAAGGTCATCGTGGGGATGCCATCCGCCATCGTGATTTGAGCCGCGGCGATGGTCGGGTCCGCATCCGCAGAGGACACGATGAACTGAGCGCCGTCATCTATCATCTCCTGCACCACTTTTACGCCCTCGGCGATGTCAGAGCGGGTGTCTTTGACGATGGTCTTGACCATATGCGTGCCATTCAGCCCGCCTGCTGCGTTTTTCTGATCGATGCAGAACTGAAACCCGGCATAGGCAGGGCCGTCATAGGGAGCGAGATATCCCGATTGCGCGGACATCACGCCGATCACGTAATCCTCTGCCTGAACGGCACCTGCAAGCACAAGCGCGCTTGTCGTGGTGAGTAGAAGCTTTCTTAAAATCATGGTCTTACTCCTTGTTTTAGGTTATTTTCTTCTTCCTTGGTAACGGCCGCAGCGGTTCTGCCCCGACCGATATAGGCCTCAATGACCGCAGGGTTTGCGCGGACATCTTCCGGGGTACCCTGTGCGATCAACGTGCCCCTGTGCATCACGACCGTCCAACTGGAGAGGCGGTTTACAAACCTCAGATCGTGATCAATCAGCAAAATCCCCAAGCCACGTTCGTCGCGTATTTTGACCAGACGATCCGCAAGATCATCTGTCTCAGAGGGGTTCATGCCGGCTGCGGGCTCATCCAGCAGCAGAATGACGGGTTCTTGTGCCAAGGCGCGTGCAACTTCCAGACGCTTGCGCGCGCCGTAAGGTAGGGACTGTGCTGGCGTTGCAGCCCATGCGCCCAGATCGAAAGCCTGCAATTCGCGTAATGCCACTTCTGCTGCGCGCCGCCGCGTATGCCCTGCGGCCAAGGCCGATACAATGACATTTTCGTAAACCGTCAGCCCCTGAAACAGTCGCAGGTTTTGAAAACTGCGTGAAATACCTGCCCTGGCGATGTCCTCGCGGGATACGGTGCTCAGATCGTGATCAGACAGGCGCGTTTGGCCGCCATCAGCGTGGTATTGTCTGGTAATCAGATTGACCAAGGTCGATTTGCCCGCGCCATTGGGGCCGATCAATCCGGTGACGCGCCCCGTTGGTGCCTCAAAGCTCATGTTCGTGACGGCCTTCACACCAGCAAAGCTCTTGGAAAGACCGTCCGCGACCAAAACACTCTCTTTGACGCGCGTCGGTGCTGGTGCGGGGTCTGACGGTCTGATGATGTTCTTGAACAATCTTGCGCCCGCGCCCGGACCCAATTCAAAACTGCCGACCAAACCGGTTGGCCGCAGCCAGATCACCAAGAGGATCGCAAGTCCCAAAGAGACGGTTGTCAGGCCGAAAACCGCGGGGATTGCGATGCCAAACAGATCAAAGCCGCCTTCGAATTGACGCACGCCATCTTGTAGCAGCGTCACCCCAATAACGCCCGTAACGGCCCCGCCGACCGAGGCCATGCCACCGACAATCATCATCGCCACATGGGCAAACACCAGTGAGAGGTAAAATGAGGCGGGCGAAAACGCACCCAGCATATGCCCGTAAAGCGCCCCCGCAACAGCGCACATCATGCCCGATAAACACCAGCTGACAAATCGCGTTTGTTGCGGGTTGATCCCCAAAGCTGCTGCCGCATCCGGATCATCGCGCGCCGCGCGTGCAAACAGCCCCGCCGGGCTTTCACGGTAAAGACGGGCCAGAATGATAAACACCACGGCAGCGCCAAACGCCAAGGTCAGATCAACAACGCGGGGCACACCAAAAAAGGTCTGACTGCCGCGTGTGATCTCGCGCGCGCCAACAGCGACACTGTGGGTAATGATCAAAAGGCCCAGCGAAGCGATCGCCGCCGATGCGCCCATCAGGCGGGCAATGGCGCTCCCGCTCAGGGCGGCAAAGGCCAGCCCGGCTAGCGCAACCAGAGGCAAAGAGAGCCACAGCGACATCTCATGCCCTGCCAAAAAGCTTGGTAAATCTGGCAGCGCCGTACGCTGGATCGCCGCGGGCATCGTTAAAATGCCTGAAACATATGCTCCGATGGCCATAAAGGCACCATGGCCAAATGATACGATCCCGGTATTGCCGCAGTACACGCAAAGCGCCACGACAGCGGCCACATTAATACACATCTGGACCGCAATGCGTTCCCCGGAACGGCCAAAAACAACAGTCAGGACAAGCACAACCGCGCCCAGCAGTGCCAGACACACCGCTGTGCGCGCGATATTGGCCGCCCGAAGTCGCGCAGGATGCGACAGAAGCGCGCTGTCACTCATTTGGTGCACCGGCTTTGCGGCCCACACTCACCCATTGTGGGTCAACTCGTCGAGCAATTCCTGCGTTGTGACTTGCCGGCAATACCCCTTGATCGCGCGCAATGAGGTCTCATGGCGGTCCATGGAGTAGGTCAGACAAGCGTCTGTAACCTGTGTCACCAAATACCCAAGGTCGCAGGCATCGCGAATGGCGCTCTCCACACATTGGTCCGTGATCAGACCACATAGCACAATTTGTTTTACCCCAAGATTGCGCAGGATGTAGTCGATATGCGTGGAGACAAAGACCGACGAAGAGGTCTTGGGTAAAACGATTTCATCCTCGTCCGGTGCGATTTCATCAATGACTTTGCCATCCCAGGAGCCTTTGGGCACATTGAACCCGGTGATTTTGTAATCAAGGCTGCGATCACGCCCATCCTTGGTCAGGCTCTCAATGGTGGTATACATCACTTCGATACCCGCCGCGCGGCATCCCGATTGCAGAGCTTGCATATTTGGCACCACGCGGCTGTTGAGCTGCTCAAAGAACCAGCCATAGCTTTTGTCAAATTCCGCATCCGTCAGGTCTTTGAATTCCGCACCCTCTCTCTTTGCGCTGAAGTTTTGCACGTCAATAAAGAGGAGGCCCGATTGATCAGGGACCAACGGGACCTCACGGGTCAGAATCGCATTCGTGTTGCTGGTCATCATGTCCTCTTAGGATTGTGCGAGCATCTTCAGACACCACAGAAAAAGGAGGTGTTCTGAGCAGGCATGGGCATCCGTGATCCGTTTTCGTTCGGTAAAGCAAACGAAACTAATATTTCATTGTCAATAAAAATTGTTGACGTGAAATTATAATTCGAACACCTTTGTTGAAAAGAAAGGCAATTACCGGCATATGATGATCCGTGAGCGTATTGAAAAAGAAGCGGAAAACCTGACGACCGGAGAGCGCAAGCTTGCCGCGACCATTTTGTCGGACTATCCGTTTGCGGGTCTGTCGCCGATCCATGAGCTTGCAAAACACTCCGAGGTGTCGGCGCCATCCATCTCCCGCTTTGTGACCAAGATTGGTTTGGAGGGTTATCAGGAATTCCAGCGCGAGCTGATTTCCGAGCTTAAACAAGGCCTGCGCTCGCCGATCGAGCTTCATGCGCCCAACAGGCAGGTAGAAGGTGGTTTTCTCAAGGATTTCATCGCAAAATCCACGTCTCAAATGGCGATTGCCGCAGATGCCATTACCGAAGATCAATTCGTTCAGATATGCGCCTTGCTGACTGACCCGAAACGCCGCATCTACGTGCTGGGCGGGCGGATCAGTGATACGATTGCAAAACACCTGACCTTTCACTTGCAGCTGATCCGGAAGGACGTGTTTCAACTCCCGAGCAATGCGGAGGAATGGCCCGATTATCTGCTGCGGATGCGCCAGGGTGATATTCTCTACATGGTCGATTTTCGCCGCTACGATCCGCTGCTGGAACAGCTGGCGCGCAGGGCCGCCGGGGTGCGTCATGCCCGGATCGTCCTGATGACGGACAAATGGATATCACCAATTTCGAAACATGCCCGGGAAGTCTTGCCCGTCCCCATAGACAGCGGGACGCTATGGGATACCTATTCAGCCGCACTTGCCGTGACAGAAGCCATTGTGACCCGCATCGCTGAGCACAATTGGGACAAAACGCGCGCCCGCATGGAAGCCTGGGAAGACCTCAGGATCGCCCCAAAGGACCAGCAAACATGAACACTATGCCTCTGATTTTTGCAGCCACCAGCGATATCGCAGGTAAGGTGCGTGGCAAGGCATTTCCCGCCGATCAATTGGAAAAGCGTCTGGTGAGGGGGGTTGGCTGGACGCCAACCAATGTCCAGATCACCTGTTTTGACCGCATCGGGGAAAGCCCTTTTGGTGCCTTGGGGGATCTGCTGTTGATACCGGACGGAAATACCGCGGTTGACGTCAGTTTGCCGGGTGGACAGAACGAACATTTCCTCATCGGGGACATTACCAAACTGAACGGCGATCCCTGGGAACTTTGCATGCGCTCACTCCTGAAAGCCGCGCTCAAGCGATTGCATGACGTGGCGGGTGTGCACCTGATTAGCGCCTTTGAGCATGAGTTTCAGCTCAAATCCCCGCCCGCGCTGGAGTATCAGGCCTACGGTCGTGAGGGGTTCGAGTTGCAACGGGAATTGTGTGAAACGCTTATGTTTGCGCTGAAAACAGCCCGATTGGCACCCGACAGCATCATGAAAGAATATGGGCCCAACCAATATGAAGTTGTTGTTGGCCCGGCTCAGGGTGTGCGCTCCGCCGATGAGGCGGTGATATTGCGAGAACTCACCCGCTCCGTGGCGCGCTCCCTGGGCGAGGCGGCGACATTCACACCTATTCGCGATGTGGCCAGTGTTGGGAACGGCGTGCATATCCACATGAGCTTTGTCGATGACGCAGGAACACCGGTCACCTATGATGAGGCCGGCAACTGCGGCATGTCGCAGCTCACCGACGCCTTTGCCGGCGGCGTGCTGAAGTATTTGCCCAGCATTATCGCGCTGACGGCCCCTTCGGTCATTTCATATGAACGCCTGACACCGCACCGTTGGTCCGCCGCCTATAACAATCTTGGGTTTCGCGACAGAGAGGCCTCTTTGCGGGTCTGCCCCGTTACGGCCAAAGATCCGATCTCAATTGCGCAGCAGTTCAACATCGAATATCGCGCTGCTGATGCCGCCGCCTCGCCCTATCTGGCACTGGCGGCGATTGTCCATGCGGGGGCGCAAGGTATTGAGGACGGTTTGTCGGCGGGCCACCCGACAGAAGAAGACCTGTCCCTGCTCCACGAGGAAGCCTTGCACAAACGCGGATTTGTCAGGTTGCCGGAAACGCTTGAGGCCGCAATTGATGCGTTTGAGCAGGATGCAACCGCCACGTCCTGGTTTGGGGACCCGTTTGCGGCCGTGTACCGAGCGCATAAGGCTGCTGAGATTGCACATGTTGCCGATATGGATGTGGTCGAGAGATGCGCGGCCTATGAAGCCACATATTAAGCGCTCGGGTTCGCCGGGTCGGGAAAGCTGGCGGATTTATCTTGGGTATCAGGCATTCGTTTTGTCCGCGCTCTGGCGCCGTTGTTGATCCGGGCTAAATTGTCTCAAACAATCCACGCCCCAAAGGAATCGTCTCGTATGTCATGGATATCTCAATCAATCATGGGTCAAAAAGCAGTTGCCAAAGGTCAGCTCGGATCAAAGCACCAGCTGAGCGAGGAGGACCAGGGCACGTTTCACTACGTTTACGGGCCCTATGCAGATCCGGTGCTGCGCATCGCGCCCGGCGATGTCGTTGAGGTTGAAACACTTGACGCCTTCGGAGGCGTTATCAAAACCGAAAACGACATGCCCTCCCAGGTGCTCAATATGCCCTTTGTGAACCCGCAAAATGGCCCGATCGCGGTTGAGGGTGCCGAAAAAGGCGATGTTCTGGCCGTTCATATCCACAGCGTGCTGCCGCGCGGACCACAGCCCGCAGGCACCACAGCGTTGATCCCCAGCTTTGGTGCATTGGTGGCGGATGCGAACCTCATGCTCAATCCCGGCATGCCGGAACGCGTCAAAAAAATGGAGGTGACCGAAGATGGCGTGAAGTTTTCTGATCGCATCACGCTGCCGTTTGAGCCTTTCATTGGGACGATGGGCATCAGCCCGGAAATCGAAGCGGTGTCGGCTCTGCAACCGGATTATTGGGGCGGCAATATGGATCTGCCCGATGTGGCACCCGGTGCTGTGGTGTATTTCCCGGTCCAGCGCAAAGACGCCCATTTCTTTGTTGGCGATTGCCATGGCCGACAGGGCGATGGGGAGCTTTGCGGCGTTGCCGTTGAAATTCCTGCGACGGTGGTGTTGCATATTGATCTGATCAAGGGATGGTCCATCCCAGGCGTGCGCTTGGAAACAGAAGAGTTTATCATGTCCGTCGGATCCGCACGGCCGATGGAAGATGCCGCCCGGATGGCCTACCGCGATCTGATCCGCTGGATGGTGGATGATTATGGTTTTGAAGAGAGCGAAGCCTATTTTCTTGCCACACAAGCGGGCAAGATGCGCGTCGGCAATATGGTCGATCCAAAATATACGCTGGGCGCATCAATGCGCAAAGAATACTTAGCCTAGAAGGAAACATCATGGATTTAGGACTTAAAGGACGTCGCGTTCTGATCACCGGCGGCACAAAAGGCATCGGGCGCAGTTGCGCGGAAGTGTTCGCAGCCGAGGGCGCGGATGTTGCGATCTGTGCGCGCGACGCCGCAGGTGTTACTGAAACGGTTGACGCGCTCAAGGCGAAGGGCGTCAACGCATTTGGAAACGGCGTCGATGTCGCTGATAAAGCCGCGCTGGAACAATGGGTATCGGCATCAGCGGATGCTTTGGGCGGGATTGACATCGTGGTGGCCAATGTCTCGGCCCTTGCTGTGGCCGATGACGAGGCCGCTTGGGAGGCGGGTTTTGCGGTCGACATGATGCATTCCGTGCGTCTGGTAAATGCCGCCATGCCGTATCTGGAAAAATCTGATGCGGCTTCAATCACGCTTGTTTCATCGGTATCGGGCCGTGAAATTGACTTCACCGGCCCTGCTTACGGCGCGTTCAAGGCGGCCTTGGTGCACTATGCTCAGGGTCAGGCCGTGAAATTGGCCCCGCAGGGTATTCGTGCCAATACGGTTTCGCCCGGCAACACATATTTCGAAGACGGCATTTGGCAGAATATCGAAGAGAATATGCCGGAATTATTTGCCGAAGCAATGAGCCTCAATCCCATGGGGCGCATGGCTGGACCAGATGAGATTGCCCGCGGTGTTGTCTTTTTGGCGAGCCCCGCATCCAGCTTTACGACGGGCACCAATCTGGTCATCGACGGCGCGTTGACGAAGGGCGTTCAGCTCTGATGGTTTTCTGATTTGCCGGGACACCACCTGCGAAAACCTGGTTTGTTTTTCGACACGACAGAAGTCGCTTTGAACAACCGATCAGACCGTGGTGCGGTCGATTGGTCATTCAATCGGCAGCTTCATGGGTGAGCGCAGGCAGAAAGAGCAAATGGCAACGCTCTCCCATTTGCGAGCGCTGCTGGGATCTCTTATGCTTTTATCATATCTCCGGGTCTGCCCCAACAGCAGTGCACCCATAAGGCGTTCGGTGCCGAAGGTTTCTGTCCATTCTTCGAACGGCAGATCGCGCGCGCCCGCATCGCTGTCTGGCGCGTCGATTTCAATCACCACAGACCCCGGTGGAACAGGTCACAAGAAGACCAAGACCTGAACAAAGCGAACCCAAATTTGCGCCACCTACGGGGAGCAGGTCAGGCCCTGCCGCCAGTCCAAGAGCCTGTCCCGACTATCCTACTGCGACGTTTTCTCCTCAGGGCAGGACATAAACATGGCGCAGGACCGATCTTACATAGCCCGGGATCAATCCGCTTCGGGTACGCAACCGAGCCGAACAATAAACGTCGGCTCTCCTACTTCGCCTGAACTTGGGTCTTCTGTGACCATATAGGCATCAGCGCCCGCGCAGCTATCAGAGCGTACTTCGCGTTCTGCGCGCTCCTGCGCCTGTGAGGCAGTGGCATACTGGAGCTGTTTATCTATTTGTAAGCTGACCTGCGCACCACGCCCCGTCTTCTTTTCAGTGTATGTCTGGCAGATGTAATGTACCTTTGTGGTGGTTTTTTCTTGTTCGTCTGTCATGGCCGCCCTCTTGGTTTTTTTGCGGGGCACCTTAATTGTATAACGCAGATCATTGAATCCCACCCCGAAGACACGTCAAAAATGCGGCCTCTCTGAACACCCTGTTCAAAGAGGCACTGTGATACCCTACAAGTTCCAGCGTGCGAGATCGCCGTCTACTTTTTCATATTTCTCCCGATCGCAAGTGCGGGCTTGCCCGCCAGAGAATTTGCCGTTGCCACCACTTTAGGCTTCTCTTGCTTTGGTTTCTTCGCCTCTTTGTTGCTGTTTTTACCTTTGGCCATTTTGCGTCCTTCCAAGGTGCAGCGGTCCGGTGCCAAAAGGGCATAGGGCGGCTGCGGTCGTTCCTATGCTCTGATCGGTTTTGCCGCAGCCTCGTCTATCGCCCGTTGCTGGCCGCGCGACACCGTCGTGACCGGCGTTCCAAACATCGCGTTTGCGGCTGCAAAGTCATCAGCGTCATCGATTTCTGTCCAGTTTGTGCCCGTAATATCCAGCACGTGAAAGACAGCCCCCTTTGCCAAGAGCCGCGCATAAGCATCCTCATAGTAATCCTGATACCGTGCCGGGCTCTGCATCATCTGCGCAAGCTCCGCAAAAAGCAGCGGGCCCGTCTTGGCGCTGATTTTCTCGATCCCAATGTATTCACCCAGCGCCCGTTTGGGATCGACGGATTTACCAACCTCAAGCACCTGCATCTGATCATCCGTGATGACCTTAACCTCTTCGTCCTCAAGGACGATATTCTGGTCGATGCACAGAACATCGGCGCGCCGGTCATCTGCAAGCTGGCGCAGGATCTTCACATTAAACACGACGTCGGCATCTAATTTGGCAAATTCTGCCGTGCCGACCGCCTTGGACGCCAGCATCAGGGAATATCCCGTGTTTGTCTCGCGGTAGCGGTCGTTGATCACATAGGTGACACGGATGCCCCGAAACGTCTTGTCCACGAATTGTTTGATCTCATCCGCCCGGTGCCCGAGCACCAGAACGAATTGTGACAGACCGCAACTCAGGCAATTGCGGATCATCCTTTCCAGAATGACCGATCCGCCAACGGACAGAAGGCTTTTGGCGCAATTATCTGTCAGTGGACTGAGCCTGGAGCCGACGCCTGCGGCCAGTATCACAGCCATGGGAGGGCGATTGATTTCGTTTTTCATATCATTATGTCCTGAATGGGCTGCAAGGGGTGTGATTACTTTTGAAGGTGTCGTGTCCGGTTTTCGGCGATGTTTTTGCCGCGCTGCCAGGATTTATAGCTGCCCCAGAAGAGCTGACTTGCCGCAAAAACCCAGAGCATCGATATGAGTTGGTCAAAGAGGAGGGCGGCGGAAAGCATGAAGATGAACACGCCTTCGTCAAAGGCGAGCACTTTGCGTTGCTCCTTCAAAAACCACAGAAGGTTATCGCGCAGAGCAAAGCCGATCCCCGTCGTAGTCCTTACTGGTTTCAACCGCGCGATCTCGGCGGGATAGCCTGGGTCGCGGGTCGTTTCGATTTCCAGGGCAACGTATTTGGCATAGCCGCGCAGGCCATAGAACGCGATCCCGATCAGCGCGAGGAAGACAGGGATCACGCTGGCAGTCTGCACAAAAGCCGCATACCCGGCAGCACCAAACCACATCGCGACCTGCACCTGATCCGTCCGGCGGTCATAATAACTGCCTTCGGGGGAGGATACCTGCCGGTAGCGTGCCATCTGGCCGTCCATGCAATCAAGGATGTGGCTGACGTGGATCGCGATTGCCGCCGCGATGAACCATCCGGTTCCGCCCAACAGGATTGCGACTGTTGCGATCACGGCGAACAGAAATGACGCCGCTGTGATCCGGTTCGGCGTCATCCACGCAACGTCCACCGCAACGGAATTGGCGATAATGGCCAATGGCGACGTCACGAAAGACGACCACCATTCATCATCGCGGGTCTTGGTGGCCCAAAGCCGGGTCACTTTGCCGCTCACGACACCACCTTTACCAGCGCGCCTTCGGGCTTGGGAAGCATAACCAAAGTTGCACGCTTGGGTCTGACCGGGGCCACGAGTTAAGCCGCCTCAGCCTGCAAGGTCAGCAACACATCCTTGAGGGCGGCAAGGAAGAACTGGATGTCGTAGTCCGATAATTCTCCGATATTGCCCACCTGAAACACCTTGCCTGCTAAGCACCCTTTACCTTCGTAGATGATGATGGATTTCTCCCGCAACCGGTCCCGCAGATCGCGCACGAAAATCGAGGGCGGCACCCGCACGGTGGTCAGGATCGAACACATGTCGGCCTCGTCAATCAGGAATTCGAGGTTGAGCCTGCGCATGCCGACACGCAGCAGATCCGCGCGGGCCCTGATACGCGCATAGCGTTTGGTCACGCCGATCCGCAGAATGTCAGTCAGCGCCTGATCCAGCGCAAAGATCAGCGGTATGGCGGGTGTATTTGGTGTCTTGGCTGTGGCGTTTCAGGAAAGCATAAAACGTCGCAAGGTTCAGGTAGGTTGTCTTGGCCGAATTGAGCAGCCCCACTTGGGTGGTCCAGTTTGAAAATTATTGCATGATTGGCGTTTGGTCCATCGGAACGATGGCCTCTGGCGCAGGTGGGCGGTAGCCCAGAGCACTATGTGGTCGTTTTGTGTTGTAATGGTTCCTCCATCTTTCAATAATAATCTGTGCTTCCCGCAGCGAGTAGGAGATTTCGCCGTTCAACAATTCATCACGCATTCTTCCGTTGAAGCTTTCGCAGTATCCGTTTTCCCACGGTGACCCAGTCTCGATATATGTAGTCTTTGTTCCAACCTTTGCCCGGCAGGCGATGCAAAGCATCGCTGAGAGGGGGCCTTGATCCAATCCCTGACAACCTCAGCAATAAACTCAGGGCCGTTATCAGACCTGATGTAGGCAGGAACACCGAGCAGGATGAACAAGTCCGTCAGGGCGTCGATGACCTCGGTCGAATTCAACTTGCGCTTCACCCGGATCGCTAGACATTCCCTGCTGTGCTCATCCAAGATGTTGAGCGTTCTAAAGGCTCTGCCGTCGTCGGTTCGGTAATGCACGAAGTCGTATGACCAGACGTGATTACGATACTCGGGACGCAGCCGCACACAGGAACCATCATTGAGCCAGAGCCGTCCCTTCTTTGGTTGTTAACGTCGTTTCGTGAAACGACGGAATTGGCACTTTAAGCACCTCACGCCGCCAAAGCCGTTCGACACGTTTGTCGTTCACCTGCCAGCCTGCATCTCTCAACAGGGCCGCAATCCGACGGTAGACATATCGACCAAATTGGCGCGTCAATTCGATCATATCCGCGACCAAGCGTTCTTCGTCAGCGCGTCCACGTGGCAATCGGCGCTGTGTGGATCTGTGCTGGCACAGAACGCGGCAAACACGTCGCTCAGAAACCTTGAACCGACTACGCACATGATCGATGCAGACCCGCCTACGCGAGGGGCTCAGAAGTTTCCCGATACGGCCTCCTTCAAGATCAACTTGTCCAACGTCAGCTCAGAAACCGCACGCCTAAGGCGCTCGTTTTCTTTCTGTAGCCGCTTCAGTTCCTTGAGTTGTTCCGTGCCCATTCCGTCATACTTCTTCTTCCAGCGATAATAGGTTTGTTCAGTCACGCTGATCTGTCTGATTGCGTCAATCCGAGGCATGCCTTGCCCCATCAGAACTTCAACCTGCCGTAACTTCACGACAATCCCTTCGGGCTTGGGTCTCTTAATGGCCATCTCTGGTCCTCCGTTTTCCTAACTATAGGGGCGGACCACTTCAATGGGGGAGGCTCAGTCCCATTTCCTGAAGGGCGTTTTCCCAAGTTCTGAGCTCATGCCAGAAACAGAGAGCGCTTGCGCCCTCACGCGTCAGAAGAGATTTTACTATTGGCCAGTGCGCCCTTGAGCTCTCAGATGTTGTACAAACTACTCCCCCTTGAGCAGTGTTTCAAACCGCAGCCCTTTGGCGGTGCGCAGGGCAAACCCTGTCCAATAGGTGTGATCCTCGGTCGGGTTGGCCTCTTCATCCAGCGCCTGAATGCCGGCCTCAGAATCCGGGATCAAATCGAGATAGGGGCGTTTGGCGACGTCTCCCTTGAGGTGCAAATCCATGAAGGCGGTGGCAAAATGCTGGGCGATATTGTTCATGCGCGTGCTGTCCCAGACCGGATCGGCATAATGCTCAAAGGGTACAAAATCCAGATCCTCCGCCGTGGTCCAGGCCTCGCGCGGTGCCGGGATCGGGGCGGCGGCGTTGTGATTGGCGTGCTCAAAGGTCAACAAATGCCGGTCGGTGCCACCGGTCTCGGCAAACATCGTGCGGATGGTGCCATAGACGGAGACGTCATCCGCGCTGCCTGCCATGAAAAGCGTCGGCACACGCAACCCCCCCAGACCATTTGCGTCCCACAGTTCCGCATTCCGCCCCCAGGGACCGATGGCGATGATGGCGCGCAAGCGTGGATCAACCAGCGCCTCGTGGCTTTCTGATCCGGCAAGATGTTGCGCCAGAAGCCCGTTTGGCGCCCCCCAGCTGTATTCCGTCGCCGATTGCGTCACGCCCGCGCCCCCAAAGACAAGCGCACCGTATCCCCCCATCGAGTAGCCGATAACACCCGCGACATCTGCGTCAATCAGCGCGCCCAGATCTCCTCCAAGGTTCGCCATCTGGTCCAGCACGAATTTCTGGTCGATGGGGCGGTTGAGCAGGGTCGATCCAAAAACATCCTGGTCGCTATAGGTGCTGTCGGTGTGGTCTATGGAAACGGTGACATACCCCTTGGAGGCAAGGTTTTCACCCAAATGCGACATCAGAAATCGATTGCCGGGATAGCCGTGGCTGATCAGGATCAGGGGGTATTTTTCGCCCTGAGCGGGCGTGGCGTCACGCGCGGCGCGCCCGCTTAGCGTGACCTCGGTCCGGCCATCGCGCAACATGGCGCGGTAGGTGCCGCCGGGTTCGGTTCCTGCCGCTGCCGGATACCATATTTCCACGCGCAGCGGGCGGTCATACAGCGGCTGCGCATCCTCAGTGATGTTGACGATGTCAATCTGGCCTGGGTTCACAAGATCCAGCGTCTGCACGCCGACAGGCAACAGGCCATAGTCGGCCAATTCCGGTGCATCCGGACGGATCAGATCAATCGGATTCGCCAGCGCGGGCGCCGCCAGAAGCGCAGTCATGGCAGCTAGGGATCGTCTGGACTTCATTCTTGGGGCTCCACCGGCGCGGTTGTTGACATACTCTATCGTATAGAGAGACAAGTTTCTCAACCGTTCAAGACGTTATGCTGCAAATTTTTGGTTTGATCGGGTTTCCTTCATGTGCACTCTTGTCACATCTCAGGGGCAGCAATGGTACAGATCGGGTCAGATTAACGGAATTTGTTTCACAAGCAGCAGCTGGTATCTTCCACTAACCGGACCTCATCAAACGGGAATGGGGACTGGTCGATTGATCCGATGCGGCCAAAGCCTACCCCTTTCCAGCGCGGCGCGCGCGGCGTAAGGGAGATATATGCGCAAAGAGATGACATATTTCGAACACGGCCGTGCGATCCTGACGCTAGGGTTGCCGCTGATCGGGGGGCACCTCGCGCAGACGGCGATTGGCGTGACCGACACGGTGATGCTGGGCTGGTACGGGGTGGAGGCGCTGGCGGCGGTGACCCTGGGGTCGACCTTCTTTTTTGTGCTGTTTATCTTTGGTTCCGGTTTTGCCTGGGCCGTGATGCCAATGGTTGCCTCTTTTGAGGCGGAGGGGGATGAGGTCGGGTTGCGGCGCGCCACGCGCATGGGGCTTTGGCTCAGCCTTGGCTTTGCGGTCCTGGTGCTGCCGATGATGTTGTACTCCGAGCCCTTATTGGGCCTGCTGGGGCAGGGCGAACAGCTGGCCGCGGATGCCAGCGCCTATCTGCGCATCGCGGGCCTTGGCATTGTTCCGGCGCTGCAGGTGATGGTGCTGAAATCCTACCTCGCCGCCCTGGAACGTACGCAGGTGGTGTTTTGGATCACTGTTTTGAGCGCTATCGTCAACGCGCTCGTGAATTACGCCCTGATCTTTGGCAATTGGGGCGCGCCTGAATTGGGCATTGCGGGAGCGGCGATCGCTTCTGTTGCCACGCAGTTCATCGCCCTCATCGGTATCGTGATCTATGCGCGCGCGGTCCTGCCGGAACATGCGCTGTTTCAGCGGCTCTGGCGGGCGGATTGGAAAATGCTTGCGCAGGTGTTCAGACTGGGCTGGCCGATTGGGCTGACGGGTCTGAGCGAAGTCGGGCTTTTTGCCACCTCGGCGATGATGATGGGATGGCTCGGCACGGTGCCGCTGGCAGCGCATGGGATTGCGCTGCAACTGGCGTCGATTACATTCATGGTACACATGGGTCTGAGCAATGTGGCGACCATCCGCGCGGGCAACGCCTTTGGGCGCCACGACCCGGAGCATATGAAAAAAGGCGCGCGCGTCGTTACGCTTGCCTCGCTGATCATGGCCGCTCTGACTGTGGTGCTTTTCCTTTTGATGCCAGAGGATTTGATCTCGCTCTTCATGCAGCGTGATGAACCACAACGCGAGGCGATCCTGGCGATTGGTGTGGGCTTGCTGGCGATGGCGGCACTGTTTCAATTGGTGGATGGGGCGCAGGTGATCGCGCTTGGCTTGTTGCGCGGCATTCAGGATACGCGGGTGCCGATGATCTGCGCTGGCCTCAGCTATTGGGTGGTGGGCATCCCCTGTTCCTATCTCTTCGGCTTCGTGCTGGGCTTTGGGGGGATCGGTATTTGGATGGGTCTTGTGGTGGGGCTCGGATTGGCGGGCCTGCTGCTGTCGGTGCGCTTCTGGGGGGTAATGTTGCGCCAGCTTATGACAGCTGCGCTGTGAGCCCGCTTGCGCCGGCACCGGTGCTGACCTAGCCTGCGCAAACGTCTTTTGGAGAGGCCATGTTCAAGGATCGTTATGACAACCGGCTCACGACGTCCGATGCGCGGGCGGCGGATCACTATCACCTGTCGCTGGATCGGTTGCTGGCGGGCCAACCTCACACGGACGCCGGTTTCGTCGCTGCAAAGTTGTAGTGGCGGCACTCGAATGCCGACAATAGTTGCTACTCTCTCATCCTTTGATACGGTCAGTCTTGTCCTTCGGGGACAGCCTGTGGCTCAAAACCTTGACGTTCCAGTAACTGGATGACACGATTTAGCCTTTTATCCTGTGCAGCGTTCAGTTCTCGCTGAACATCAAGGGTATCATCAATGGCACCCATCGCCCCGATGCCGCTGTCAAAACGATCACTTGCATAAGCAAGAACGGAAAATACCAAGCCAATTGTCACCACGATACCAGTTATGGCAATACCTGCCTGTTGCTGCCACGAAACAGGGTTGAATGAGTCTAGCTTCCCATTGAACGAATCTAGTTTGGTAATAACCTCAGAAAATCGAGCATCATTTTGAGCTTTCACGGCTTCAACTTTCGCATCAAGGTAGTTTTTTGTCTCTGCGTCCACCTCAAAACCTCCGCCGCCTGATCCAGCCCCATATTGGTTTTTGCCCAATACGACGTTAGTATAAACCTTGGATATACCGCCTTCAATGACAGTGAATGAGTTACTGCTCTTCGCCATTCAGCGGTCCCCAGTTCGACAGCCCCAACATACCCTTCACGACTAAATTTGCATCCCCCGTATGACAAAGTAGCGCCATCATGGAACTTGTATTCAATGCCGGCCCTTCGAATACGAATTTGCATTCCGTTATGGTCACGTTTTCGAGAGCCGGAGGCTGACCACCCGAATAAACCATCTTGCAGTTGCGAAAGATCGTATCTCTCAATTCTGCATAGTCCAGATGTACCACCTTGTCGGTCACTTCTGCTTGTTTGGTCATAATCCCTCGCTTGAGCAATCGCGACGGTATTTGCGACAGCAAGATTCGTCAAATCATGATCTCCCTAATTGGTGTCTGAAAAGTAAGAGCGAAACAGTGCTGTTGCGCTTTACTGATTTGTATCAACCGACCCGTTAAGGGCGGCTTAATCAATCTCAACGAAATGCTAACGATATTTTGTTGCAAACAAACCTGATGATCGACGATGCTGGAGCGGAAGTGTTTTTTTCACCATGACCGATACGGCCCGGATTGGCGGCAGTCGCGCGCAACGGGATCTGGTCGAGCACAGCCTGCTGGCTTGCCTGATGCGACAGGGTTGCACAGAAGAAACGCGCGCGTTGGCGACGCTATGTCGGCCTTTAATTTCAGAGTATTACGCTGCATAATTCAAGTGATGGGGTCGGGCTGTGCGCGCCGTAATCCCGAAGCGATGCAGGGCCGTTCCCCGTCATTCTCCGGCCGGTATTTTTGGGCCAGCCGCTGCAGTGTCGCAGTTGCAATGCTCTTGTGATACCTTGCTTTATTTGTTCAAAATATTGAAAATAAACGCATTTATAATTTCAAAGGTCGCGCCATATGGCGCGCCTTTGACCTGTTGCTCCTTCGGAAGCCTAGGCCGGTCGCCAGTCTTGCAGATAGCCCAGAACATCAGCAAGAACCTTGCGCAGGGGGGCTGCCTTGGCCTCATCGTAAAGCCAGGGGTCCCGCTCCTCTGTCAGATAGGTCGATTGCGCCAGATCCATTTGTAACGCATGCACACCGAGTTTGGGATTGCCATGGCGACGCGTGCTCCACCCGCCCGTAAAACGTCCATTCACAACGCTCGTGTAATTGGGGGCCTTCATGCAGATGCTGGCAATTTGCGCGGTGATTTTATGATCACAGGTGGTTCCCATGAAGGTGCCGATGCTAAAATCGGGCAGCGTGTGTTCAAATAGTTTTGGGATATGTGAGCGGGTGGCGTCGCAGTCATAGAGGATGGCGAACCCGTGTTTTGCGCGCACGCGTGCGATCTGTGCGGAGATCGCCGCGTGGTAGGGGGCATGAAAGGCCGAGCGCCAGGTCGCTGCTTCTTTTGTGCCTGGCGGGTTGTGCCAGATGGGATCTCCGTCCAGAGTGGTCAAGGGCACAAACCCTGTGGTGAAGCGGCCCGGATAGAGTGATTTCCCATCCGGATCGCGGTTAACATCACAAACATAGCGATGATAATTCGCGCGCACCACCGTCACGTCCTGCACGACACTGCGGTACAGCCGGTCGACATGCCAGGCCGTATCCGTCAGGCAGCACCCCGTCGCGTTGAGGCGTGCGTGGATCGACTGCGGGATCTCTGTGCCTGCATGAGAAAAGGTGAGGATAAGCGGGCTTGATCCGGCAATAACATCAACGGGCATGGCACGGGGCTCCTGTTGGTGGCGCGACACTGCGGGGCGCAAACACCTGCCGCAGGGTTGAGCATATCACGCTGGCGTGCCGTTTGACATGAGTGGTAACGCGGATGGGGTGTTCACCTTTGCCGTATCACCAAGCCTGTTGGGGCATAGAGGGCTGCGCACTCAGGTTTCTTTGCGGTCATCGATCACATTCAGATGGGCCATGCCGCTTTGCCCCAGATCGACCTTGGCGAAGGGTCCACCAAGACAAATTTCGCCGGGGTCGGTGACATCGACCGGGGGGGCCTCTGCGAGGACCTGCGCGGCGAGGTATTCGGCGTTATCCTTGGGGCGGTAGCCGAGAAAGGAGGCCTTGGCGTTATTCACCGGCGCGCGGTCATTGTTTGACACGCCGTAGGCGATGGTGAACCCAACGGATGGCGTGTCAATCGCGCGGGTGACCAATTGGATCAGGTCGTCGTAGCTGAGCCAGGTTCCCAGCGCACGGGCGTTATTGACCTGCGCACAGGAGAGGATGCGCAGATGCACCGATTCCATCCCGCGTTTGTCCCAATACATGCGGCCCAGATCTTCGGTGAAACATTTTGCCAGGCCGTAAAACGTATCGGGGCGATGTTCGGCATCCACGCCAATACCATCGGTTTTCAGATGCATGCCCACCGCATGGATGGAGGAGGCATAAACAATTCGTTTCACGCCCGCCTTATATCCGGCCTCCCATATATTATAGGAGCCGACGAAATTGGGCCCGAGCAGTTCCTCAAACGGCTTTTCATCCACGATGGCCCCGAAGTGGATCACCATATCCGCGCCTTCCAGCACCGGTGCGATTTGCGCCATATCGGCCAGATCGGCGCGGATATAGGTCTCGCCGGGATAGAGCGTGCCGATGTCTTTGACGATATCTGTACTGATCAACGCATCACACATCGCCGCAAGCGGTTCGCGCAAATAAGAGCCCAACCGGCCCGCGGCCCCTGTCAAAACCAGTTTCATATCTGTCCCTCCCGGCCCATCAGATCACGGCCTTTTCCAAGAATTTCTCGCCCCTGAATACGCGTTCCACATGGAAGGGCGCAAGGTCGAGGCTGCGGTATTCACCATATGCGATCCACTCGGCCAGACCACGCCCCAGAGCGGGGGATTGTTGCAGCCCATGTCCGGAAAATCCGTTGAGGAACATGAAGTTGCTCACCTGCGGATGCGGGCCGATGATCGCGTTCTGATCCAGCGTGTTATAGTCGTAATGCCCAACCCACATATTGATCAGCTTGATGCGTTCGAACTGCGGAATGCGGGTGGCGATGATGGGCCAGAATTTTTCTTCCCACAGCGCGTGATCGGCGGTGAAATCATTGTGATCCACGGCGGGGTCTGCATCGGGTGGCCCCCCTGCGAGGTAATACCGCCCGTCAGAGCGCATATGCACGCCCGAAGGATCGATGGTCAGCGGCAGATCACGCGCCAGCGGGTGGGCGGCGTCAAAGATGTAGGTGTAGCGCTTGCGCGGCTCCACGGGGATGTCGAGCCCGGCCATGCGCGCGGTCAATGCCCCGCGCGTGCCGGTGGCATTCACCACCGTGCCACAGGACAGCGTCGCGCCGGATTTCAAGGTGACACCGGTGATCGCGCTGGCGCTGCGGGCGATCGCGGTGACCTCATCCGTTACATATTCCGCACCGTTCTTGCGTGCCATGCGTCTGAACCAGTCAAACATGGTGCCACCGTCGAAATAGCCCTCGTCCACCAGATTGTGGTTCGCCCCAAGAATATCCTCCAGCATGTAGAACGGGTAATCTGCGGCGATCTCTTCTGGCGTCATGAACTTGGTTCCGGCCCCGAGTTGGGCTTGAACTTTTTGGCTTTGGCGCAGGGTATCGGCAAATTCGGGCGTATCGGCCAGATACATATAACCATAGCTTTGCAAGGTCAGCCTGGGGGCGTCGGCACCCTCCATGAAGGCTTGGAAATTCTTGATGAAATGCGCCCCAAATTGCGATACGGCGATATTGGTCGGGTTGGAGAATTGCTGGCGGATGCAGCTGTTGGTGTGGCTCGTGGCGGCGTGTTCATAGGTGGGGTCTTTTTCAATGACCAGCACCCGGCCCTGAAACCCTGCCATCCGGCTCAGCCACCAGGCGACGCTGGAGCCATAGATCGCCCCGCCGATGATGATCACGTCATATGTTGTGTGTTGTGTCATGATGTCCGCGCCCTGTTGTTGTTTGTGGAGCACGGGTGACGGGGCCGGGTCAAGGGCTGTGATCCGTTCATCGGGCGAAGGGCGTATCGAGGGCGCGCGCCACCAGCTCCAGCCGGTCCTGCCCGTAAAACATGTCGCCCTGCACGAAATATGTCGGCGAGCCGATCACATGGCGCGCGATGGCCTCATCGGTATTGGTGCCATGCTGGTGTTGAACGTCCCTGCTTTTGGCGGCTTCGAGCAGCATCGCACCGTCCATGTTGAGGCCTGCGGCGATGGTGTGCAGCGTCTTGGGCGCGGCGAGATCGGCATCATCGCGCCAATGGGCCGCCAGCAACCCGCGCGACAGCGCATCCGCGTCCAGTTCTGCGTTTTGCGCGGCGATGATTGCGCCATTGCCAAGGGCGAGCGGGTTATCGTGACACATGGGGCGGTGCTGGATCATCGCGCGGTCGCGGTACTCGGCCCACCGCCGCAGTTCGCGGCCAAAGAAGTAATCCATATGAGCCTTGGGGCGTTTGCCAAAAGGCGCGCCACCGGCCGCCGCCATGACCGGGTCGAAATCAAATGGGCGGTGGATGATTTCTGCCCCCTTTTGCGCGGCAATTTCCGCAAGCCGGCCCGCGCCGAGATAGGCATAGACCGAATGGCAGGCATAGAAATATTCGATGGTTTTGCGCATGTCAGCTCTGTTGTGCCAGAGTGCGCGCGTCATGTGCCATGAGGTCAATGATATCGCTCAGACGCCCTGCATCCTTGGGGTTGGACGCATTCCCCTCCAGCCCGCGCCGCAAGACGCCCTGCAATATGGCCAGCAGGCGAAAGTAGGAAAAGACCACATAAAACGTCCAGTGATCGGGCAATGGGATGGTGCGCCGCTCACAATAGCTCGCAACATATGTTTGCTCATCGGGCAGCCCGAGGGCCGCGCGATCCACCCCGCCCAGACCGCGGAAATGCCCAGCGTGCGGCAAGCGCCAGTGCATGCATTGATAGGCCAGATCGGCCAGCGGATGGCCCAAAGTGCTGAGCTCCCAATCCAGGAGGGCGATGACCTCTTCGGCCTCAGGGTCAAAGATCATGTTGTCGATGCGAAAATCACCGTGCACGATGCTTGCGGCCCCGTCATCGGCGACCATGTGATCGTTCAGCCAGGCGATGATCCAGTCCGCATCCGGGCGCGGCTGCGTCGCGGTATCATGATATTGCCCGGACCAGCGCGTGAGTTGGCGCGCGAAATAATTGCCGGGCTTGCCGTATTCCGACAGCCCGATGGCGTCGGGATCGATGCTGTGCAAATCGGCCAGCACCTTGTTCATCGCCCCGTAAGCGCGCGTGCGGGCGGCGGCGTCCAGGTCGGGCAGCGCCGGATCCCAGAAAATCCGCCCCGCCACCATCTGCATCACCATGAATTGCGTACCCATAGGCGTGTCATCCTCTGAGAGGTGATAGACCTTTGGCACCGGCACATCGGTCGCGCTCAGCGCCTGCATCACGCGGTATTCGCGGTCCACCGCATGGGCCGATTTGAGTAATTTGCCCGGTGGTTTGGCGCGCAGCACAAAGGCATTTGCGCTGCTGGTGATCCGGTAGGTCGGGTTGGATTGCCCGTCACAGAATTTCACCATGTCATCCAGCGAGGTGAAACCCGCGACATGGGCCGCCAGATAGGTTTCCAATTCGTCGTGATCATAGGCATGCATCGCGAAACCCTTCATGCGGCATGGACAATATGGCGCGATCTAAGCAAACCTGCGCGGGCGGGGAAAGCCCCGATTGTCGCCAGGGAGAGATGGGTCATGGATATGAATTTTGCGATGAGACCGGAAAACCGTGATCTGCTGGCCCGCGTGGCGAGCATGATCCGCGATGAGGTGATGCCGATGGAGGCTGAATACCACGGCGAGATCGGCAAGGGGGACCGGTGGCAATATACCGACCGGCAGGCGGAGATTCTGGAGGGGTTAAAAGCAAAGGCCAAGGCCGCGGGGCTATGGAACTTCTGGCTGACCGACAGTGCCAAGGGGTTCGGGTTGAGCACAGTGGAATACGCCTATTTCGCGGAGGAAATGGGCCGTACGCCGATGGGGGCGGAGGTGTTCAACTGTTCCGCACCCGATACCGGCAACATGGAGGTGTTTGAGCGGTATGGCACTGAGGCAATGAAACAAGAGTGGCTGGCGCGGCTTTTGGAGGGCGAGATCCGTTCCGCGTATCTGATGACCGAGCCGGAGGTCGCCTCCTCAGATGCCACGAATATCGCCATGTCCTGTGTGCGCGACGGCGATGATTATGTGCTGAATGGCGAGAAATACTGGGCCTCTGGCGCTGGCGATCCGCGCTGCAAGGTCTATATCGTGATGGTGCGCACCGGCGACGCGGATGCCCCCAAACACCAGCGTCATTCGATGATCGTGGTGGATGTCGCCACGCCCGGCATCGAAACTCTGCGACCGATGCATGTATTTGGCCATGATGACGCGCCCCACGGTCATATGCATATCCGCTTCACGAATGTGCGCGTGCCTGCCGCGAGCTTGTTGCTCGGGGAGGGGCGCGGGTTCGAGATCGCGCAGGGACGGCTGGGGCCGGGGCGCATTCATCACTGCATGCGTTCGGTTGGTCAGGCGGAGGCGGCGCTGGAGTTGATGTGCAACCGCTCGCTTCACAAGGAAGCCTTTGGCAAGCCGCTGGCGCAGCTGGGCGCGAATTTCGATATCATCGCCGACTGCCGGATGGAGATCGAAATGGCGCGGTTGCTCTGTCTGAAAGCGGCGTGGATGATGGACCGCGGCGATGCGCGCGCCGCGGCCCCCTGGATCAGCCAGATCAAGGTCGTGGCCCCACGCATGGCGCTCAAGGTCATCGACGAGGCGATGCAGATGCACGGCGGGCAGGGCATCAGCCAGGACACACCGCTGGCCATGGCCTGGACCTGGCAGCGCGCGCTTCGCTTTGCGGATGGGCCGGACGCGGTGCACCGCCGTCAGGTGGCGCGGGCGGAATTGCGCAAATATACACAGGAAAAGGTATGAATGCGGGTGTGTGACTGCCTGACGCCAATCCGCTTGCATATCGCTTGATCTTGGGGGGACAACTGGCACGCTTGAAGTTTTTTAACTTCAAGCGCGGCATCAAGGGCGTTGCGCTGCGGCAAACAACATTTGCATAACTAAACAGTCGAGTTTGAGTTTCGTTACAATCACCGGATGGCAAATGACGTTGACGGCACCATGCGCGCCAACACCGTATTCAAAGGCGCTGAGGGCAGACGTTTAACCTATCGGCGGGCTGTTACAGGACTGGCCTGAGTTCCGCTCATGGATCGCCCGTTTACTGGATGATTGGTCCGACTTGGATTGACTTTTGGATGACACCGAGCCGTCTTTGTGAGGCTTCGGTTTTAATCCAAGAGGTTTTTTTACGGTGGCTTCAAAACTAACTTTTGAAAAAATTGCCTCCGATGACCGACTTCTTCACGCGAAGTTAAAGCACATTTGGGCTGCTGAGCACATCAATAAGTTTCACCAGCTCTGGATTGAGTGCCTTAAAACCGACTTCTGCAAAACCGTCATTGAGGAGGATACGGATACCTCTACTCAGTTCCTCCGTGTCGTGTCTGTTCAACCTCTCCCCAGCCCAAATTCTTCTGACTTTGGGCGATATTGTTCACAACCTGAGAAGCTCTCTTGACTACACTGCGTCCGCGATTGTCGGCGCTGATAACAAAAGAGTTCATTTCCCCATTGCTGAGACGAGGGAAGACCTCGTCGCGTCGTTTCGCACAGAGCCAGAGGTCGTTGCCGGTAAGAGCAAGGGAAAGGGGCGCAACGCTGCTCTGGAGGTCTGTGTTCCTGGCATCAAAGACATCACCATAGACACGATAGGACCTTACAAATCCTCCGGTGGTCTTTTGTGGCATCTTGGCAAGCTTGACGCCAGAAATAAACACAGGCTCCTGCTCCCGGTCACGGTGCCCCAGACCATAACATGTTGGAATCTGCGTGCCCCCAATAACATTGTCATAGGAAAGGTCGTCGCGACTGTCCAACCTGGCGGAATTTGCCGTGTTGCTGCTTTTGGCGGTGGGGGCGTGACAGTGGAGCGCTATGGGGAACCTACCGCTGACATCCTTTTTGACGAGGTTGGAATACTGCAAGGCAACCCCGTCCTCCAAACGATCCTGGATATGACGAAGGCCACGTTTGAGGCGATCAGCCTTATCGAAGACGTCACTAGTTGATTCAAATTCAGCCCCTAAAGGCCTGTTTTTTGATGCATATGATCTCCCAACAGGGCGCAGAGCCGAAATTGCACTGTCAAGCCAGAAGGGTGGCCCAGGCGAGCAGGGTGTGCCATCCGGGCAGTCTGCGCGCCAGCTGTTTCGGCCTGCTTCCTCTGGACCAGGATGGCCTGATCCCATGCTTGGCATAAAGAAATGCAACATCCCAGGCACCCCCAAAACACCACCCCACGTGCGACTGGCCATCGAAGGGGCGCGCCGATAGCGATCATCCACCGTAGGGTGGGCTTTCAGGCCACCTTACGCGCTCTCAAATGGCGCTATGTTATAGTCAACATGCGCCAGATAGAGACCTTGCGGCGGACAGACGGGACCACAGGCCGCGCGATCTCGGGCTTGCAATGCCACACCAACCTGGTCCGGGTGCCAGGACCCGGCCCCCACACGCTCCAACGTACCCACGAAGCTGCGCACCTGATTGTGCAGGAAGGACCGCGCGCGCACGTCGAAATGTATTTCCGGTCCAGCGGGCGTTTCCACTGAACGTACCTCTAGATGATCGAGCGTCTTGGTCGGACTTTCGGCCTGACAGATGGTTGAGCGGAAGGTGGTGAAATCATGTCGTCCGATCAAATGCGCCGCCCCCTCGCGCATGGCCGCTACGTCCAGGTCCTGTTTGACCTGCCACACCAGACCGCTTTGATGCGTGGCGGGCGCACGCCGCATCAGGATGCGGAACAGATAGCGCCGCTGAAGCGCGGAAAACCTTGCGTGCCAATCCGCAGCGACCTGCGCACAATCAACAATCGCCACCGGCGCGGGCTTGAGATGATAATTCAGCGCCTCGGACAAACGAAACGGATCCCAGTCCCGCTCCATGTCGCAATGCGCCACCTGCGCCAGCGCATGCACCCCCGCGTCGGTGCGCCCGGCGGCGGCAATCGTATGGGCGCGCGGCTCCAGCCGGGCCAGGGCGTCTTCAATGGCCCCCTGAACCGTTTTCTGGTCGTTCTGGCGTTGCCACCCGGCAAAGGGCGCGCCGTGATATTCGATTTTCAAAGCATAACGGGGCATGGGCCAGCCCCTAGCCTGTGACGGGTTTTGCGTCAAATGGCTTTCTTCGCTCTGGCAGGCGCGCGCGCCAAAGCCTATGTAGCGGGTAATTCAACCGCAAGGGCAGTCTGGTTTTGATACTCACGTCACTCGCCGATACGGTTCTGCGCCAGATCGAAACGGTGCAGGACACGGTCACCGAAGCGCTCTTTGAGCCCGTGATCCGCATCGGTGTCACGGGGCTGGCGCGCTCGGGCAAGACCGTTTTCATTACCTCGCTGGTGGCCAATATGCTGGACAGGGGACGTATGCCGCATCTGGTGGCGGCTGCGGAGGGGCGCATTGAGGCGGCATTCCTGCAACCGCAGCCCGATGATACCCTGCCGCGCTTTGATTATGAAACGCATCTGTCCCAACTGACGGCGCGCACGCCGCAATGGCCTGACAGCACACGCGCGATTTCCGAATTGCGCCTGTCGCTGCGGGTGCGTCGCGCGGGGTTGCTGGCAGGCTTGCAGGGGCCGCGTACCATCCATGTTGATATCGTCGATTATCCGGGCGAATGGCTGCTCGATCTGGCGCTGATGGATAAATCCTATGGCGAATGGTCGCGTGAAACACTGGCGCGGCTGCAAGATCGCCCTGAGGGGGCCGAGTTCGCCGCCCTGGCGCGCGAAACCGATCCTACCGCGCGTCTGGACGAACCCCCCGCCAAGGCGCTCGCGGTGGCCTTCACCACCTATCTGAACGCCGCGCGGAATGCAGGGTTCTATGACTGCACGCCGGGGCGGTTCCTGTTGCCGGGCGATCTGGCGGGCTCGCCGGTTTTGACCTTCGCGCCCTTGCGCGGGGAGGACACGGGTCCGCGCGGCTCGCTCCTGCGCGAGATGAACCGCCGCTATGAGGCCTATAAACGCGAAGTCGTGCGCCCGTTTTTCCGCGATCATTTTGCGCGCATCGACCGCCAGGTCGTGCTGGTGGATGCGCTGGGTGCGATCCACAAGGGGCCGCGTGCGGTGGAGGACATGCGCGGGGCCATGGCCGATATTCTGGGTGCTTTCCGCCCCGGTCGCAACGCTTTCCTCAGCCAGATCTTTCAGGGTAAGCGCGTGGAGAAGATTCTCTTTGCCGCCACCAAAGCCGATCATCTGCACCACAAACAGCACGCGCGCCTCAGCGCCATCATGCAGGCGCTTTTGCGCGAGGCCACGGAGCGCGCCCGTTTTGCCGGGGCGCAAACCTCTGCGCTGGCCATTGCCGCCCTGCGCGCCACGACTGAGGATACGATGACGCACGCAGGCGCGCCGCTCGATGTGGTGCGTGGCAAGCTGCTGGATACCGGCAAACAGGCCGCGTTCTACCCCGGTGATTTGCCGCAAGATCCTAACCATTTGTTAACAGCGGCGCGTCAGGGAGCCGAAAAATGGCTCGATCAGGACTATCGTGTGATGAATTTCGCACCACAGCCACTTACTTTGCGTCCCGGCGACGGTCCGCCGCATATCCGACTTGATAAGGCAGCCGAATTCCTTTTAGGGGATAGGCTATGATCACGATCACGATAAAACCCGCGCGACTTCTGGATGCCGGCAAGGTGGGCGACATTTTGTCAGCGTCAAATGACATGATGCCCTGGCTGCCGCGCATGCATTCGGCGGCCGAAGAAATCATGTATGCCGAAGAGATGATCAAGGCGGGATGGATCAAGCTTGGCGTGGCCGATGGCAAGGTCGTCGCCTTCATTGCGCGCTATGAAAAAGACATTCACGCGCTCTATGTCCTGCCCGATTTTCAGGATCAGGGGGTTGGCACGGCGCTGATCGAAGATGCCAAGCAAGAGTGCGAAACGCTGACGCTCTGGAGCTATGTGGCGAATTTCGGCGCGACCCGATTTTACGGTCTGCGCGGGTTCGTCGAGATGGAGCGCACCGACGGCAGCGAAAATGACGTAGGCCTGCCCGACATCCGCTTTGAGTGGAACAAACAAAAGCAGCTTCAGAAAAAATGGCAAATACCAACCCGGTACTGATCGACCTCGAAAAGGACGCGACACCCGTATCGGTGGCGGATGCCGCCCCGGTGCCTGATCTCGAGAGCGACGGCCCACAGGGGCAGGCGATGCAGCGCGCGGCGGCGCTGGCGCTGGGGCGTCCCTCGCGGCTGGCGCGCTGGTTCTGGGGGCTGGCCGCTGGGTTGGTCGGGGCGCTGGTCTCCATCGCCATGTGGGAATACCTCAGCGGCTTGATCGCGCGCCACCCGTTGCTGGGCTGGGGCGTCATGGCGCTGACGGCGGGGTTCGTGTTGGTTCTGGCCGCGATATGTCTGCGCGAAATTGCGGCCCTGGGTCGTTTAGGCCGTCTTGATGGGTTACGCCATGCCGCGGATAGCGCGCGTGAAGCTGATGATTTGAGTGCGGCGCGCGATGTCAGTGACCGGCTCATCGCGCTCTATAAGGGGCGCGAAGATACCCGTTGGGGCCGGGACCGCTTTGCCCAGACGCGGGGTGATCAAATGGATGCCGCGAGCCTGTTGATGCTGGCGGAGCGCGAAATTCTCGGCCCGCTGGATGTGGCCGCCTCGCGCCAGATTGAGGCGGCAGCCCGGCAGGTGGCGACGGTCACGGCCCTTGTGCCACTGGCCTTTGCGGATGTCGCCGCCGCGCTGACCGCGAATTTGCGCATGATCCGGGCGATTGCCGAAGTTTACGGCGGGCGTTCCGGGTTGTTGGGCGGGTGGCGTTTGACCCGCGCGGTAATGGCGCATCTGGTGGCGACGGGGGCGGTGGCCGTCGGCGATGACCTGCTGGAGCCAATCCTGGGCGGATCGATCATCGGCAAATTGTCGCGCCGTTTTGGCGAGGGCCTCGTGAACGGCGCCTTGACGGCGCGCGTTGGCGTCGCGGCGATGGAAGTCTGTCGCCCCTTGCCGTTCGTTGCTGGAAAAAAGCCGAAAACGCGCGATATAATCAAAAGGAGCCTTGGCGGTTTGTTCTCGACCTCGTCAAAATCCTGAAACACGTGTTGCAGGCGCGCCTGCTGTGAGGAGAGAGTGTCATGGAAAGTTTCGCCGCCGATCTGGCCACGATGATCCGCAGGCCGCTGGAGCCTGCGCATGTCGCAGCACTTGAAAAATGCGGTGAGGTCTTTGATTTCAAATCCGGTGAGTTTGTCCAGGAGCCGGGCACGGGGATGGATCTGCTCCATTTCGTGCTGAGCGGCGAAATCGAGGCGGTCGATCCCACTACGATGGCGCGGATTGGTGTTGCGACCCTGAACGAAGGCCAGTTTTTCGGGGATCTGCAATTCCTCTCCGGCGGGGTGTCCATGGCGGGCGCGCGGGCGGTGCAGGACAGTCAGGTGCTTTGTGTGCCGCGAGATGATGTGTTGCGCCTGATGTCGGATTTGCCGGAAATGAGTGATATCATCGTGACCGTAATGGCTGCACGGCGCAGGCGCGCCGTGGAGCAATCGGATTCCGCTCTGACGTTGATCGGCTCCGAGATCAGCCGGGACATCCGCCATGTGGCCAGCTTCGCCGCGCGCAATCGGATCCCGTACCGTGAGATCGAAGTGACATCGCAGGAGGCGCTGGCCCTGGCGGCGCAATGCGTGGTCGGTGCGGCGCAGCCGGGGGTGATTTTCGGGCGCGCGCATAAGATTGACCCGCCGACGCCGCGCGGGGTGGCCAAGGCTCTGGGGCTGTACCTTGAGGTATCACAGGACAGCGCCTTTGACGTGCTGATCGTGGGCGGGGGGCCGGCCGGTGTCGCGGCGGGTGTTTACGCGGGTGCCGAGGGGCTGAGCGCGCTGGTGCTTGAGGATATGGCGATCGGCGGGCAGGCTGGCACGTCGAGCCGGATCGAGAACTACATGGGCTTTCCCACGGGGATTTCGGGCGGTGATCTGGTCGGGCGCGGGGAAGTGCAGGCAATGAAATTCGGCACGCGGTTTTCGGTGCCGCGCCGTGCCGTGGCGTTGCGGCGATGTGAGGATGCGTGGTTTCATGTCATGCTGGATGATGATCAAGAAGTGAGCGCCAAAGCGTTGATCGTGGCCACTGGCGTGCAATATCGCAAGCTGCCGTTGGAGGGGTTGGAGCGGTTTGAGGGCGCGGGCGTCTATTATGCCGCCACGGAGGTCGAGGCGCGCTATTGCCGGGACGGCGAGGTCGCGGTGATCGGCGGGGGCAATTCGGCGGGTCAAGCGGCGATGTTTCTGGCGCGCAGCACGCGGCATGTGCATGTGTTGATCCGAGGCGAGTCGCTGGCCGCGTCGATGTCGGATTATCTGTTGCAGCGCCTCACGTCGCATCCGCGTATTACCGTGCATACGCGCACGGAGGTGATTGGCTTGCACGGGCAGGAAGGGCTGGAGCGGATTACGATCTGTGACAAGGCCTCGGGGCAGGACTGGGATCTGCGCACGGCGGCGTTGTTTGTGATGGTGGGTGCCGCGCCCAATACAGAGTGGGTGTCCGGGCTGGTCGGCCTGGATGGCAAGGGTTTCGTTCAGACGGGTGGAGATGCCCAGGCGCGCTCGCAATATGAGACGTCCTGTCCTGGTGTTTTTGCGGTGGGCGATGTGCGCGCGGGGTCGGTCAAACGCGTGGCCTCGGCCGTTGGCGAGGGGTCGGTGGTGATGTCGGCCGTCTGGGCGCATGTGAACGCGTGAGGCAGTGCAAAGGTGGCCTGAAAGCCCACCTTACGGCGCGTTGGTCTTGGGTCTTGTTCGTCTTGGTCTCTCTGCCTATAAGGCTTGCATGCGATACGTTTGTGCGATCATCATACGAATTATATCCCCGGCGCTCTGAGAGTTGAGACGCCGGGCCAAGGTGTTTGAGACCCTCGCACCGACCGCTTTTTCCTGTTCCACACCCTATCCGAAGGACGCCCGCAATGTGCGCCGACACGACCGACACCCCTGAAAAGCTCGACTATAAATCAACTTTGAACCTGCCGAAGACGGATTTTCCGATGCGCGCGGGACTGCCCAAGCGTGAGCCCGAGTGGCTGGCGCGCTGGGAGCAGATCGGGATTTATGATCGGTTGCGGGAGAAATCAGGCCGGGAGAGTTTCACGCTTCATGACGGGCCGCCCTATGCCAATGGGCATTTGCACATCGGGCATGCGCTGAACAAGACGATCAAGGATATGATCGTGCGCAGCCATCAGATGATGGGGTTTGATGCGCGCTACATCCCCGGTTGGGATTGCCACGGTTTGCCCATCGAGTGGAAGATCGAGGAGCAATACCGCAAGAAGGGGCGCGACAAGGACGATGTGGCGATCAATGATTTTCGCGCGGAATGCCGGAAATTTGCGGCTGGTTGGGTGGACATCCAGCGAGAGGAATTCAAGCGTTTGGGCATCACGGGGAATTGGGCTGATCCGTATCTGACGATGGATTTCCATGCCGAGCGGGTAATTGCCGAGGAGTTCATGAAGTTCCTGATGAACGGCACGCTTTATCAGGGGTCCAAGCCCGTGATGTGGTCGCCGATTGAGCAGACCGCACTGGCCGAGGCGGAGGTCGAGTATCACGACAAGGAAAGCTTTACGGTTTGGGTGAAGTTTAAGGTGGTGATCAATGAGGGTGCGGTTGCTGGGATAGATTTTGCGCCAGAGCCGAAAATCCCCGGCGTCCTAGGTATTGAAGATTTACAGAATGCATACGTCGTGATTTGGACGACAACACCCTGGACGATGCCGTCCAACAAGGCGGTGGTTTACGGGGAGAATATTTCCTACGGACTTTATGAAGTAACAGGCTGTCCCGAAGAATCTTGGGTTTCTGTCGGCGACCGCTATTTGCTAGCCGATAATCGCGCCGCTGATGTAATGGCCCATGCGCGCCTTGAAGAAGGCATGTATCGCCGGGTGCGTGACGTGAGCAGCGAAGAGCTTGCAAGCATTACCCTCTCACACCCGTTGGCCGGAGCCGAAGACAGTGATGGCGAATGGGACGAGATCCGCGATTTCCGCGCCGCTGATTTCGTGACCGATGATGAAGGTACCGGGTTTGTGCATTGCGCGCCCAGCCACGGGATGGAGGAATATGAACTCTATCGCGATCTGGGCATGCTGCAGGACGTGATCACTTACAACGTCAATGATGACGGACGGTTCCGCGATGATCTGCCGTTCTTTGGCGGCAAGGCCATCCTCAAACCAAACGGCAAGGAGGGGAATGCCAACGCCGCCGTGATCGACAAGCTGGCGGAGGTCGGTGGGCTGCTCGCACGCGGCAAGATCAAGCACAGTTATCCCCATTCCTGGCGCTCCAAAGCGCCGGTAATCTATCGCAACACGCCGCAGTGGTTTGCCGCCATCGACAAGCCGGTGGGCGATGGGCTGGACATGCACGGCACCACCATCCGTGAGCGCGCGTTAACAGAAATCGACAACGTCAACTGGACGCCGAAATCCGGGCGTAACCGCCTCCATTCGATGATGGAAGCGCGCCCCGATTGGGTGTTGTCGCGCCAGCGTGCCTGGGGTGTGCCGCTCACGTGTTTTACCAAGAAGGGCGTCTTGCCCACAGCCGATGATTTCCTGTTGCGCAACGCGGATGTGAACCAGCGTATCGTGGAGGCTTTCGAGGCCGAGGGCGCGGATGCATGGTACGCCGAGGGGGCCAAAGAGCGGTTCCTGACCGGCATCGTTGATCCGAACGCCTACAATCAGGTCACCGATATTCTGGATGTGTGGTTTGATTCTGGCTCAACCCACGCCTTTACCTTACGCGACCGGGCGGATGGGTCCGAGGACGGCATCGCGGATGTCTATATGGAAGGTACGGATCAGCATCGCGGCTGGTTCCATTCGTCATTGCTGCAATCAGTGGGAACCACCGGACGCGCGCCTTACCGCAATGTCGTGACGCATGGCTTCACGCTGGATGAAAAGGGCATGAAAATGTCCAAAAGCTTGGGTAACACCATCGTGCCGGAGAAGATCGTGCAGCAATATGGCGCGGATATCCTGCGGCTCTGGGTGGCGCAGACGGATTACACGCTGGACCAGCGGATCGGGGCCGAAATCCTCAAAGGTGTGTCCGACAGCTATCGCCGCCTGCGCAATACCATGCGCTATATGTTGGGGTCATTGAATGATTTCAGCGAGGCGGATCGGGTGGATCCGAGCGATATGCCCGAGTTGGAGCGCTGGGTGCTGCACCGTCTGGCCGAGCTGGACAAGACCGTGCGCGAGGGATACGCGCGGTTTGATTTTCAAGGCGTGTTTCAGGCGGTCTTTACCTTTGCGACCGTGGATTTATCAGCGTTTTACTTCGATGTGCGCAAGGATGTTCTCTATTGCGATGGCGATACGACGGAGCGACGCGCCGCGCGCACAGTGCTGGACCTGTTGTTCCATCGGCTGACGACGTGGCTGGCACCGATCATGGTGTTCACCATGGAAGAGGTCTGGTTGGAGCGCTTCCCCGGTACGGATAGTTCGGTTCATCTGACGGATTTCGCCGAAACACCGAGCGAGTGGCTCAATGAAGATTTGGGTCGCCGCTGGATTTACATCCGACAAGTGCGGAAAGCTGTAACAGAAGAAATCGAACATTGGCGGCAGGACAAAAAAATTGGTTCTAGCCTCGAAGTTAAGCCGACAGTTCACTTCTATTTGGATGAAGACAGAAGGTGTTATGAAATGTATATTGAGGGATATATTTCTGAAAAAGAATTTTCTGATGTATGTGTGACCTCAGACGCTAGTTTCTCCATAGAAAACCCACCAGGTTTGGACGCTTCAGTGAAAGTAGCGGTTATCAAGGGCGTCTTCCTTGAAAAGGCGACGGGCGAGAAATGCGCGCGCTGCTGGAAGGTTCTGCCGGATGTCGGGGATCACACCCACCCCGGCGTTTGTGCGCGGTGCGACAGCGCCATCGCATGAATAGGGATGAGGGTCCGGCGGTGCGCCACGCCGCCCCCTCGTGATCAGGAACGACTGAGCCTGGGCACGTCAGGGCGTGACCTTGATGGGGACGTGGATTGCGCAATAAGCGGGTTGCTGTACCGGGTTCAGTGGGACAGGATCGAATGATGCTAGAAGCCACAGTTCATACGCAATTTGGATCGCTGATCGTCGCGCAGGACGGCGGGTACATCGTGGCTTTGCGCTGGGGTGTTTCAGCGCGAAGCGACGAAACGGAAATTTTGCGTGAGGCCGTGCGGCAGATCAAGGCCTATGATGCGGGAATGCGCGAGAGTTTCGATCTGCCGTTGCGGGTGCGGGCGAGCGCATTTCAACGAGACGTCTGTGATGCGATCTATGCAATCAAATTTGGGGATACCTGCACATATGGCGATATCGCCAAGACGCTGAAGGTACCAGCACAAGCGGTCGGGCAGGCCTGTGGCGGTAATCCAATCCCGATCATCATCCCGTGCCACCGGGTTCTTGGGGCCAAGGGGCTTACCGGATTTTCGGGCGCGGGGGGTGTGGAGACGAAGGTTGCCCTGCTGCGCCATGAAAAGGCGGCTGGATTGCTCATTTGAACAAAGGTGGCCTGAAAGCCCACCTTACGCGCTCACACAGAGGTTGGATTTGACGCACCGTAGGGTGGGCTTTCAGGCCACCTTTGGCAAGGTTCAAACCTCTCCTTCGGTGGGAAACATCTGTTGCGCAATCCCTGCGAAAACGAGGTAGATTGATGTCACCACCAGCCCCCAATGCGCCCAGCTTTGTGGGTGAAAATCGACCCAGGCGGCCCAGCCGGCAAAAAACGTCCAGCCAATCGCCACAGGCAAGGTGACAGCGCGCCAGCGTTCCGTGCGAACGGGGTGCACGAATTTCAACGGTACGAACATGGCAATCGCCAACACCGTGACCATCGCAAGGGACACCCAGAAATTGGGCTCCAGCGCAAAAATCACCAGCACCAGCATATTCCAGCACCCCGGAAAGCCGGAAAACGAATTATCCTTGGTTTTCATGCGAGTATCGGCAAAATAGAGCGCGGAGGCAAAGGTGATCACGATAATGGCGAACCATCCCGTCCAGCCATCCATCAGCCCTGACTTAAACAGCGCGAAAGCGGGGATAAACACATAGGTCAGATAATCGATGATAAGGTCCAGCAGGACCCCATCGAACTCCGGCGCATTCGTTTTGACATCATAGTGGCGCGCCAGGGGGCCATCGATGCCATCGACGAAAAACGCGACCACCAGCCACAGGAACATCAGATCCCATTCGCCATCCACAGCGGCCAGCATGGCCAGCATTGCAAAAACGGCACCTGTGGCGGTGAAGAGGTGCACCAGGAGTGCGCGCAGTTGAACAGTCATAGCCTGTGTTTGCCGCAAGCCACCGCCGGATGCAAAAGGAAAAACCCCGTCACGCGATGAGAGCGGGCATTTCCTGGCGTCGCGTCCCCGTCACATCACTTGGCGAGGCGGACCTCTTCCAGCGGATAGGCCAGAAAATCCTGATCTTCCCAGGCGGCATGACAGTCATGGCAAAACGCCTGCTTGAATTTCATCGATTTGCCGTTGGGTTGCAGCCCGCCATAGAGCCAGTCATCGGTTTCAGCGGCCCCGCCGCTTGCCAGTTTTGTCATGATAAAAAGCGGGCCGGGGCGTGCGGCTTTCTTCTTCTTGCTGATGCTCACGCTCTACTTGGCCAGAATTGACCCGACGGGCATCTGCACATCTTCTTCGGCAAATTTCAGGTATTCTTCGGCGGCGATGTCATTGGCAAAGGTTTGCAGCAAGCGATTGCCATGCGGGCCAGCCACGGCGGGGCGCGTTGATGTCACGGTCCAGCCGCGATAATTGCTGCCGGTTGCGTCGCGCTCTTTGGCATATCCAGCGGCCATGGCGTCTTTGACGCAGTCATAAAGCGCGACAACCTGTGTCTCGTCCAGATCAAAGGCGCTTTGCACATCCACCGGGCAATCGGCGGCATATGAACCCGTGGCGGTCAGCGACAGGGCGGTTGCAAAAATGCTCAGGCTGAAATGTCTCATGAAGATCCCTCAAATACGATGTGCGGCGGAATGCCGCAGGGAAATCCTTCGCACGGCAGGGGTGCTGCGCGCAGTACACCATTGCGCACAAACCTGTGAGCGCCTTCAGGCCTTTGGGTGGGCGCGCTCGTAAACTTCCATCAGGCGGGCCGTATCCACCGCCGTATAGGTCTGGGTGGTGGAGAGCGAGGCATGGCCCAGCAATTCCTGAATGGCGCGCAGGTCACCGCCAGCATCCAGCAGATGTGTTGCGAAACTGTGCCGCATTGCATGCGGCGTCGCGCTGGCGGGCAAGCCCAATTGCATGCGTGCACGGGCCATGACTTTCTGGATCGCGCCTGGCCGAAGGGGTCCCCCCCGCACCGCATGGAAAAGAGGTCCGTTTGTCTCAAGCGGATGCGGACAGGCGCGCAGATAGGCATCCACCGCCACCCGAGCGGCAGGCACCACCGGCACCACGCGCTCCTTGCCACCCTTGCCGATGATGCGCAGCACTTCGGGCAGGGGCGCATCATCGCCGCGCAATCCCAAGGCCTCGGAGATCCGCAGCCCGCAGCCCCAGAGCACCGTCACAACGGCAACGTCGCGCAGCGCGACCCAGGGCTTTTCCGATTGCAGCTCGATCGCGTCAATGAGGTTGCGCGCCGCGTCCTGTGCCAATGGGCGGGGCAGTTTTTTCTGAAATTTCGGGGCGCGGATGGAGAGAACGGCCGTGGGTTCAAACCCCTCCCGCTCCGCCAGCCAGCGATAAAACGCCTTTACCGCCGAGAGTTTACGCGCCATTGAGCGCGCGCCAAGTCCCGTGCCGCGCGCCTGTGCCATCCAGGCACGCATGTCGGTCACGTTGATGCGGGCGAGGGCGGCCAGACCCTGCTGGTCGGCTTTGTATTCGGTGATGAAGGCGAGGAATTCGGTCACATCGCCCTGATAGGCCGTGATTGTGTTGCCCGCCGCGCCCTTGAGGGCACTTTGATGGCTCAGCCAGTTTTCAAGCGCGTCGCGTGCGGCGGGGCTGATCAGGCTCATACCAGCCAGCGGCGCAGGATTCGTTCCGCGGCACTGGCCAGAAAATCGAGCAAATCCGTGCCCTGTTGAGGGGCAAACATAAGCGGATCGCAGGAGGCCAGGACCAGCAGGCCAGCGCCCATATCCCCCCCCAGATCAAGCGTCAGGCAGGCTTCGGATTGCATTTGCTCCGCTTTTTCGCCGTAAATGAACGCCGTCCCCCCTTGGATCTGGCGCAGGATTACTTTGCGGGCGCCGCTCTGTCCTCTGGTGCCGAGGTAAGTATTGATGAACCCCGCATCGCCAATCCGCAGCACGTCATCGGGGGTATTGGCGAAAAGCGCGCCGTCCGGATCACCGGAGTCCAGCACCAGCTTGATACCATCCACACGCAGGATGTCGCCAATTTCACCGCCCAGATCGTGCAGGAACCCCTCCGGGGTCTCAGGCTCCATCATCCGCAGGATCGCACGGTGGATTTGTTGCGTGCCGGCGAGGTTTTCGTAAGCGGCGGCAATGACAGAGCGGTGGGTGTTTTCCAGCCGGTCCAGCTGGTTTTCCATACGCGCCATGGCGATCCCGCGCAGATCGACGATATTATCGCCCAGAGAGCGGTCATTCGCCGCAATCAGCGCCTTCATGACATCGCTGTCTTCAAGGATCACATCGGGGCGCGACATGATTGCCTCGCGCAGGGCGTCTTCGATTTTTGGGGTGCTGCTCATTTGATGCTCTTTTGTTTTTTCATACAGGTATCACAAAACCCCTATGAAATCTGCACTCAAATGAGCCCGCCCCCTCAAGATCGTTGCGGGTGTTGCTGTTCGGTGCCAGCGCCTTGAGGTCACGGGCACCGAAGTTTGAGCGGTAATCAGATGATTTTCTGACCGGTCTTGGCCCAATCAGCCATGAACTGCTCCAGCCCCTTGTCGGTCAGCGGGTGGGTTGCGAGTTTCTTGATGACCTCGGGGGGCGCGGTGATCACGTCAGCGCCAATCAGCGCGGCGTCCTGCACGTGGTTCACCGAGCGAATGGAGGCAGCAAGGATCTGTGTTTCAAAGCCGAAATTATCATAGATCGTACGGATGTCCTGGATCAATTCCATGCCGTCCAGATTGATGTCATCGAGCCGCCCGATGAACGGGCTGATGAAAGTCGCGCCGGCTTTGGCGGCCAGAAGCGCCTGATTGGCGGAGAAACAAAGCGTCACATTGACCATTTTGCCCTCTCCCGACAGCACTTTGCAGGCCTTCAGCCCGTCCCAGGTCAGTGGCAGTTTGACGGTGATGTTCTGGGCGATTTCCGCCAGCTTGCGCCCCTCGGCGATCATCGCTTCGGCTTCCAGAGCGACCACTTCGGCGCTCACCGGGCCTTGCACAATCGCGCAGATTTCCTTTGTGACTTCGAGGATATCGCGCCCGGATTTCAGGATCAGGGAGGGGTTTGTCGTGACCCCGTCCACCATGCCAAGGTCGTTAAGCTCGCTGATGGCCTGGGTGTCGGCTGTGTCGACAAAGAATTTCATCCGTAGTGTTCCTTTCGAAAATTGATGTGACCGCTAACAGGTTTGTCTCTTGCGCTTGGCTTTAGCGCATGATCTGCGATGCTGAAACCCTGAAATGTCCCCTTCCTCCGGAGCTTGCCTGTTGAGCCTGCCGCAATTTTACGAGCCTGGTGATCTGATCGGTGTGCTTACCACGCAGCCGCTGGGGCGTGCGCTGGATTATCGCGCGCCCGAGGGCGGGTGCCATCTGGGCGCTTTTGTCGAGGTGCCTTTGGGCCCGCGCAAGGTGTTGGGCGTGGTCTGGGGGCCGGGGCAGGGGGATTATGATCGCACGAAAATTCGCGCGGTGATGCGGGTGCTGGATGTGGCTCCGATGCGTTTGGAAATGCGCCGCTTTCTGGAGCGGGCGGCGGATTATACGCTGACGCCGATGCCCGCGATGTTGCGTTTGGCGACGCGCGCGCCGGGGCTGGGTGATCCGCCCTCGATGCGCAAAATCTACCGGCGCGGTGCGAACGAGCCGGATAAGATGACGGCGGCGCGGCGCAAGGTTCTGGATGCGCTGAGCGCTTATGGCGATCTGGCATTTACCCTCAAAGAGCTGGCCGAAATGGCGGGCGTGGGGACGTCTGTGGTTAAGGGGCTGGTGGCGCAGAATGCGGTGGCCGAAGAGGACAGCCCACGCGATTTGCCTTTTGCACGCCTTGATCCCGCGCTGCCCGGCAAGGCACTAACCCCGGATCAGGCGGCAGGGGCCGCGCAATTGGCGGACGCTGTTGCAAGCGAAACCTATGGCACCACATTGTTGCGCGGGGTGACGGGATCGGGCAAGACCGAGGTCTATTTGGAGGCGGTCGCGGCGGCTCTGCGCTCGGGACGTCAGGCGCTTGTGTTACTCCCTGAAATCGCGCTGACGGCGGAGTTCCTGACGCGGGTGCAGGCGCGGTTCGGGGCAAAACCGGCTGAGTGGCATTCCGGGGCGACCATGACCGAACGGCGCCGCATTTGGCGCATGGTCGGGCAGGGGGATGCGCAATTGGTGATCGGTGCGCGCTCGGCGCTGTTCCTGCCGTTCCAGAACCTTGGCCTGATCGTGGTCGATGAGGAACATGACACATCGTATAAGCAGGAGGAGGGCGTACTTTATAATGCGCGGGATATGGCGGTGTTGCGCGCGTCGATCTGCGGGGCGCAGGTGGTGCTGGCCTCGGCCACGCCCAGCCTGGAGAGTTGGGCCAATGCGCAGGCGGGCAAGTATAAGCGTCTAGAACTAACCTCGCGCTTTGGCCCTGCTGTCATGCCGGAGATGCGCGCGATCGACATGCGGGCCGAGAAGCTGCCCTCGGATCGGTGGGTCTCCAAGCAATTGCAGGACGCGGTCACCGCACGCCTTGAGCGGGGTGAACAATCGCTGCTGTTCATAAATCGCCGGGGCTACGCCCCGATTACATTATGTCGGGCGTGCGGGCATCAGATCGGGTGCGATGATTGCGACGCGCGCATGGTGGAGCACCGGTTTCTCAAACGGCTCGTGTGCCATCAATGCGGCGAGAGCAAACCGATGCCAGAGGTGTGCCCGTCCTGCGAGGTCGAGGGTCGTTTGGCGGCGGTGGGTCCGGGTGTGGAGCGGTTGGGCGAAGAAGCGGCAGCGCTGTTTCCCGAAGCACGGATTGCAACGCTTAGTTCAGACATGTACGGCACCGCGCGCGCCCTCAAGGCGGAGATTGAGGGGATTGCTGAGGGGGCTGCCGACGTGATCATCGGCACGCAACTGGTCGCCAAGGGGCATAATTTTCCCAAACTGACGCTGGTGGGGGTGATTGATGCGGACCTTGGCCTGCAAGGGTCCGATCTGCGCGCCGCAGAGCGCACGTTTCAATTGATGCGCCAGGTCGCGGGGCGGGCCGGGCGCGCTGAAAAACCTGGTACTGCTTTGATGCAGACCTATCAACCCGAACATCCGGTGATCCGTGCCATTCTGGCAGGGGACGAGGAGCGGTTCTGGGCGGCGGAGGCGCGGGAACGCGAGGCCGCTGGCGTGCCGCCCTATGGGCGCATGGCCGGGATCATTCTGAGCGGGCCGGATGTGGCGGCGGTCTTTGAGGCGGGTAACTCGCTGGCACGACAAGACGCCCCCCTGCGCGCCATCGGAGCGCAGGTTTTCGGGCCCGCGCCCGCCCCCATCGCCCGCGTGCGCGGGCGTCACCGGGTACGCCTGCTGGTCAAGGCGGAGAAATCCGCGCCCCTGCAAGCGGCTCTGTCCAAATGGGTTGCGCAGCTGCGCCTCAAGGGCGATCTGCGTCTGGCCGTGGACATCGACCCGCAGAGTTTTTATTGACGTGCGTGCACAGGACCCTTGCGCTTTTGCGTCTCGCCAAGTCGCGACAAAAGGCATAGACAAATTCCATGGCCAGATTTGTTCCCCTTGCCGATGCACGGCACATGCCGCTTTGGCGCAGGCCCATCACGCTGCTGTTCGTCATGGCCTTTGCGATGCCGATTGCGTTCTTCACCTGGTACGCGCTGCTGAATAATTTCACCAAGGAGGTCGCGGGTTTTGATGGGGCCGACATTGGCCTGCTGCACACGATCCGCGAAATTCCGGGGTTTCTGGCCGTGGGTGTGATCGCCGTGATCATGGTGATGCGCGAACAGGTGCTGGGGCTTGTGTCGCTGGTCCTGCTGGGCTGTGCCACGGCCATCACCGCCTGGTTTCCAGAGCTTACGGGTATCCTGATCCTGACCTTCCTCAGCTCGGTGGGCTTTCATTATTACGAGACGGTGAACCAATCGCTGCAATTGCAATGGCTGCCCAAGGACAAAGCGCCACAAATCCTGGGCTGGTTGCTGGCTGCTGGGTCGGCGGCGACGTTCATCGTTTATTTCGTGATCATGATCCTGTGGGAGCCGCTGGGGCTCACCTATAACATCGTCTTTATGGCAGGGGGCGGGGTCACGGTCGCCATCGCGATTTTCGCCATGATCGCCTATCCGCAATTCGAGGCCCCTCATCCGCAGATCAAACGCATGATCCTGCGCAAACGCTATTGGCTCTATTACGCGCTGCAATTCATGTCGGGCGCGCGGCGTCAGATCTTCATGGTTTTTGCGGGCTTCATGATGGTCGAGAAATTCGGCTTTCAGGTGCATGAGGTCGTTGGCCTCTATCTGATCAACCTGGTGATCAACATGGCGGTCGCCCCCTTTCTCGGGCATATCGTGGCGCGTTTTGGCGAACGCAATGCGCTGGTGTTTGAATATGCCGGGCTGGTCTGCGTGTTTCTGGCTTACGGCGGCGTCTATTTCTATGACTGGGGGTTTCAGGTCGCCGCATTCCTCTATGTGATTGATCACATGTTCTTTGGGCTGGCGTTGGCGATGAAAACCTATTTCCAGAAAATCGGTGACCCCGGCGATATCGCGCCCACTGCCGCCGTGGCTTTCACGATCAATCACATCGCGGCGGTGTTCCTGCCGGTGCTGCTCGGCCTGATCTGGCTGGTGTCTCCCGCTGCCGTTTTCCTGATGGCGGCCGGTATGGCCAGCATCTCGCTGATCCTCGCCACGATGATCCCGCGCCATCCCGAAAAGGGCAATGAGACGATTTTCGCCCGCGTGGTCCCGGCCCCGGCGGAATGACGCAAGGCCGCTTTCTGACGGGCTCCACCATGGGGCATGTCGTTCGGATGACGGCGACCGGGGCGATGGGCATCACTTTCGTGTTTCTGGTAGATGCCGCCAACCTGCTGTGGATTTCGCAGCTTGGGGACGCCACGCTCGTTGCTGCCATCGGCTTTGCTTTTGCGGTGCAGTTCTTCTCCGTCTCCTCCGGCGTTGGTCTGATGATCGCCGCGACCGCGCTGGTGTCACGCAGCATCGGCGCAGGCCAGCGCGACGCGGCGCGCGAACAGGCCGGGGCCGCCATCATCATTGCCGCCACCATTCAGGGGCTGGTGGCCACGCTCGTCGTCCTGTTGCGCCATGACCTTATTGCGCTGGCCGGGGCCACGGGGGAAACGGCGGCCCTTGCTGCGCGCTACCTCGCCTTCACCATGCCGTCGCTGGTGTTTATGGCCGTTGGGATGATCGCCTCCGGTGTTCTGCGCGCGGATGGCTTCGGAGCCAAGGCGATGTATGTGACGTTGTTGTCGGGGAGCTTGTTGATGGTGATCGACCCGATCCTGATCCTGGGGTTGGGGCTTGGGTTGGACGGGGCGGCGATTGGATTGTTCAGCTTTCGCATCGCGCTCATGGGGCTGGGGCTCTATTTCGCGGCCCACCAGCACGGGTTAATCGCCTTACCCTCGCGCAGCCGCCTCGCGCGGGTTCTGCGCCCCTATATGCTGGTCGCCTTGCCCGCGATCGCGACGCAGATGGCGACCCCTGCGGGGAATTACTTCCTGACCATCGTCATGGCCCCGTTTGGTGATGACGCGGTGGCGGCCTGGGCTGTGGTGGGGCGCTTGACGGTTGTGGCCTTCGGCGGTGTCTTTGCGCTGTCAGGTGCCGTTGGTGGCATTTTCGGTCAGAATTTTGGCGCGGGGCAATATGATCGGCTGCGCAGCACCTACCGCGACGCTTTGATATTCTGTCTGGCCTATACGATGGCCACATGGGGCGTGCTGTTCCTGGCGACGCCCTATGTGATCGCGGCCTTCGGGCTGACCGGGCAGGGGGCAGAGGTGCTTTATGCCTTCTCGACGATCGGTGTCGGCGGGTTCATCTTTATCGGTGCCTTGTTCGTGTCCAATGCCGCCTTCAACAATCTGGGCAGGCCGGGGCGCTCGACATTGGTGAACTGGACCAAGGACGGGGTGCTCAGCTGGCCTGCGGCGGCGTTTCTGGCAACGATCTATGGCGCGCCGGGGGTGATCTACGGGCAGGCCGCGGCCAGCGCGCTTGTCGGTCTGCTCTCCGCGCTCTGGGGGTGGCATTTCGTGCGCGGATTGCGCGCAGATGCGCCCGACCCGCTTGACCTTCCCGCCGCGCGGCCCTACCCGAACCCGGACCGCTATCGGAGAGACTGATGCCTACGTTCACCGCCCTGACGACTCTGCCTGGCAAAGCCGCCGCCGAAAATCTTGGTGCGGCGATGGAGAACCTGATGCCCGAGCCGACCGGCATTGGTGTGTTTGAGGTCGAGGACGGCTCGGGGCTTTGGGAGGTTGGCGGTTACTTTACCGAAATGCCCGATGATACGGCGCTGACCCTACTTGCGCTGGCCATGGGGGCCAAACCTTTCGTGGTATCCGAACTGCCCGAAACCGA